>JALORQ010000193.1 GCA_025458805.1 Rubrivivax sp.
CCAGGACATCCCCTTCGTGCCGAACAAGCGCTTCGGCGGCGTCACGCTGGGCGGCAAGATCGCGCCGATCTTCTTCAACACGCAGGAAGACTCGGGCTCGCTGCCGATCGAGGTCGACGTCTCGAAGTTCGAGATGGGCGACGTGATCGACATCCACCCCTACGACGGGAAGATCACCAAGGGCGGCACCACGGCGGCCGAGTTCGCGCTGAAGAGCGAGGTGCTGCTCGACGAGGTGCGCGCCGGCGGCCGCATCAACCTGATCATCGGCCGCTCGCTGACCGCCAAGGCGCGCGACTTCCTCGGCCTGCCCGCCTCCACCGCGTTCCGCCTGCCCAAGGCGCCGCAGGACAGCGGCAAGGGCTTCACGCTGGCGCAGAAGATGGTCGGCCGCGCCTGCGGCCTGCCGGACATTGACGGGAAGGTCCAGGGCATCCGCCCGGGCACCTACTGCGAGCCGCGCATGACCACCGTCGGCAGCCAGGACACCACCGGCCCGATGACGCGCGACGAGCTGAAGGACCTGGCCTGCCTGGGCTTCAGCGCCGACCTCGTGATGCAGTCGTTCTGCCACACCGCCGCCTACCCGAAGGCGGTCGACGTGAAGATGCACCGCGAGCTGCCGAGCTTCATCAGCAGCCGCGGCGGCGTGGCGCTGCGCCCCGGCGATGGCGTGATCCACAGCTGGCTCAACCGCCTGCTGCTGCCGGATACGGTCGGCACCGGCGGCGACAGCCACACGCGCTTCCCGATCGGCATCAGCTTCCCCGCCGGTTCGGGCCTGGTGGCCTTCGGCGCAGCCACCGGCGTGATGCCGCTGGACATGCCCGAGTCGGTGCTGGTGCGCTTCAAGGGCCGGATGCAGCCGGGCGTGACGCTGCGCGACCTGGTGCACGCGATCCCGCTGTACGCGATCAAGGCCGGCCTGCTGACGGTCGAGAAGAAGGGCAAGAAGAACGTGTTCTCGGGCCGCATCCTCGAGATCGAGGGCCTGCCCGACCTGAAGGTGGAGCAGGCCTTCGAGCTCAGCGACGCCTCGGCCGAGCGCTCGGCCGCCGGCTGCACGATCAAGCTCGACCCGGAGCCGATCAAGGAGTACCTCACCAGCAACATCGTGCTGATGAAGAACATGATCGCCGACGGCTACCAGGACCGCCGCACGCTCGAGCGCCGCATCAAGGCGGTCGAGGCCTGGCTGGCGAACCCGCAGCTCCTGGAAGCCGACAAGGACGCCGAGTACGCCGCGGTCATCGAGATCGACCTCGCCGACATCAAGGAGCCGATCGTGTGCTGCCCGAATGACCCGGACGACGCCAAGTTCATGTCGGAGGTGTCGGGCACCAAGATCGACGAGGCCTTCATCGGCTCGTGCATGACCAACATCGGGCACTTCCGCGCGGCGGCCAAGCTGCTCGGCGGCGCGCGCGACATCCCGGTCAAGCTGTGGGTGGCACCGCCGACCAAGATGGACCAGAACGAGCTCATCAAGGAAGGCCACTACGCCACCTTCGGCACTGCCGGCGCGCGCACCGAGATGCCCGGCTGCAGCCTGTGCATGGGCAACCAGGCGCAGGTCCGCGAGGGCGCGACCGTGATGTCGACCAGCACGCGCAACTTCCCGAACCGCCTGGGCAAGAACGCCAACGTGTTCCTGGGCTCGGCCGAGTTGGCCGCGGTGTGCTCGAAGCTCGGCCGCATCCCGACGCTGGCCGAGTATCACGAGGCGATGGGCATCATCAACAAGGATGCAGCCAGCGTCTACCGCTACATGAACTTCGACCAGATCGAGGAGTACGCGGCGACCGCGCGCGAGGTCCAGGTCGCCTGAGACCCGCCGGACGGGCCTGCAACGTCACCCGGCGCCCCGAGGCGTCCGGGGGACGGCGGATCAGGCCGGTGACAGTCTCAGACCGGCCAGCGCAGCAGCGTCACGACGAGGATCGCAATGCCGATCGCGAGGTTGACGCCGACCCACTGCCGGACCTGCGCCAGCGCCGCGGCCGCGGCCGCGGTCTGCCCGGCGCCGACCGCGGCGCGCAGTCGGCGGTAGGGTGCGAAGCGGATGTGCAGGAAGATCGCCACCATCACCGTGCCGAGCAGCGCCATCGCCCACCAGTAGCCGGGCATCGCGAAGCTGCCGCCGGACTGCACGACCTGCTTCGCGGCACGGCCGATCATCCACAGGCCGCTGGCCCAGACCGCGAGCGAGGCCACCATCACGGCGGCGAAGAAGCGACCGAGCACCGCCGACATCAGCGCCGTGCGCTGCGGCGGCTCGAGCACGCCGAGCGCGGGGCGCAGGAAGAAATGAGCGAACACCATGCCACCGATCCAGACCACCACGGCGGCGACGTGCACGAGCTTCAGCAGGGCATCGACCATGCGCCCGATTGTGCGCAGGCCACTAGCCCCCGGTCAGAACGTGCCCGTCAAGTAGAGTTGGAGACCGGAGTAGCTGACCTTCAGGTTGCCGTTGAAGTTCGTCTTCTCGACGTCGACGTCGACCGCGAAGCGGTTGTAGCCGAGCCCGACGCCGAAGTGACGGTGGAACATCCAGGTCACGCCCAGCCGCAGATCGGACCACGAGCCGTCGTACTCGTCGACGCTGAGCCCGAACAGCTGGGCCTGCGCGTCGAGGTACCAGTTCGGCGCGAAGGCCCATCCGGCGCGAAGACCGATCACCGGCAGCGGTGCCAGCGCCTCGCCGGCCTCGGTCGCAAAACCGGCGGCGACCACGCTGCCGTCGGGTCGCACGACGTTGGCATTTCCGGCGAGAGAAAGGCCGAGGTCGGTCACGTGCACCCCGAGGCTGGCCGCCCATTCGTAGGCAGGCGCCTTGGCGAAGGCGTACTCGTACGAGAGCTGGTAGACCTTGAAGCTCGTCTCTGCGCTGATCTCGCCGTTGGCCAGGAAGACGTAGTCACCCCACTCGACGTCCCGATCGATGACGCGGGTGCGGGTCTCGGTGTTGTTGAAGTACATGAACCGCAGGTGGTGACGCGGGGTGATGCGCCAAAGCGCGTCGACGCGGGCGCGGGTCGCGTCGTCGCCCAGCCCGAAGGTCTCGTTGAAGTCCAGCTGGGGGTTGACCGTCGACTGGCCGTTCAGCGTCGCCTCGACGTCGGTGCTCAGCAGGAAGCCGCCGGCATTGAAGACGAAGCTGTTGTCGAGCAGACCCTGCGCATTGCCCTGCGCGGCCGCCGGGCCGGCGGCGAGCGCACCGGCGAGCAGCAGCGCCGCCTGCAGTCTTTTCGAGGTCTTCGAAGCGGAAGTGCTGGCCATGGTCGGATTCCTTCGGGGCGGTGCGCATGCCCTCGATGCGCGTGCGGCGGAGATCATAGCCTCAGGGTCACGGCCGGACAGCGGGCGCAGCCCCGACGAGGCAGGGCCCGTCGCTCGCGAACCACCGTCGACGCGCGAGCTGCGACCTGCCGCAGAATCGAAGTCCATGAGCATGCCTGAACCCCGACGCACCGCGGGCCGAGATCGATCGTCGAAGGTGCGGATCGCCATCGCCGCCGCGGCGGCCGCTTCGACGTGGTGCGGCATCGCCGGCGCCCAGGCCGCCGGCAAGCCGGCCACCGACGGCGCCCCCCGGATCGGCCTGGCGCTGTCGGGGGGTGGCGCACGCGGGCTCGCGCATGTCGGCGTGCTCAAGGTGCTCGACGAACTGCGCGTGCCGGTGCACTGCGTCACCGGCACCAGCATGGGGGCCATCGTCGGCGCGACCTTCGCGGCCGGACGCACGCCCGCCGAGATGGAGAAGCTGGTGCTGGCGGCCGACTGGGACGCCATCTTCCGCGACCAGCCGCCACGCGCCGAGATCGCGGTGCGGCGCAAGCTCGACGACTTCAAGACCCTGTTCGCCCCCGAGTACGGCATCGGCGACGACGGGCTCAAGCTACCCAAGGGGCTGATCGCCGGCGTCTCGATCGAATCGTTCTTCCGCGACCTCGCGGCGCCTTCCTTCTCGGTCACCGACTTCGACAAGCTGCCGATCCCGTTCCGTGCGATGGCCACCGACATCGAGACCGGCGAATCCGTCGTGATGAAGGACGGCAGCCTGTCGCAGGCGATGCGTGCCAGCATGTCGGTGCCCGGGGCGCTGACGCCGGTCGAGCGCGACGGCCGGCTGCTCGTCGACGGCGGCATCGCCAACAACCTGCCGATCGACGAGGCGCGCCGGCTCTGCGGCGATGTCGTCATCGCGGTCAACATCTCGACGCCGCCGTACAAGCGCAGCGAGCTGACCTCGGCGCTCAGTGTCAGCAGCCAGCTCATCAACTTCCTCGGCAAGCAGACCGTCGACGCGCAGATCCGCAGCCTGGGCGATCGCGACGTGCTCGTCGCGCCCGAGCTCGGCGACATCTCCTCGTCCAGCTTCGACCGCGGCGCCGACGCGATCCGCATCGGTGAGGAGGCGACGCGGGCGGTCGCCGACCGGCTGGCGCGCTACAGCCTGCCGCCCGAGCGCTACGCCGAGTGGCGCAGCGACCGGCAGCGGTCCGCCACCGACCTCGGCACGGTCGACGAGATCCGTGTCGACGGGCTGCAGCGCACGAACCCCGAGGTCGTCTCGCAGCTCGTCGACAGCCGTCCGGGCGAACCGCTGACCGAGGCACAGGTCGGCGGCGACCTGCGCCGCATCTTCGGCACGCGCGACTACGAGTCGATCTCGTACCGGCTCTTCGGCGACGGGGTGCGGCGGACGCTCGCCATCGAGCCGGTCGAGAAGGCGTGGGGTCCGGACTACCTGCGCTTCGGCCTCGGGCTGGCGACCGACTTCGAGGCCGAGAGCCAGTTCAACCTGCTCGTGCAGGTGCGACGGACCTGGCTCAACTCGCTCGGCGCCGAGTGGGTCACCGAGGCGCAGATCGGCCAGACGACGTCGCTGTCGACCGAGCTGTTCCAGCCCTTGTCCACGACCGGCCCCTGGTTCATCGCGCCGTCGGCGGCCATCGGGCGAACGGTCCAGCCGGTCTATCTGGGTGACAGCCGATTCGCGGACTACCTGACGAATGTCGGCACCGTTTCCTTGGGTGTCACGCTCGGCACCTGGGGACTTCTGCGCGCCGGCCCGAGCTGGGGGAGGGTCGATGCCGAGGTCGAGACCGGCTTGTCGGTGCTGCCGGCGGTTCGTGAGCGCACGGCAGGCGCGAGGGCCTCTCTGTTCATCGACCAGACCGATGCCGCTTGGTTTCCGCGCTCCGGCTACGGTGTCTTCGCCGACGCGTACGCCGCGCGCGAGGGCCTCGGCTCCGACCGCGAGTACGAACGGGTCCACCTCGCGGTTCGCGCCATCCGCAGCTGGGGACCGCATACGCTCAACCTCGAGCTGAGCGGCGGGTCGTCGCTCGGATCGACGCTGCCGGGGTACGAGTACTTCACGCTCGGCGGCCCGCTGCGCCTGTCGGGCTACCGCATCGACGAGTTCGCCGGCGACGAGTACGCGTTCGGACGGGTGCAGTACTACAACCGGACGATACCCCTGCCCGACCTGCTGGGATCGGGGTTCTACGTCGGGCTGTCGGCCGAGGTCGGCCGCATCAACGGCGGTCTGACCGTCGTCGATCCTCCGGGCACGCTCTGGTCGGGATCGCTGTTCCTGGGGGCCGACACCTTCTTCGGGCCGGTCTACGCCGGCATCGGCTACGGCAAGAGCGAGAACTTCCGCTTCTTCCTGCTGATCGGCGCTCCCTGACGGCCGGGCGCGATCCGCCCGCCCGACCCGCCGCGCGCCGGGCCGCGTCGCCCGCCGCCGCATAATCGCCGCGTCCGAACTCCCCCGGGTCGGCGCGTGCCGCCCCTGCAGTCACCGCCATGCCGCACGCATTCCCGAAGACGCTCAAGACCTTCAAGACCGCCTCCGGCAAGGAGGGACGGTTCCATTCGCTGCCGGCACTGGCGCGGCAGTTTCCCAACGTCGACCGGCTGCCGGTCAGCCTGCGCATCGTGCTCGAAAGCGTGCTGCGCAACTGCGACGGCCGCAAGGTCACGGCCGAGCACGTCGAGCAACTGGCCAACTGGAGGCCCGACGCCGAGCGCGTGAACGAGATCCCGTTCGTCGTCGCCCGCGTCGTGCTGCAGGACTTCACCGGCGTGCCGCTGCTCGCCGATCTGGCGGCGATGCGCAACGTCGCCGCCGATCTCGGCAAGAACCCGAAGACGATCGAGCCGCTGGTACCCGTGGACCTGGTGGTCGACCACTCGGTCATGATCGACCACTTCGGCTCGAAGAAGGCGCTCGACCTCAACATGAAGCTGGAGTTCCAGCGCAACCAGGAGCGCTACCAGTTCATGAAGTGGGGCATGCAGGCCTTCGACACCTTCGGCGTCGTGCCCCCGGGCTTCGGCATCGTGCACCAGGTCAACCTGGAGTACCTGGCGCGCGGCGTGCACAAGGCCGGCCGCGGCGCCGATGCCCTCTACTACCCCGACACGCTGGTCGGCACCGACAGCCACACGACGATGATCAACGGCATCGGCGTGGTCGGCTGGGGCGTGGGCGGCATCGAAGCCGAAGCCGGGATGCTCGGCCAGCCGGTGTACTTCCTGACGCCGGACGTCGTCGGCTTCGAGCTCACCGGCAAGCTGCCACCGACCTGGTGCTGACCGTCACCGAGATCCTGCGCAAGCACAAGGTGGTGGGCAAGTTCGTCGAGTTCTTCGGCGAGGGCACGCGGACCCTGGCCCTGCCCGACCGCGCCACGATCGCCAACATGGCGCCCGAGTACGGCGCGACGATGGGCTTCTTCCCGGTGGACGAGCGCACCGTCGAGTACTTCAAGGGCACCGGCCGCAGCAAGGCCGAGATCGAGGCCTTCGAGGCCTACTTCCGTGCCCAGAAGATGTTCGGCGTGCCCAGGGCAGGCGAGATCGACTACACCAGCGTCGTCCGGCTCGACCTGTCCACCGTCGCGCCCAGCCTGGCCGGGCCGAAGCGCCCGCAGGACCGGATCGAGATCACGCACCTGAGCTCGAAGTTCTCCGAGCTGTTCAGCAAGCCGGTGGCCGAGAACGGCTTCAACCAGCCGGCCGACAAGCTCGCGCAGGTGTTCAGGACCGACTCGGGCATCGACGTGCGCAACGGCGACGTGCTGATCGCCGCCATCACCAGCTGCACCAACACCAGCAACCCGGGCGTGCTGCTGGCCGCCGGCCTGCTGGCCAAGAAGGCCGTCGAGGCCGGGCTCAAGGTGGCCCCGCACATCAAGACCTCGCTGGCCCCCGGCTCGCGCATCGTCACCGAGTACCTCGAGAAGGCGAAGCTGCTGCCCTACCTCGAGAAGCTGGGCTTCAGCGTCGCCGCGTACGGCTGCACCACGTGCATCGGCAACGCGGGCGACCTGACGGCCGAGCTCAACAAGGTCATCACCGACAACGACCTGGTGTGCGCCGCCGTGCTGTCGGGCAACCGCAACTTCGAGGCCCGCATCCACCCCAACCTGAAGGCCAACTTCCTGGCCAGCCCGCCGCTCGTCGTCGCCTACGCCATCGCGGGCAACGTGACGAAGGACCTGATGACCGAGCCGGTGGGACTCGGCAGGAAGGGCAAGCCGGTGTTCCTCGGCGACATCTGGCCGACCAGCGACGAGGTCTACAAGCTGATGAAGCTGGCGATGGACCCGAGGGCGTTCAGGGCCAACTACGCCAAGGTCAAGGACAAGCCGGGCAAGCTCTGGAACGACATCAAGGGCAGCAAGGGCCAGGTCTACGACTGGCCGCAGAGCACCTACATCGCCAGACCGCCGTTCTTCGACGGCTTCGAGATGCAGCCCAGGCCGCTGGACGCCGGGGTCAGGGGCGCGAAGGTGATGGCGCTGTTCGGCGACAGCATCACCACCGACCACATCAGCCCGGCCGGCAGCTTCAAGGAGACGACGCCGGCAGGCCGGTACCTGGTCGAGAACGGCGTGCTCAAGGCCGACTTCAACAGCTACGGCGCGCGCCGCGGCAACCACGAGGTGATGATGCGCGGCACGTTCGCCAACGTGCGCGTGAAGAACCTGATGCTGCCGCCGCGCGAGGACGGCAGCCGCGAGGAAGGCGGCTACACGGTCTACCAGGCCGACGGCGACGGCAAGGGCACGAAGATGGCGATCTACGACGCCGCGATGAAGTACGTCGCGGCCGGCGTGCCCACCGTCGTGTTCGCCGGCGAGGAGTACGGCACCGGCTCGAGCCGCGACTGGGCCGCCAAGGGCACGCAGCTGCTGGGCATCAAGGCGGTGGTCGCGAAGAGCTTCGAGCGCATCCACCGCAGCAACCTGATCGGGATGGGCGTGCTGCCGCTGCAGTTCAAGCCGGGCGACTCGTGGGAGAGCCTGGGGCTCGTCGGCGACGAGACGATCGACGTGCGGCTGGGCGCCGAGATCCGGCCGCAGAGCGACGCGACGCTGGTGATCACGAAGCCCGACGGCACGACGCGCGAGGTCCCGGTGACGCTGCGCATCGACACCGCGATCGAGGTCGACTACTACCGGCACGGCGGCATCCTGCCGTTCGTGCTGCGGCAGCTGCTGGCGGCGTAGTGCGCCTGCGCGACGCGCTGCTCGCGGGTCTGGTCGCGCTCGCCACGGCCGCAGGCGCGGCGCCGCCGCTGGCCCCTGCCCTGCAGGCCGAGGTCGACCGCGCGCTGCTCGACTACGAGAGCGGGCGCGTCGACCAGGCACGCCGTGCCTTCGAGGGACTGGCGGCCCGCGGCGTGCCGGCGGCGCAGTTCAACCTCGGCGTGATGCATCTGCGCGGCGAGATGCCGGCGTCCAGCGCCGAGGCGGCGCGACGCTGGCTCGAGCGCGCCGCCGGTGGCGGGTTCGTCACGGCCCAGCTCGCGCTCGGGCGGGCGTTCGAGGCGGGCGAGTTCGGCGCACCCGACCTCGCTCGCGCCTGTGGCTGGTACGAGATCGCCGCCCACGGCGGCAGCGTCGAGGCGCAGGTCGAGCTCGCCACCGCCTACTACCTCGGCCGGGGCCGGCCGCGCCAGCCGGCCGAGGCGGCGCGCTGGTATCGCGAGGCGGCCAACCGCGGCGACGTCGACGCCGCCTACCTGCTCGCGTCGATGTACGAATCCGGAGAGGGCGTCGAGCGCGACCTGCGCCTGGCGCGCTACTGGTACGCCGCGGCGGCGCGCGAAGGCGAACCGGGCGCCGTGCTCAAGCTGCGCGAGGTCGACGCGCGCATGGCTGCGCCGCCGAGCTGAGCCCCTTCGCCTAGAGCACGACCTTGACCATCGGGTGCCCCGACAGCGCACGGTAGAGGTCGTCGAGCTGCTCGCGGCTGGTCGCCGTCACCGTGATGGTGATGCCGAGATAGTTTCCGCCGCGGCTCGGTCGCGTCTCGATGCTCGCGGCATCGAAGCCCGGGTCGTGGCGACGGGCCACCTCGACGATGGCCTCGACGAAGCCGGGCACGCGGGCGCCCATGACCTTGATCGGGAATGCGCTGGGGTACTCGATCAGGCTCGCCTCGGGCGGGATGTCGGGCATCGCGGTCTCCGGCGCGGCCGTCGGGCGACGACCGCAGGACTGGACAGGGCGCGGACGGCTTCGGTCAGATCGACTGCTCGACCTTGGCCCGCTGGTAGGCCTCGTACAGGCGGGCATAGACCGGGCCGGGCTTGCCGCGCAGCGCGCCGTGGCCGACCGGTTCGCCGTCGATGCGCGTGACCGGCAGCACCTCCTTGGTGGCCGAGCTGAGCAGCACCTCGTCGGCGGCGCGCACGTCGGCCTCCGAGACCGGCCGCAGGTTGTAGGCGATGCCGCAGTCGTCGCACAGCTCGCGCAGCAGGTCGACGCGGATGCCCTCGAGCACGTGCTCGCTCTTCGGCGGCCCGAGCAGCGCGCCCTCGTGGACGATCCAGACGTTGCTCGCCGCGGCCTCGGTGAGCCAGCCGTCGCGGAACATGATCGTCTCGACCGCGCCGTGGTCGGCCGACATCTGGCGCGCCAGCACGTTGCCGAGCAGGCTGATGCTCTTGATGTCGCCGCGCTCCCAGCGGAAGTCGCGCGCCGTCGTGCACGCGACGCCGTGGTGCCGCTGCTCGGCGCTGGGCGGCTTCATCGGGTTGGCCATCATGAAGACGGTCGGCTCGATGCCCTCGGGCATCACGTGGTCGCGCGGCGCGACCCCGCGCGTGACCTCGATGTAGACCAGCTGGTCGGCGGCACCGGTGCGCTCGGCCGGCTGCGGTCGAGGCGCTCCATGTGCTCGCCGAAGCGGAACAGCCGCCGGCCGTAGACCGGCACGACCTCGTAGACGCCGTCGCCGAAGATGAAGCCGCGGTCGAGCACGGAGACCTTCGCCTCGCCGAGCGGCAGCCACGCGCCGTTGAGGTAGCAGAGGTGGTCGGGAAGAACGGCGGGCATCGGTGTCTCCGGAAGCTCGGGCGAGGTTACTTGATCCACAGCCGCAGCGCGTCCCACGCGCGGCCGAGGATGCCGGCGAGCTCGACCGGCTGCTGCACGACCAGCGGCACCTCGGCCACCGTCGCGCCGGCGACGGTGGTGACCTTGATGGTGCCGACGCGCTGGCCCTGCGCCAGCGGGGCCACCAGCGGGTCGGTGCGCTCGACCGTCGTGCGCAGCCGGCCGCCTTCGCCGCGCGGCACGCTGACGACGAGCGGGCCCGGCGCCCCGAGCCGCGCCTCGGACGAGGCGCCCTTCCAGACCGGCACCGTGGCCACCGGCTGCCCGGCGTCGAAGAGCCGCACCGCGTCCCAGGCCTGCCAGCCCCAGTTGAGCAGCTTCAGGCTCTCGCCGGCCCGTGCCTCGCGCGACGCGGTGCCGAGCACGACGCTGAGCAGCCGGCGCGTCCCGGCGGGGGTCTGGCGGGCTGCGCTGGCCACCAGGCAGTAGCCCGCCGCCTCGGTGAACCCGGTCTTCATGCCGTCGACCGACGGGTCGCGGCCGAGCAGCAGGTTGCGGTTGTCCTGCTTGATGTTGTTGAAGGTGTAGTGGCGCAGCGAGTACAGCCGGTAGTGCTCGGGATGTTCGGCGACGATGCGGGCGGCGACGAACGCGACGTCGCGCGCGCTGCTGTGGTGGCCGGCCTCGGTGAGGCCGGTCGGGTTGCGGAACTGCGTGTTCTTCAGGCCCCAGGCCGCGGCCTGTCGGTTCATCATGTCGACGAAGCCCTCGACGCTGCCGCCCACCGCCTCGGCCAGCGCCACCGACGCATCGTTCCCGCTCTGCACGATCATGCCGTGCACGAGCTGCTCGACCGTCGGCCGCATCGTCGTGTCGATGAACATCAGCGAGCCGCCGTACTTGCGCTCGTCCCAGGCGCGCTGCGACACCGCGACCGGCTGATCGAGCGCCAGCTTGCGATCGCGGATCGCGTTGAAGACCAGGTAGGCCGTCATCAGCTTCGTCAGCGACGCCGGGTCGGCGCGCGCATCGGCCTCCCGCTCCGCCAGCACCTGGCCGCTGGAGACGTCCACGAGGATGTACTGCCGGGCCGCGATCTCGGGCGGCTGCGGCATCTGGGCATGGGCGACACCGGAAGCGGCGCAGGCGATCAGGAGCAGGGCCCGGCGGGCCCATCGCGACAGCAGGTCGCGGCAGGTGGGTAGGCAGGCAGTCATCGCTTCAGGAGTGGGACGGCGCCGACGCCCAGGCGTCGGCGATGATCCGGCGCAGCAGCGGCAGCTGGCCGTGGAAGAAGTGGCCCACGCCCGGCACCACCACCACCGGCAGCACCTGGGGTCGGGCCCAGTCGAGCACCGCGGCCAGCGGCACCACGTCGTCGGCTTCGCCGTGCACGACCAGCGTGCCATCCGGGACCTCGCCGAGCGCGAAGTTGCGCGCCGCCGGCGCGACGAGCACGAGACGCTCGACGGCGCGCCCGGCCGCCGCGAGCCGCGCCGCCGCGCGAGCCGCGACGAAGCCGCCGAACGAGAAGCCGCCGACGACCAGCGATGATCCGCCGGACGCCGCGGCGGGTTCGGCCAGGCCCTGAACGTCGAAGACCGCAGTCGCGACGGCAAGCGCGTCGTCGATCTCTCCGCGACCCTGGTCCCATGCGCCCCCCGAGCCGCCGACGCCGCGGAAGTTGAAGCGCACGACCCGGTAGCCGAGCTGCACCAGCGCGCGCGCCATCGTCTGCACGACCTTGTTGTCCATCGTGCCGCCGTGCTGCGGGTGAGGGTGGCACAGCAGCGCCTGCCCGCGCACCGGCGCGCCCGCCGGCGGGCGGTCGATCGCGCACTCGATGGGGCCGGCGGGCCCGGAAACGATGCGGCGCTCGGTCGCCGAGTTCATCGGCCCACGTCGGGCGGCAGCTGCAGGCGCTCGACGACCTCGCCGCGCACGAGGTGACGGTCGACGATCTCGTCGATGTCCTCGCGGTCGACGTAGGTGTACCAGGTGGCTTCGGGGTAGACCACCAGCACGGGACCGCCGGCGCAGCGATCGAGGCAGCCGGCACGGTTGACCCGCACCTTGCCCGGCCCGGCCAGCCCGGCGGCCTTGACGCGCGACTTGCAGTGGTCGAACGCCGCCTGCGCCTCGTGCCGGGCGCAGCAGGCCTCGCCGCCGTCGCGCTGGTTGAGGCAGAAGAAGACGTGCCGCTCGTAGTAGCTCATCCGGTGATTGTAGGCAGCCGCCCGAGGTGCTCGAGGGCCGTCCGGGCTCAGTCGCGCCGGCCCAGCCGCGCCAGCAGCCACGCCATCGCCGCGTACGGCCACAGCCAGCCCAGCCATTGGGCCAGCCCGTGGAAGCGCACGAACCGCCCCTGTTCCCAGTCCTGCAGCGACTGCGCGAAGTACGGATCCGCGGGCGCCTGGGCCACCAGGGCCGCCAGCGCGGCCAGCACGGCGAGCCCCAGGCCGGCGCACAGCCGCATCGGCAGCGGCGCGAGCAGCGCCGCCGTCAGAACGCCGACCGCGAGCGACGGGCCGGCCAGCGGCGTCCACCAGGCCAGCGCCTGCGACGGGCCGAAGTTGAGCAGCGTCGACAGCGTCATGCCGGCGACCGCCAGCATCGCCGCCCCCAGTGCCAGCACGACACGGCGGGCGCCCGGCGGCATCACGGAATACGCCACGAGGCACGGACCGAGCAGGCCGAGCGCGGTCATCGCGAGCTCGGCGCCGGGCCGCACCGGGGCGGTCGCCAGCGCCGCCTCGGCGGCATCGCGCAGCAGCGCCGCGTGCACCTGGGCGGCCCAGGGCACGCCGTCGAGCGCGGCGACCGCGGCGTCGCGCAGCGCGCCGCCGACCTGGCCGAGCGCCAGCGGCACCGGGGCAGGGAACAGCAGGCCCGCCGGCCACAACGCGAGCAGCGCGAGCGCCCCCGCGCTGCGGCGGACGAACCAGCGGTCTCGCATCCCCGACCAGTGCCCGACCGCCCCGGCGCCATGCAGCGCGAGGGCGGCCAGGGCACCGCCCGCGGCGCCGCCGACATTCGCGACCCAGTCCTTGAGCGACGGGTGGCGGCCGGGCAGCGCCGACTGCGCGACCTCGGCAGCGTACGACACCGCCGCCGCGGCCAGCACGGTCAGCGCCAGCGCGGCCAGCGCGCCCCCGCCGGAGCGCCGGACGGCCAGCGCGATCAGCAGCCCGAGCGGCAGGTAGCCGAGCACGTTGAACCAGACGTCGTACGGCGCGCGCCACGGCGGCCACGGCAGCAGCAGCATCTCGGCCCACCCCAGCGCGGGCGGCCGCTGCCAGCCGGCGAACGGATAGAGGCTCGCGTAGACGACGAGCGCCAGGTAGGCGAACGCCAGAGGCGTCGCGGTGCTGCGATGTCGCGACCCGGCGGCGGCCACGCGCCGCGCCTCAGAACGGCTTGACGACCACCAGCACGACGGTGGCGGTGAAAAGCAGCACCGAGACCTCGTTGAAGACGCGATACCACTTGTCGCTGCGCCGGTTGGCCAGCTGTTCGAAGCCGCGCAGCAGCCGGCGGCACATGTGGTGGTAGCCGATGACGCCGACGACGAGCAGCAGCTTGGCATGCATCCAGCCGTTGCCGGCGCCCAGCCCGACGCCGTAGCCGAGCCACAGCACGAGTCCGAGCGCAATCGCGAGGATCATCAGCAGGCTCGCGAATCGATAGAGCTTGCGCGCCATCAGCAGCAGACGCTCGCGCTCGGCGTGGCTGTCCGGCGGCACCATCGCCAGGTTGACGAAGATTCGCGGCAGATAGAACAGGCCGGCGAACCAGCTCGCGACGAAGACGATGTGGAAGGCCTTGACCCAGAGATACGACGTACCCATGCGGACATTATCCCGGGCGCGCCGACCCTGGAGCGCCGGCGGACGCGCAGCAGCCCGCAGAAAAAGAAGCCCCGGCCGAAGCCGGGGCGGCAAGCCCTGCGGCGCTCGCGCGCCGCGGGACACCTGCTCAGGGAGGAAAAGCAGGGAATGACGGCCTCGCGGCTATCATTCGCCGACCAGTCTAGGTGTCGCGCCTCGGCGCCGCCAGCCGGGAACTTCGTAGGGAGTTCTTGACGGCCATGGCCGCGGTGACGGCCGTCGGCGCCGGACCTCCTCCGCCCCCCGCGCAACCCCTGCGAGCGCCGCCATGAGCCACCCCCGAGCCCCCGCCGCCTTCCCCGCCGCGCGCCCGCGCCGGCTGCGCCGCGACGCCTTCACGCGGGCCCTGGTGCGAGAGACGCGGCTCGCGCCCGAGGACCTGATCCTGCCCGTGTTCCTGCTCGAGGGCACGAACCGCGTGCAGGACGTGGCCAGCATGCCCGGGGTCCAGCGGCGCAGCCTCGACGGGCTGTACGGCGTGGCCGAGGAGTGCGTCGCGCTGGGCATCCCGGTGGTGGCGCTGTTCCCGGTCATCGACCCGTCGCGCAAGACCGCCGACGGGCGCGAGGCCACCAACCCCGACGGCCTGGTGCCGACTGCGGTGCGCGAGCTGAAGAAGCGCTTCCCGGGCCTGGGGCTGCTCACCGACGTCGCGCTCGACCCGTTCACGACGCACGGCCAGGACGGGCTGATCGACGACGGCGGCTACATCCTCAACGACGAGACGGTGGCCGTGCTGCGACGGCAGGCCCTGGTGCAGGCCGAGGCCGGCGTCGACATCGTGGCCCCGAGCGACATGATGGACGGCCGCATCGGCGCGATCCGCGACTCGCTCGAGGAGGCCGGCCACATCCACACGCGCATCATGGCGTACAGCGCCAAGTACGCGAGCGCGTTCTACGGCCCGTTCCGCGACGCCGTCGGCTCGGCGAAGAACCTCGGCAAGAGCGACAAGAAGGTCTACCAGATGGACCCGGGCAACAGCGACGAGGCGCTGCGCGAGGTCGCGCTCGACATCGCCGAAGGCGCCGACATGGTGATGGTCAAGCCCGGCATGCCCTACCTCGACATCGTGCGCCGGGTGAAGGACGAGTTCCGCATGCCGAC
>JALORQ010000194.1 GCA_025458805.1 Rubrivivax sp.
CGAGGCGTCGGATGCCGGGGTGGAGCTGCGCACGGTGCGGGGGGTCGGCTGGATGCTCACCGGCGGCGCCGAATGACCGCGTCGCCGGCGCCGCGCCGTGGACTCCAGGCGGTCCTGACGCGACGGCTGCTCGCCATCGCCGCCGTCGTGATCAGCGCCAACCTGGCGCTGGTCGCGTTCTTCGATGCCTCGGATCGCGATGCGCTGGTGCTCGACCTGACGCGCCGCGAGGTGCTGCGGCTGGAGGCCGCCTACATCGCGTCGGGACAGGATGTCGCGCGCATGGCCACGGCCGCGGGCGACATCTACCACCGCTTTCCCGACGCCTACGGCTTCGCGCTGGTCGACACCGGCGGACAGGTGCTCGGCGGGAGAAACGAGGCGCTGATCCCGCCCCGGCTGCTGCAGCCGGGCGAGCTCGCGCGCGACTGGCTGGCCTGGCCCGACGGGCCGGACCGGCTGCGTGTCGCGGCGTCGCACGTGGTCGGTGCAGCGGACCCGCCGGTCCGGATCGTCTTCTACATGGCGGACGACCCCGCCGGACTGGTCGGCGACGAGGTGCTCGACGAGTTCCGCGGCCATGTCCTGCTGCCGCTGCTGCCGATCGCGCTGCTGCTGATCGGGGGCTCGCTGCTCGTCATCGGCCGCGCGCTGCGGCCGGTCGCGATGGCCGCCGCGTGGGCGCGCGCGATCCGTCCGGGGCGGCCGCTTCCTCCGCTCGACCTGCCTCAGGCGCCGGCCGAGATCGTCGACCTGACCGATGCGGTGCGGCGCAGCATCGAGCGGCTCGACGCCGAACTCGGCGCCGAGCAGCGGCGCGCCGCCGAAGCGGCGCACGCGCTGCGCACGCCGGTGGCGGTGCTCGTCGCCCGACTGGACGAGCTGCCGGCCGGCGAGCCCTTCGACCGGCTGCGCGCCGACGTGCGCTCGCTGTCGCGCATGGTGACGCAGCTGCTGTCGTCGTCGGGGGCCGACCGCCTGGAGCTGCGCGACGGCGATCGCGCCGAGCTCAACGCCGTGGCGGAGCGGGTGGTCGCCGATCTGACGCCGCTCGCCGTCCGGCACGGATGCGAGATCGCGCTCGCGCCGGCGGCGTCGCCGGTCGACGTCCACGGTGCGGCCGACGCCATCGCCCTCGCCCTCGCGAACCTGGTCGAGAACGCGATCCACCATGCCGGGCCGGGGCCGATCGACGTGACCGTGGGGCCCGGCCCCGAGATCACCGTCTGCGACCAGGGCCCGGGCCTGCCGGCCGAAGAGGGCGTGGACCTGTTCGAGCCTTTCCGGCGCGGCGCGGGTGCCCCGCGTGGTGGCGCAGGCCTCGGGCTCGCCATCGTGGCGCGCATCCAGCGTGCGCATGGCGGCGGCGTCGAGACGGCGCGCGCGCCCGGCGGCGGGGCGCGGCTGCGCCTGACCTATCGCGCTGCCCGGCCCGACTGAGCCTTCTTCACGTCGGCGGCGCGCGGCGCGGCCGATCTCCCCGGGCGGGCCGGGTCCGTCAATCTGCGATCAATGTCCGGGCGTCGAATGCCGTCCCTGAAGGTCGGGGCCGGGTGTGCCCCGGCGCGGACTCACCCACGAAAGGACCACCTCATGGAGATCTACGGCACGAGCGCCGCCGACACGCTGACCGGCACCGCGAACCGCGACGACATCACCGGGCGCGGCGGCAACGACACCTTGTCCGGCCTGGGCGGCAACGACGACCTCTACGGCGGCGACGGCAACGACCTGCTCATCGGCGGGGCGGGCAACGACGAGCTCTCCGGCGGGCGCGGCGCCGACACCTTCGTCTTCGACAGCGGCAGCGACATCATCGAGGACCTGACGGCCGAGGACCGCGTGCAGATCGATGCCTCGCTCGGCGTGACGGACTTCGCCTCGCTGATGGCGCGGGCGCGGTCGGTCGAGGGCGGCGACAGCACGCTCCTCGACTTCGGCGGCGGCAACACGCTGCTGCTCGAGGACGTGCGCATCGGCGGCCTCACGGCCGAGCAGTTCCTGTTCGCGGCCGGCGGACCGGGCACGCCGCCGCCCCCGCCGCCGGGCGGGCCGCGACCCACGAACGGGGCCGACAGCCTGACCGGTACCGAAGGGCGCGACGTGATCGACGGGCTCGGCGGCAACGACGTCATCCATGGCCGCGGCGGCAACGACGCGCTCGACGGCGGCAACGGCGCCGACCGGCTGTTCGGCGAGGCCGGCAACGACGACCTGGATGGCGGCAGCGGCAACGACCGACTGGACGGCGGCGACGGTGCCGACGACCTCGACGGCGAAGGCGGCAACGATTCGCTCTTCGGCGGCAACGGTGCGGACGACCTCGATGGGGGCAACGGCGCCGACCGCCTCGACGGCGGCGGCGGCAACGACATGCTGAGCGGGGGCGGCGGTGCCGACACCTTCGTCTTCCGCGCCGGGTCCGACGTCATCGAGGACTTCCGCGACGGCGACGTGATCCAGCTGTCGACGGCGCTCGGCGTCGCGACCTTCGGCGACGTGATCGCGCGCGCGACCACCGTCGACGGGGGTGACGATGTGTTCATCGACTTCGGCAGCGGCAACTCGCTGCGGCTCGAGGACGTGCAGATCGCCTCGCTGAACTCGGGCGACTTCCTCTTCGGCTGACGGGTGCCTGCCCCGGGGCAGGGGCAGGCCCGCCGCGGATCGCCTTCAGCCCGCGGCGGGCCGCATCGGGATGCGCGGCTCGAACTTGGCGCGCCGGACGCTGAAGTAGGCCTTCACGTTGCGCACGTTGGCGTCCTGCGTGAACAGGCGCTGAACCAGTGCGTCGTACGCCGGCATGTCGGCGCAGTGCACGACGAGCACGAAATCCGGCCCGGGCGAGACGCGCCAGCACTGCTGCACCGACGGCTCGGCCACCGCGCGGACCTCGAAGGCCGCCAGGTGCTCGGCACCCTGGCGGTCGAGCGTGACTTCGACCACGGCATCGAGCCCCCGTCCGATCGCGTCCGGCGCGACGATGGCGACCGTGCGCTCGATGACGCCCGCCTCGACGAGTCGGCGCACCCGGCGCAGCGCGGTCGCCGGCGACACATGCGCTGCGGCCGCCAGATCCTGGTTCGATCGCGACGCGTCCTGCTGGAGCAGGTCGAGCAGGCGGCGGTCAGTGGCATCGAGCTCCGTCACGGAGACCGATTATTGCGTGGATAGGCATTGGATGGACGATCGTTTCTTAATGCCATCGCGTTGAAATCTGATTGCTCTTTCGGGTGAAAAACGACCGACTACCTCATCCCGTGTCGGCTAGATTGCGCTCCGGTCGGCTGTTCATCCCTTCCGGAGCCCCCTCATGTGCGGCATCGTCGGCGCCGTCAGCGCGCGCAACATCGTCCCCGTCCTCGTCGAGGGCCTGAAGCGGCTCGAATACCGCGGCTACGACAGCTGCGGCGTCGCGGTGCACCAGGCTGGCGAGCTGCGGCGCGCGCGGAGCACTTCGCGCGTGGCCGAGCTCGAGGCCGGCATCGTGGCCGACGGCATCGCGGGCGGCACCGGTATCGCGCACACGCGCTGGGCCACGCACGGCGCGCCCGCTGTGCACAACGCGCACCCGCACTTCTCGCCCGGGCCGCGCGACGCGGCGCGCGGCGGCGCCGCCCCGGTCGCGGCGGCGTCCGGGCGCATCGCGCTCGTGCACAACGGGATCATCGAGAACCACGACGAGCTGCGCGCCGAGCTCGAGGCGCGCGGCTACGTCTTCGAGAGCCAGACCGACACCGAGGTCATCGCGCACCTCGTGCACCGCTACCACGAGGGCGACCTGCTCGACGCCGTGCTGCGTGCGCTGCCGCGGCTGCGCGGCGCCTACGCGATCGCCGTCTTCAGCCGCGACGAGCCGCAGCGCGTGGTCGGGGCGCGCCACGGCTCGCCGCTGGTGCTCGGCGTGGGCGACGGCGAGCGCTTCCTGGCCAGCGACGCGATGGCGCTGGCCGGCGTCACCGACCAGATCGTCTACCTCGAGGAAGGCGACGTCGTCGACCTGCAGCTCGGCAAGCACTGGATCCTGTCGCCGCAGGCGGGCGCGCGCCCGCAGCCGGTCGATCGCCCGGTGCGCACCGTGCAGGCCATGAGCGCGGCTGCCGAGCTCGGGCCCTACCGGCACTTCATGCAGAAGGAGATCTTCGAGCAGCCGCGCGCGATCGCCGACACGCTGGACGGCGTCGGCGGGATCGCGGCCGACCTGTTCGGCGACGGCGCGCACCGCGTGCTGAAGGACGTCGACCGCGTGCTGATCCTGGCCTGCGGCACCAGCAGCTACGCCGGCATGACGGCGCGCTACTGGCTCGAGGCCATCGCCGGCATCCCGACCACGGTCGAGATCGGCAGCGAGTACCGCTACCGCGACAGCGTGCCCGACCCGCGCACGCTGGTCGTCACGATCAGCCAGAGCGGCGAGACCGCCGACACGCTGGCCGCGCTGAAGCATGCGCGCTCGCTCGGCATGGAACGCACGCTGACCGTGTGCAACGTGGCCACCAGCGCCATCGTGCGCGAGAGCGCGCTCGCCTACATCACGCGCGCCGGGGTCGAGATCGGGGTGGCCAGCACCAAGGCCTTCACGACCCAGCTCGTCGGCCTGTACCTGCTGACGCTGACGCTCGCGCAGATGCGCGGCCGGCTTGACGACGCGCAGGAGGCCGAGCAGCTCAAGGCGCTGCGCCACCTGCCGCTGGCCGTGCAGGCGGTGCTGGCGCTGGAGCCGCAGGTCATCGCGTGGAGCGAGGACTTCGCGCGCAAGGAGCATGCGCTCTTCCTCGGCCGCGGCGTGCACTATCCGGTGGCGCTGGAGGGTGCGCTCAAGCTCAAGGAGATCAGCTACATCCACGCCGAGGCCTACCCGGCCGGCGAGCTCAAGCACGGGCCGCTGGCGCTCGTCACCGACCAGATGCCGGTGGTCACGGTGGCGCCCAACGATGCGCTGCTCGAGAAGCTCAAGAGCAACATGCAGGAGGTGCGCGCGCGCGGCGGCCAGCTCTACGTCTTCGCCGATGCCGACACCCGCATCGACAGCGCCCCCGGCGTGCACGTCATCCGCATGCCCGAGCACTACGGCGCGCTCAGTCCCATCCTGCACGTCGTGCCGCTGCAGCTGCTGGCCTACCACACCGCCTGCGCGCGCGGGACGGACGTCGACAAGCCGAGGAACCTGGCGAAGAGCGTGACGGTGGAGTGACCGGCGGGCCTGGGGATCAACG
>JALORQ010000057.1 GCA_025458805.1 Rubrivivax sp.
GGTCGAGCCGCTCGTGCCTGCGCTGTTCAAGACGCTGCTGGACAGCGGCTTCAAGCCCGACATGGGGTTCCCGGTGTGGATGGTGCCGGTGGTGGTGGTCGGCATCTTCGCGGTGCGTGGGGGGCTCGCGTTCTGCGGCACCTACCTGCTGAACTGGTCGACCTCGAAGGCCGTGCTCGCGCTGCGCGGCGACCTCCTGCGCGCCGTGATGCGTGCCGACGCCAGCCTCTACAGCACGATGAGCCCGGGCGTCGTCGCCACGCGGGTGATCAACGACCCGCAGAACGCGACCCAGGCGCTCGCCGGGGCAATGACCACCGTGCTGCGCGACGGCACCACCTTCCTCGCCCTGCTCGGCTACCTGCTCTACCTCAACTGGCAGCTCACGCTCGTCTCGATGGTGACGCTGCCGCTGCTGATCTTCGTCGTGCGCAAGGTGCAGCGCCGCGCGATGTCGGTGGCCGGGCGGGCCTACGAGACCCAGGTCCGGCTGGTCGGCATCGTCGACGACATCAGCCGCGCCTGGCGCGTCGTGCGCACCTTCGACGCCGAGGCCTTCGAGCAGAAGCGCTTCGGCGACGAGGCCGTGCGGATGCGCCGCCTGGCGATGAAGGGCGTCGCGGCCTCGGCGCTGATGACGCCGCTGACGCAGATCGTCGCCAGTGCCGGCGTCGCGCTGATCCTCACGCTCGCGCTCGTGCAGGCGCAGCAGGGCACGGCGACCGTGGGCGAGTTCGTCGCCTTCATCACCGCGCTGCTGATGACGATCTCGCCGCTGCGCCACCTGACCGACGTGACGCAGCCGATCATCAACGGCCTCGTCGGCGCGCAGGCCTGCTTCGCGCTGATGGACACGCCGCCCGAGCGCGACACCGGCACGCGCGAGATCGCGCCCGGCGGCTGCCGCGGCGACCTGCGCTTCGAGGGCGTCCGCATCGACTACCCGGGCGCCGCGACCCCGGCGCTCGACGGCCTCGAGCTCGAGATCCCGGCCGGCCGCACGATCGCGCTGGTCGGGCCGTCGGGCTCGGGCAAGTCGACGGCCATCAACGCGATGCTCGGCTTCGTCGCACCCTCGGCCGGGCGCATCACGCTCGACGGCATCGACGTGCAGGACATCCGCAAGGTCTCGCTGCGCCGCCAGTTCGCCGTCGTCTCGCAGGACATCGTGCTGTTCGACGGGCCGATCGACGACAACGTCGCCTACGCGCAGCCCAAGGATCCGGCGCGCATCGAGGCGGCGCTGCGCGCGGCCAACCTGTGGGACTTCGTGCAGACGCTGCCCGAGGGCGTCGCGACGACGATCGGCACCAACGGCAGCAAGCTCTCGGGCGGGCAGCGGCAGCGGCTGGCGATCGCGCGCGCGCTGTACAAGCAGGCGGCAGTCTGGGTCTTCGACGAGGCGACCTCGGCGCTCGACACCGAGTCCGAGCGCGTCGTGCAGCAGTCGATCGACACCTGGCACGGCGAGAAGACGCTGGTGCTGATCGCGCACCGGCTGAGCACCGTGATGGCCGCCGACCGCATCTACGTGCTGGCCGACGGCCGCGTGCTCGAGTCCGGCCGCCACGACGAGCTGATGGCGCGCGGCGGGCTGTATGCGAGCATGGTCAAGGCGCAGGCGCTGGGCTGACACGACGCGCGCGCCACGGCACGGATCGGCCGCCGTCGAGGCGCGCTGCTAGAGTCCGACGCGCCACGACGAATCCGCCACCCCGCATGTCGCCGCCACCGTCGATGCAAGGACTGCTGCGCAGGGCGCGACTCTGGAATCGCCAGCGGCTGCGCGCGCGACACCTCCACAGGCGCGGCCCGGACTACCTCGACTGGTGCCGGCGCTACGACACCCCCGATGCGGCGCAGAGGATGCGATTCGAGGCGCGCGCCGAGGCGCTCGCCGCCGCGCTCCCAGCGGACGGGCCGCGCGTGGACCTGCTGCTGCCCGGCCCGGTGTCGTCGGCGCAGCGCGGGGCGACCGTCGCCGCACTGCGCGCACAGTGCGTGCGCGACTGGCGGTTGCTGGTGGCCGTCTGCGACGCCGATGGCGCGGCCGAGCGCGCGGCCTGGCTCGCGCAGGTCGCGGACGAGCCGCGCATCGTCGCAGTGCCCTGCCCGGCCGGCGCCCGCGTGGCGGCGCTGCTGGAGGCCGCCCGAGCGCCGGTGGTCGGATTCCTCGACCCCGACGAGGTCTGGCGCGCGCACACGATGCTGCTGCTGCTCGAGGCACTCGCAGCGCGTCCGGCGGCGCAGGCCGTCTACGGCGACGAGGATGCCCTCATGCCGGACGGCACGCGCGCGCATCCCTGGTGCAAGAGCGACTTCGATCCCGACGCGCTGCTGGCGATGGACACCGTCGGTGCCCCGTCGCTGTGGCGACGCGAGCCGCTGCTCGCGCAGCTGAAGGCCGCAGGCGTCACCGTCGACGACGGCCCGGCGTGGCGCCACGCCCTCGTGCTGGCCGCGACCGCCGGGCTCGACGCCGAGACGGTGTTGCACGTGCCGCACCTGCTGGCGCACCGGTCCGACCCGCTGCCGGTGCACGTCGGCGCGGCCGTGGCCGCGGTGCAGCGGCACCTCGACCGGCGCGACGTGCCGGCGCGCGCCGAGCCCGCGCCGCAGGGTCGGACGGTGCGCGTGCGCTTCGCGTTGCAGCAGCCGGCGCCCCGCGTGCTGATCGTGATCCCGACCCGCAACGGACTCGGCGTGCTGCGGCAGGCCGTCGACAGCATCCTCGTTCGGACCCGCTATCCCGACTACCGCATCGTCATCGTCGACAACGGCTCGGACGACGTGCAGTGCCTGGCCTGGATGCGCGAGACGGCGGCACGCGAGCCGCGGGTGACGATCTGCCGCGACGATCGGCCGTTCAACTTCGCGGCCCTCAACAATGCGGCCATCGAAGCGCCCGAAGCGGCGGACTGCGAGTGCGTCGCACTCGTCAACAACGACATCGAGGTGGTCGACGGCGGCTGGCTCGAAGAGATGGTCTCGCTCGCCTGCCGCCCGGGGGTCGGTGCCGTCGGCGCCCGCCTGTGGTACCCGGACGGGACGCTGCAGCACGGCGGGGTCCTCGTCGGGCTGGGCGGCGCGGCAGGCCATGCGCTGAAGCGTCTGCGGCGCGACGAGCCCGGCCCGGCCGAGCGCGCCTGGCGCCTGCAGGGCTACCTGGCCGTCACCGCGGCCTGCCTCGTCGTGCGCCGTGACGCCTACTTGGCCGTCGGCGGCATGGACGCACAGGGCTTTCCGGTCGCCTTCAACGACGTCGACTTCTGCCTGCAGCTCGCCAGCGTCGGCCTGCGCAATCTGTGGACCCCCCACGCCGAGCTGATCCACCACGAATCGGTCTCTCGCGGCGACGACCACCGGCCCGAGCGCCGCGCACGCTACGAGGTTGAGTATGGCAAGCTGCGCGAGCGCTGGCCGCTGTGGATCGCGCGCGACCCGTTCTACAGCCCGCTGCTCGGCATTCGCACCGAGGACTTCGCGCTCGCCGATCCGCCGCGCGCCCTTCTCGACGAGCCCTGGCTGGGCGAGGCCTCCGCGATGATCGATCCGCTGCCCTACGACGCGCCCTTCGACCGCGGCAACCGCAACGAGTCGCACACGCTCACCTTCGAGCAGGTGATCGCCGCGGCGGCGCCCGGCGCACGCGTGCTCGAGGCCGGCTGCGCGACCGGCACCATGGGCGAGGCGCTGCGTGCCGAGGGCTACCGGGTCACCGGCATCGAGCCGCTGGCGGCCGCGGCCGAGCGCGCGCGCGCGCGGCTCGACCGGGTCTTCACCGGCACGCTCGACGAATGGTTCGACGCGCACCCCGACGAGCGCTTCGACGTCGTGACCTTCGGCGACGTCATCGAGCATCTGGCCGACCCGCTGGCCGCGCTGCGGCGAACGGTCGCCCATCTCGCTCCGGGCGGCGCGATCGTCGCGTCGGTGCCGAACGTCGCGCACGCCGCGGTGCGCGCGATGCTGCTCGAGGGGCGCTGGGAGATGGGCCCGCTCGGCATCCTCGACCGCACCCACCTGCGCTTCTTCAGCCGCGAGTCGCTGGTCGGCCTGTTCAGCGAGGCCGGGCTCGCGATCGAGGCAATGTCGGCCACGGTGCAGCCCGCCGACGCCGTCGGCCGCGCCTTCGGGATGAAGCTGCGCACCCGCACGCTGGCCTGGATCGACTGGGCCTGCGACGACGACGCACTCGACATCTTCCAGTACGTGCTCACCGCCCGTCCGGCACCCGACCTGGCGACGGCCGCCGCCGCGAATGCCGGCTGGGCGGACGGCACGCGGCCGGTGGTTCGCGCGCTGCCGGCCCAGCCGCGCAGCCGGCGCAAGCTGCAGGCGATCCGCACGCTGCTGCGCGGCTAGGCCACGCGGCCTGCCAGGCTCAGCGCCGCCACGACGACCAGGCCTCGAGCCCGCGCGACGCCAGCCCGAGGGCCAGTGTCTTGAGGTCGTCGACCCCGGCCGCCCGTCGGCGCGCGACCAGTGCGCCGGCCAGCCGCGGCATCGAGGCGCGCAGCAGCGCGCGGGCCAGTCGCCGGGCGTCACGGCTGCGGAAGAATGCATCGGGCAGCTGGTCCAGCCATCCGGCGAGCTCGGCCTCGGCGACGAACCGGGGCAGGTGATAGGGCCCGTGGAAGCCGAAGGTCGGGCCGCGCGGCGCTTCGTTCTCGAACGCGAACCGTCGCGCGAGCGCGGGCGGTGCGAAGCGCACGCCGTGCGCCTGCTCTAGGTGACGGCGGTAGCGCCGGCACAGCATCACGTCCTCGGGATGCTCGTCGACGATGCGCGGGTCGAGCCCGGCCTGCAGCATGCGCCGCGAGCGCAGGCTGAAGCCGCCGTTGCCCACCTGTAGGGCGGCGGGCTGCTCGGGCCAGACCGGCCCGATGTAGTCGCAGTCGAGAAACGCGTCGTCCCACGCCGCGGCGTCGACGACGAAGCCGTCCCACTGCGTGACCAGGGCGTGCGAGCTGACGACATGGCCGGCCAGCCCGCGCAGCACGAAGTGCGAATACTCGGCCCCGGACCCTATCGGCCCGATGTCCACCACCTCGATCGGCGCGTGCCCCGAGGACGGCGACCAGCCGTGCGTGAACAACACGACTCGCCCGAAGTCGGCCTGCGCCATCGAGCGGCGCAGCGAGGCCCAGGCCAGCGCCGGGGCGCGCGTGTCGATCGCCAGCAGCGTGACCTGCGGCAGAACGAGACGGGCCGTGGAAGCCATCGGAGCCGATGCTAGCAGCGGCGTGCGCGGACCTGATCGGGCTGAAGCGGCGACTACACTGGACCGCATGACCGAGCGAGCCCCGGACGTGCGCAGCCGCCTGTGCATCAGCCTGGGCAACATCGGCAGCTTCCACGACGGGCTGGGCGAGTTCGCGCTGCAGCTCTGCACCCGCATCGCCGCGGCGGCGCCGCGCTGGCGCGCGGTCGACGGGGTGGCGATCGACTTCCACCTGCGGCCCTCGCTGGCCGGCACCTTCGGCCCCGCCGTCGGCTACCTCGCGATCGACCGCTGGCAGCGCGTGCGCCACGTGCAGCCGCATCGCTACGCGCTGTGGCACTCGCTGCACCAGCTCAACAAGACGCGGCCGCCCGTCGGCTGCGGCCTGCGGCTTGTCACGGTGCACGACCTCAACTACCTCCACCACCCGAGCGCCTTCTCGCGCTGGCGGCACGACCGGCGCACGCGCGCGCTGATCGGCCGCACCGACCACGTCGTCGCGATCAGCCGCCACACCGCGGACGACGTGCGCAGGCACCTCGGATGGACCGGGCCGCTCGACGTCATCCTCAACGGCGCGCGCAGCCTGGTCGGGACGCCGCAGCGCCCGCTTCCCGGCTGGGACGACCCGGCCGGCGCCTCGCCTGCGCAGTTCCTGTTCCACCTGTCGCGCATGTCGCCGAGCAAGAATCCGCAGGCGATCCTCGGCCTGGCGCGCGCCTGGCCGCAGATGCGCTTCGTGCTCTGCGGCCCGCCGAGCGACGACGCGAAGCGGCTGCGCGAACAGGTGCGGCTGCCCAACGTCGAGTTCCACCTCGGCATCGACGACGCGCAGAAGGCCTGGGCCTACGCCCATTGCGCCGGCTTCCTCTTTCCGAGCCTGACCGAGGGCTTTGGCCTGCCGCCGATCGAGGCGATGCACTTCGGCAAGCCGGTTTTCCTGGCGCGGCGCACCTGCCTGCCCGAGATCGGCGGCGACGCCGCGTACTACTTCGACGACTTCGCGCCGCAGGCGATGCGCGCGGTCGTCGAGCACGGCCTGGCCGCGGGCGCGCAGCCGGGTCGGGCCGACGCCGTGCGCGCGCACGCCGCCCGCTTCGACTGGGACCGCTGCGCCGCGGAGTACCTGGCGCTCTACCGGCGGCTGCTCGGCCTGCCCGCGGAGCCCCCCGAAGGGCGGGCCGATCCCGTGGACGGCGCGGCCGTGCCGCGTTAGAACCTTCGTTCGCCCGGCCGACCGGCCGGCGACGCCGCTTCCAAGACAACCACGGAGACAAGCCCATGAGCCAGCGCCTGCGATTCGGCATCTTCCTCGCCCCGTTCCACAAGCCCGGCGTCAACCCGACGCTCGCGCTGGAGCAGGATCTCGAGCTCGTGCAATGGCTCGACCGCTGCGGCTACGACGAGGTCTGGGCCGGCGAGCACCATTCGGCGGGCTCGGAGATCAGCGCGAGCCCCGAGATCTTCATCGCCGTCGCGTCGCAGCGCACGCGCCACATCCGGCTCGGCACCGGCGTGGTCAGCGTGAGCTACCACAACCCGCTGTGGGTGGCCGAGCGCATCGTGCAGCTCGACCACCTGACGCGCGGCCGCGTGATGCTGGGGGTGGGCCCGGGTTCTCTGCCGAGCGACGGCATCATGGTGGGCATCTCGCAGAGCCAGACCCGGCTGCTGCTCGAGGACGGCCTGGGCGTGATCATGAAGCTGCTCACCACCGACGAGCCGGTCACCTTCAAGAACGACCGCTGGGACCTGCGCGACGCCCGCCTGCACCTGCGCCCCTACAGCAACCCGCTGTTCGACATCGCCGTGCCGGCGGTGGCCTCGCCGACCGGCCCCAAGCTCGCCGGCATGCACGGCGTCGGGCTGCTGTCGATCGGCGCGACCACGGCGGCGGGCTTCGACGCGCTGGCGCTGCACTGGGACGTGATGGAGGCGCAGGCCGCGCACTACAAGACGCGGGTCGACCGCAGCAAGTGGCGCCTCGTCGGGCTCGTGCACTGCGCCGAGACGATCGAGCAGGCCTACCGCGACGTCGAGTACGGCATCGAGCAGTGGTTCGACTACTTCCAGGCCGTCGCCGCGTTCCCGCAGATGGCGGTGCCCGGCAACAACGTGAAGGAGATGATCTCCTTCGTGAACGACTCGGGCTTCGGCGCGATCGGGACGCCCGACATGGTCAACGCGCAGATCGACCGTCTCTGGAAGCAGAGCAACGGCGGCTTCGGCGCCTACCTGATGCTGGCGCACAACTGGGCCAACTTCGACGCCACGCGCAGGAGCTACGACCTGATCGCGCGCCACGTGTTCCCGATGTGGCAGGGGCAGATGTCGACGCTCGCCGCCGCGCAGCGCGCCCGCGCGGCGCGGCCGGAACTGGCGGCGATCCACAGCAAGGCGGTCGAGGACGCCACCGCGCGCTACCAGGCGGAGGCCGCAGCGCGCAAGCACTGACAGGCACGCGGACCGGGTCGCGCGCCGCGCGGCCCCGATAATCGGTCGATGCGGGTCTTGCACAGCACGCGCGGCGCCGGCACCCCCGGTGGCTGCGCGCTGACCATCGGCAACTTCGACGGCGTCCACCGCGGGCATCAGGCGATGCTCGCGCTGCTCACCAACGAGGCTCGGCATCGTGGGCTGCCGTCCTGCGTGCTGACCTTCGAGCCGCACCCGCGCGACTGGTTCGCGGCCCGCGCCGGCCGGCCCGACGCGGCGCCGCCACGCATCGCGACGCTGCGCGACAAGCTGGCCGAACTCGAGCGCTGCGGCATCGACCGCGTCGTCGTCGCGCGCTTCGACGAGGCGTTCGCATCGCTGTCGGCGACCGCATTCGTCGACGAGGTGCTGGTGCGCGAGCTCGGCGCCCGTGTCGTCCTGGTCGGGGACGACTTCCGCTTCGGGGCCGGACGCGCCGGCACCTACGCGATGCTCGACGAGGCCGGCGCGCGCCACGGCTTCGACGTTGCCCGGATGATGAGCTACGAGGTGCACGGCGTGCGCGTCTCGAGTTCGGAGGTGCGCGATGCGCTCGCCGCCGGCGACATGGCGCGCGCCGCCGCCCTGCTCGGCCGGCCCTATGCGATCAGCGGCCGTGCGGCGCACGGGCGCAAGCTCGGTCGCGAGCTCGGCTTCCGCACGCTCAACATCCCGTTCCGTCACCCGCGTCCGGCGGCGATGGGCATCTTCGCGGTGCGGACCTTCGGCCTGGGCGCTGCGCCGCTTGAAGGGGTCGCGAGCCTCGGCGTGCGCCCCACGGTCGAGGACGCCGGCCGCGTGCTGCTCGAAGTGCACTGCCTCGACTGGCCGGCCGCGCTGGGCCGCGAGGGCGGCTACGGCCGGCTGCTGCGCGTCGAGCTGCTGCACAAGCTGCACGACGAACTCCGCTACGAGTCGCTCGAGGCGCTGCGCGAGGGGATCGCGCAGGACGTCGCCGACGCGCGCGCCTGGCTGTCACGCCACGGCTAGAAGCCCCAGGCCATCGCGCCGCTGAGCCCCCAGCCCAGCGGTTCCGGCGTGAACGGGCTGTCGGCCGCCGGCGACAGCAGACGCGAGACCCCGAAGCCGACCGTGCCCCACCAGCGCTCGCCGAGCTGGCTGCGCACGCCGACCGACAGTGCCGCATCGCGCAAGCCGGCGCCCGGCTCGTAGACCGGGTAGCCCGAGGTCTGCGACTGCGCCTCGGTGACCCCGAAGTTCATCTGCATGTAGCGCCGGTCGGCCGCGCTCACCGAGGCCGTCAGCGATACCGCGCTGGCCGGGCCCAGGCCGATGTCGCGCGTCAGCGAGATGTCGCCGAGACCGCCCTTGCCGCGGGCCAGCGCATCGATGCTCCAGGTCAGCGACGCGCGCCAGCCGGGCGCGATCTGGTGGCGGAGCGCCGCGCGCAGGCGCAGCGAGTCGGGCGTGTCGCCCAGGCCCTGCAGCGCGTCGCTGCCGCCTTCGTCACGGCCGCGGTCGGCACGCAGGCTCAGGCTCAGCCGGGTGCGCTCGGTGCGGTAGGCGTCGACTGCCAAGCCGCTGAGGACGTCGTCCGCGCGGCGGGTGATGAATCCGCTGCCGCTGCTGATCGAGACCTTGCCGATGCGCAGGTAGAAGACCGGCTCCCAGCCGACACCGAGGGCGGACGCACCGCGGTACTCTGGGCCGTACCCGACGCTCGCGCCGAGCGCGCCGTCGATGTCCTTGAGCCAAGCGGCCCAGGGCGGGCCCGAAGCGGCCGGGGGTGCATCCGGCGCGGCCCCGGCGGGTGCGTCCGCCGGAGGCGTGACCCCCTCGCCGGAGGCCGATGGCGACGATGCCGGCGCTTCCGTCGTCGCGTCCGCACCGCGCACGGCGCCCGGGACGGCCACGCCGACGAGCGCGGCGCAGAGGGGCGCGAGGCCGAACCGTAGAATCCGCATCATGCGATTGTCCACGCTGCCCCGCCCGCCGCGCCTTGGCACGCACCGCGCCGCGGCGGCAACGCGCCGGCAGACCACGCGCGATCGAATTCGCTGCGCTCTGCGCTGACCCGCACCCCCGGGTGCGCCACCGGCCGGGCCTGCCCCGCGCCCCCTCGCGAACGAGATCGCGCCGCGATGCCGCGGCGACCCGAGCATGAACGACACCGCCAAGCCCGCCGCCGTCGACTACCGCGCGACGCTGAACCTGCCCGACACCCCGTTCCCGATGCGCGGCGACCTCGCCAAGCGCGAACCTGCGTGGGTGAAGCAGTGGAACGACGAGGGCGTCTACAGGCAGCTGCGCGACGCGCGCCGCCACGCGCCCAAGTTCATCCTGCACGACGGACCGCCGTACGCCAACGGCCAGATCCACATGGGTCACGCCGTCAACAAGGTGCTCAAGGACATGATCGTCAAGGCGCGGCAGCTCGCCGGCTTCGACGCGCAGTACGTGCCGGGCTGGGACTGCCACGGCCTGCCGATCGAGAACGCGATCGAGAAGGCGCACGGCCGCGGGCTGGGCCGCGACGAGATGCAGGCCAAGAGCCGCGCCTACGCCACCGGGCAGATCGCGCAGCAGATGAGCGACTTCCAGCGCCTGGGCGTGCTCGGCGACTGGGCGCAGCGCTACGCGACGATGGACCCGGCCAACGAGGCCGGCGAGATCCGCGCCTTCAAGCGCGTGATCGAGCGCGGCTTCGTCTATCGCGGGCTCAAGCCCGTGTACTGGTGCTTCGACTGCGGCAGCTCGCTGGCCGAGTTCGAGATCGAGTACGCCGACAGGAAGAGCCAGACGCTGGACGTGGCGTTCGCCTGCGCCGAGCCCGACCGGCTGGCCACGGCCTTCGGCGTGCCGGCGCTGCACGCCCCGGCCTTCGCGGTGATCTGGACCACCACCGCGTGGACGATCCCGGCGAACCAGGCGCTCAACCTCAACCCCGCGCTCGAGTACGCGCTGGTCGAGACAGCGCGCGGCCTGCTCGTGCTCGCCGCGGCCCGGGTCGACGACTGCCTCGCACGCTACGGGCTCGAGGGTCGCGTGCTCGCGACCGCAGCGGGCGAGCGCCTGGGCGGCATCGGCTTCGTGCATCCGCTCGCCGAGGTGCACCCGGGCTACGACAGGCTGTCCCCGGTGCTGCTGGCCGACTACGCGACCGCCGACGACGGCACCGGCATCGTCCACTCGTCCCCGGCCTACGGCGTCGACGACTTCAACTCGTGCCGCGCGCACGGCATGGCGGTCGAGGACATCCTCAACCCCGTCGGACCGCAAGGGGTCTATGCGGCCGACTTCCCGCTCTTCGGCGGCCAGAGCATCTGGAAGGCCGTACCGTCGATCATCGACACGCTGCGCGACGCCGGCCGCCTGCTGGCCACCGGCCCGCTGACCCACAGCTACCCGCACTGCTGGCGCCACAAGAGCCCGGTGATCTACCGCGCCGCGGCGCAGTGGTTCGTGCGCATGGACGAGGGCGAGGGTGTCTTCACGACCGACAAGGCGCCGAAGACGCTGCGCCGGATGGCGCTCGAGGCGATCGAGCACACGAGCTTCTACCCCGAGAACGGCCGCGCGCGGCTGCGCGACATGATCGCCAACCGCCCCGACTGGTGCATCAGCCGCCAGCGCAGCTGGGGAGTGCCGCTGCCCTTTTTCCTTCACAAGGACACCGGAGAGCTGCACCCGCGGACAATGGAGATCCTCGACCGGGCGGCCGACATCGTCGAGGCCGGCGGCATCGAGGCCTGGAGCCGCGCCACCGCCGAGGAGATCCTGGGCCCCGACGACGCGGCGCACTACACCAAGAGCAGCGACATCCTCGAGGTCTGGTTCGACTCGGGCTCGACCTTCTGGCACGTGCTGCGCGGCACGCACGCCAACGTGCACGACAGCCTGGGCCACCACGACCAGGGTCCGGAGGCCGACCTCTACCTCGAGGGCCACGACCAGCACCGCGGCTGGTTCCACAGCTCGCTCTTGCTGGCCTGCGCGATCTACGGCCGCGCGCCGTACCGCGGCCTGCTGACGCACGGCTTCACCGTCGACAGCCAGGGCCGCAAGATGAGCAAGAGCCTGGGCAACGGCATCGAGCCGCAGAAGGTGAGCTCGACGCTGGGCGCCGAAATCATCCGCCTGTGGGTGGCGGCGAGCGACTATTCGGGCGACATCGCCGGCGACGACAAGATCCTCGCGCGCGTCGTCGACGCCTACCGCCGCATCCGCAACACGCTGCGCTTCCTGCTCGCCAACACGAGCGACTTCGACCCGCAGGCCGATGCCGTGCCGTTCGCGCAGATGCTCGAGATCGACCGCTGGGCGCTCGCGCGCGCCGAGGCCTTCCAGGCCGAGGTGCTGAGGCACTACGAGGTCTACGAGTTCCACCCGGTGGTGGCCAAGCTGCAGGTGTTCTGCTCCGAGGACCTGGGCGCGTTCTACCTCGACGTGCTGAAGGACCGCCTGTACACGACGGCGCCGAAGAGCCTGGCGCGGCGCAGCGCGCAGACCGCGCTGTGGCAGGTCACGCACGCGATGCTGCGCTGGATGGCGCCCTTCCTCAGCTTCACCGCCGAGGAGGCCTGGGCGGTCGTCTCGCCCGGCCAGGGCTCGATCTTCGCGCAGACCTACTGGAGCTTCGCCGGCGTCGGCACCACCACCGACGCCGCGCTGCTGGCCAAGTGGCAGGCCATCCGCGACGTGCGCGACGCCGTCAACAAGGCGATCGAGGACGTGCGCGCCGCCGGCGGCGTCGGCTCGTCGCTGCAGGCCGAGGTCACGGTCGCGGCGCCGCCCGAGACGCACGCGCTGCTCGCGTCGCTCGGCGACGACCTGAAGTTCGTGCTGATCACCTCGAAGGCGACGCTCTTGCCCGGTGACGCGCTCGCCGTGACCGTGACGCCTTCGGGCGCGACCAAGTGCGAGCGCTGCTGGCACTGGCGCGACGACGTCGGTCACGACCCGGCGCACCCGACGATCTGCGGCCGCTGCACGAGCAACCTCTACGGCGCGGGCGAAGCGCGCGCGGTGGCCTGATGGCCCGCGGCGGCAACCCGCCCGCCGGGGCGCGCGGCGGGACGGGCCTCGCGCTGTGGCTCGGGCTCGCGGGCATCGTCATCGTGCTGGACCAGCTCACGAAGACCGCGATCCTCGCCACCTTCGCCTTCGGCGACGTGCGCCCGGTGACCGACTGGTTCAACCTCGTGCGCGTGCACAACACCGGCGCCGCCTTCAGCTTCCTGGCCGGTGCCTCGGGCTGGCAGCGCTGGTTCTTCATCGCGCTCGGGCTCGTGGTCTCCGGGTTCATCGTCTGGATGATCCGCAGCCACCCGACGCAGAAGCTGTTCTGCTTCGCCGTCACGATGATCATGGGCGGCGCGCTCGGCAACGTCGTCGACCGCATGCTGCACGGCTACGTGGTCGACTTCCTTCAGTTCCGCTTCGCGCTGCTCGAGCCGATCTTCCACGGCGGCTACTTCCCGAGCTTCAACCTCGCCGACAGCGCCATCACGCTCGGCGCCGTCTGCCTGATCCTCGACGAGATCCTGCGCGTGCGGCGCGGACGGTAGCGAGGGGACCGAGCGCATCTGGGCGTCGGGACGGCCAGCGGTCGTCGGGCACGCATGCCCCGCTGTCGGCGCCCGTTCGGCAGGCGCCTCACCGCCGGCGGGCCGTGCTGCAACCGGGTGTCGTCACCGGTTCGACGCCGCCCAGGCGATGGCGTCCTCGAGCCGGTCGTCCCCCCAGAACAACTCGTCGCCGACGACGAACGACGGCGCGCCGAAGATGCCGCGCTCGATGGCCCGCGGCGTCTGGGCCTTGAGCGCCTCCTTGTTCTGCGGCGAGTTTGCGAGCGGCCAGACGTGCGCCAGATCCAGCCCCAACGACGCGAGGGCCACCCGCAGGTTGTCCTCGGTCCCGATGAGGCACCCCTCGGTCCAGTGCAGGCGGAACGCCTCCTCGGTGAAGCGCTGGCACCAGCCCTCGGGCTTGCCCGCCAGCGCGACCCGCGCGGCCGGCAGCGAGTTCACCGGATAGACCGCCGGGCGGCGATACGGGATGCCGAGCCGGGCCGCGCGACGCTCCAGGTCGCGCCACATGTACGCCGTCTTCGCCGATGCCTCCGGAAAGGGAAAGCCCAGTCCGTGATGCTCACGCACCGGCGGCAGGAAGAACGGCTGCCAGTCGAGCGTCACGCCCTGCTGCGCAGCCAGGCGCCCGATGCGCGCCACGGTCAGGTACGAATAGGTGCTCGCGTACTCGATCCAGACTTCCATGGCCGGCATGGCAACCCCCGGTGCATCGTGCCTTCGACGATGCCACCGATCGCGCTTCGTGTCACACCGACGTCCGGCCGGGCCTCCGAAGCCGTGTCGCGCGCGCCGAGCGCCCGTGAGGAGCGAGCGACGGCAACGACGCCGCGCGTCGAGCTTCGGGATCCGCAGATCGCCAGGCCCGACTCGTGACGGATCGTGCCCGCGCCAGCAGAGGCGAACCGCGACTGCTGGCCGGCTACTTCAGCAGCCCTTCGGCCTTCAGCGCCGCCTGCACGCCCGGGCGCGCCGCCATCCGGGCCATGAAGGCGCCCAGGTGCGACAGGCCCGAGATGTCGACGCCGACGTGCTTGCCCCAGCCGGCGACGACGAAGAGGTAGGCATCCGGCACCGTGAAGGTGCTGCCCATCAGGTAGTCGCGCCCCTCGAGCTGGCCGTCGACCCACTTCAGGCGGTCGGCGAGCCGGGTGCGCGCGAGCGCCTTGGCCTCCTCGGGCATCGCCGGGTTGAACAGCGGCGAGAAGCCCTTGTGCAGCTCGGTCGAGATGAAGTTGAGCCACTCGATGGCGCGGTAGCGCTCCATCGTGCCCCAGGCCGGGATCAGCTTCCTGTCCGGCACCTGGTCGGCGAGGTACTGCACGATCGCCGGGCCTTCGCGCAGCCGCTGACCGTCGTCGAGCTCGAGCAGAGGCACGTAGCCCAGCGGGTTGATCGTCGTGTAGTCGGTGCCGTCGGCGAGCTTCTTGGTCTTGGTGCTGGCGATCACGGCCTGGAACGGCAGGCCCGACTCGTGCAGCACGATGTGCGGCGACAGCGAGCAGGCGCCGGGGCTGTAGTAGAGCTTCATGCGGGTCTCCATGGGGTTGGCGTCGCGAGGGCGCGATCATCGCAGCGGAGCAACGCCGACGTGCACAGGGGGTCTGGGACGACGCCGCGGAAGCGCAAAGCCCCGGTCGGGTCGACGATCCGGGGCTTCGCACGGGGCCGCCCGGGACGTCCTCGGACGTCCCGTGACCGCGTCACCTGTTCGATCATCACTTGCCAATCGGCCGCCGAACCAGTACTGGCGCGGGTTCACGAAGGTTCCGCCACGACGGTGGCCCCATCTGTGGCCCCGTTCATCACTCTGCCGTTGATTCGCGTTCGCTGACCCAGCATCGAGCGCATTGGCGTTGCTCACCGGGTCGGGGGTCAGAGGCATGGCGTCCTCAGAGTTCAGCGCGCGCGACGCCCGCGTCGGCCATCGCCTTCTGCAGGGCTTCGTACAGGGTGGCCAGGGGCAAGGTGCGTCGACGCGCGAGTTCAAGATAGGCGGCGTCGTAGGCACTGAGGCCATGACGGGCGGCCAGCGTGTCCAGCGTGGTCATCGCCACCGGCTCGCGGTCAACCCGCAGGCGAAGCGCCTGAGCATGAGCCACCAACTCCTGCCGCTTGGCCGCCGTGATGCGCCGGCGCCGCCGGGCGCTGAGCATCAGATCGTCCACTTCCAGCAGCCACAGCGCCGGCACCCAGACCTCGCCGTTGGCCGTGGCCTGCAAGGCGGCCTCGGTATAGGACGTGGCCTCGTCAGGCAGGAACCAGGCGGCGCTGACGGATGCGTCCACGACGAGGGCGACGCTCAACGCCGGCCCTCGGCGATGAGGTCACGCGCCTTCAGCCGGCCGAGGCTCACGCCCTGGCGTGCAGCCAGCAGGCCGGCCACGGCATTGCGCGCGGCGCTGGCGCTGTCTTGCCCCGTGGGCAAGGCCAGTTGCGCGACCACCTTGCCACGGCGGGTGATGGCGATGACTTCGCCGCGCTGCACGCGCTCGATCAGCTCGGACAGGCGGTTCTTGGCTTCGTACAGGGCAACTTCGGTCATGCATGGCTCCTTGTTCGGCCAGAGCACGCATTCTATCTGGCTAGCTAGCCATATTCAAGGGCCCGCGGGCCCTCCGGAGCCGGGCCCTGGACTCAGTCTCTTGGGTCATCACCGCGCAGACGATTGATGTTCTCGATGAGCTCCATCGTCGGCTACCCGAAGAGCTGCGCCACCAGGCGATCGGCACGA
>JALORQ010000001.1 GCA_025458805.1 Rubrivivax sp.
CGGCGTGCTGCACTCGCTGTCGGGCACGATGGCGATCTCCGAGACGGTGCTCAAGGACACCGTGCTGATGGCGATCGACGAGATCAACGCCAAGGGCGGTCTGCTGGGCAAGAAGCTCGAGCCGGTGGTCGTCGATCCGGCATCGAACTGGCCGCTGTTCGCCGAGAAGGCGCGACAGCTGCTGACCAAGGACAAGGTCGCGGTCGTCTTCGGCTGCTGGACCTCGGTCAGCCGCAAGAGCGTGCTGCCGGTCTTCGAGGAGCTCAACGGCCTGCTCTTCTACCCGGTGCAGTACGAGGGCGAAGAGCTGAGCCGCAACGTCTTCTACACCGGCGCCGCGCCCAACCAGCAGGCGATCCCGGCGGTCGAGTACCTGATGAGCAAGGACGGCGGCAGTGCCAAGCGCTTCGTGCTGCTCGGCACCGACTATGTCTACCCGCGCACGACGAACAAGATCCTGCGCGCCTTCCTGAAGTCCAAGGGCATCCCCGACAGCGACATCATGGAGGAGTACACGCCCTTCGGCCACAGCGACTACCAGTCGATCATCGCGAAGATCAAGCGGTTCGCCAGCGAAGGCAAGAAGACCGCCGTCATCTCGACGATCAACGGCGACAGCAACGTGCCGTTCTACAAGGAGCTCGGCAACCAGGGCCTGAAGGCCACCGACGTGCCGGTGGTCGCGTTCTCGGTCGGCGAGGAAGAGCTGCGCGGCGTCGACACCAAGCCGCTGGTCGGCCATCTGGCGGCATGGAACTACTTCATGTCGATCAAGAACCCGACCAACGACGAGTTCATCAAGAAGTGGAGCGCCTACGCGAAGGCCAAGAACATCGCCGGCCACAAGGACCGCCCGCTGACCAACGACCCGATGGAGGCCACCTACATCGGCATCAACATGTGGGCCCAGGCAGTCAACAAGGCCAAGAGCACCGACGTCGACAAGGTGCGCACCGCGATGTACGGGCAGACCTTCAACGCGCCGTCGGGCATCGTCAGCAAGATGGACGAGAAGAACCACCACCTGCACAAGAGCGTGTTCATCGGCGAGGTGCGCGCCGACGGGCAGTTCAACGTCGTCTGGAAGACCCCGGGCCCGGTGGTCGCCGACCCGTGGAGCGACTTCATCCCCGAGAACAAGGGCAAGAAGAACGAGCCGGCCGCCAAGTGACGGCGGGCGGGCAGTCCTCGTGAGGAGCGACCTCGTCTGGCGGCTGCTGCGGGCCTGGCTCGCGGCGGCCTGCCTGGTCGCGCTGCCGGCGGCGGCCTGGGCGCTGTCGCCGGCCCAGGCGGCGCGCATCGCCGCCGGCGAGACCGACGACCGCCTGGCCGCGCTGGCCGAGGCGGTCGCGTCCGGGGACCCGGCCCTCGCCCCGTTCCTGCAGGCGCTGCTGGCCGACGAGGTGAAGGTCGCGGGGGGCCGTGCGTTCGTGGTGCGCGACGGCCGCGCCATCGAAGCCGCCAGCGGCGTCGAGACCGCGCTGCCCGACGGCGCCGAGGACGTCGTCAACAACAACCGGATGCGGCGCGAGCTGCAGGCGGCGCTCGCGGCGCTCAAGCTCTTCTCGCCCGACCGCGCGCTGCGCGCGGCCGCGATCGTCGAGCTCAAGGACCAGGTCGACGAGTCCAGGCTCGGCCTGGTCGACCGGGCGCTGGCGGCCGAGACCGACGCGGCGCTGAGGGAGCAGCTCGGGCAGCTGCGCGCCGCCGTGCTGATCTCGTCGGACGACCGCGCCAAGCGGCTCGAGGCGGCACGGCTGCTCGCCGACAGCGGCCAGCCCGCGACGCGCGCGCTGCTCGGCGAGCGCCTCGCCGCCGAGACCGACCCGCAGGTGCGCGCGGCGATCGCGGCGTCGCTCGCCGACGTCGAGGCGCGGCTGGCGTGGGGCGAGCGCCTGGGCGTGCTGTTCGCCGGCATCAGCCTCGGCTCGATCCTGATGCTGGTGGCGCTCGGGCTGGCCATCACCTACGGGCTGATGGGCGTCATCAACATGGCGCACGGCGAGCTGATGATGATCGGCGCCTACGCGACCTACGTCGTGCAGAACCTCTTCCGCCAGCACCTGCCGGGCCTCTTCGACGCCTACGTGCTGGCGGCGATACCGGCCAGCTTCCTCGCCGCCGCGTTGGTCGGCGCGGTGCTCGAGCGCAGCGTGATCCGCTGGCTCTACGGGCGGCCGCTCGAGACGCTGCTGGCCACCTGGGGCATCAGCCTGATCCTGATGCAGGCCGTGCGCAGCGTCTTCGGCGCGCAGAACGTCGGCGTCGAGAACCCGTCGTGGCTCTCGGGCGGGGTGCAGGTGCTGCCGAATCTGACGCTGCCGTACAACCGGATCGCCATTCTCGTCTTCGCCGCGCTGGTGCTGGCGGCGGTGGCGCTGCTCATCGCGCGCACGCGGCTCGGGCTGTTCGTGCGCGGCGTGACGCAGAACCGCCGCATGGCGGCCTGCGTCGGCGTCGACACCGCCCGCGTCGACACCTACGCCTTCGCGCTCGGCGCCGGGATCGCCGGGCTGGCCGGCTGCGCGCTCAGCCAGGTCGGCAACGTCGGCCCGGACCTCGGGCAGGGCTACATCGTCGACGCCTTCATGGTCGTCGTGCTGGGCGGCGTCGGGCAGCTCGCCGGCACCGTCTACGCGGGGCTCGGCCTCGGCGTCGTGAGCAAGCTGCTCGAGGGCTGGCAGGGCGCGGTGCTGGCCAAGATCATGGTGCTGGTGCTGATCGTCGTCTTCATCCAGAAGCGGCCGCAGGGGATCTTCGCCCTCAAGGGCCGGAGCGCCGAGGCATGAGCGCCGTGCTGCCCGCCGCGCCGCTGGCAGCCCCCGGCACCCGGCTGCTCGGGCCGCGCGGCTGGATCGCCGTCGCCGCCGCGACGCTGGTGATCGCGGTCGGCGTGCCGGTGCTCAACCTGGCGCTGCCCGCGGGCCACCCGCTGCACTTCAGCGACTACTTCGTCAGCCTCACCGGCAAGATCCTCTGCTACGCGATCTGCGCGCTGGCGATGGACCTGATCTGGGGCTACACCGGCATCCTGTCGCTCGGCCACGGCCTGTTCTTCGCGCTCGGTGGCTACGCGATGGGCATGTACCTGATGCGCCAGATCGGTCGCGAGGGGCAGTACCAGAGCGACCTGCCCGACTTCATGGTGTTCCTCGACTGGAAAGCGCTGCCTTGGCACTGGGCGCTGTCGGACTCGTTCGCCGCGCAGATGCTGCTCGTCGTCGCGGTGCCCGGGCTGCTGGCCTTCGTCTTCGGCTGGTTCGCCTTCCGCTCGCGCATCAAGGGCGTCTACTTCTCGATCATCACGCAGGCGCTCACCTTCGCCGCGATGCTGCTGTTCTTCCGCAACGAGACGGGCTTCGGCGGCAACAACGGCTTCACCGACTTCAAGCGCATCCTCGGCATCCCGATCGCCACCTCCGAGATGCGGGTGGCGCTGTGCGTGATCACGGGGCTCGTGCTGATCGGCTTCTTCCTGATGTCGCGCGCCATCGTGACCAGCAAGTACGGCCGCGTGCTGCAGGCCATCCGCGACGCCGAGAGCCGCGTGATGTTCACCGGCTACGACCCGGTGGCCTACAAGCTGAGCATCTGGACGCTGTCGGCGATGATGTGCGGCGTGGCCGGCGCGCTCTACGTGCCGCAGGTGGGCATCATCAACCCGAGCGAGATGTCGCCGGCGGCCTCGATCGAGATCGCGATCTGGGCCGCGGTCGGCGGCCGTGCGACGCTGATCGGCCCGATCATCGGCGCGGTGTTCGTCAATGGCGCGAAGAGCTGGTTCACGGTGGCGTTCCCCGAGTTCTGGCTGTTCTTCCTGGGCGCGCTGTTCATCGCGGTGACGCTGTTCCTGCCCAACGGGCTGGTCGGGCTGTGGGCGCAGCTGCGGCGCCGGGGCCGCGAGCGCCGATGACGCCGGACCTGATGGCCGAAGGCGCGCGCCGGCGCGCCGACTACGAGGCGCGGCGCGCCGCCGGCGAGGGCCGCACCGCCTCGGGCGGGCGCGCCGCCGGCTACGGCCGGCCGGTTGCGCCCGACGAGCCCGACTTCGCGCAAGGCGTCGCGCTGTACCTCGACGACGTCACCGTCAGCTTCGACGGCTTCAAGGCGCTGAACAAGCTGAGCCTCGCGGTCGACCTGGGCGAGCTGCGCTGCATCATCGGCCCGAACGGCGCGGGCAAGACGACGATGATGGACTGCATCACCGGCAAGACCACGCCCGACGAGGGCCGCATCTTCTTCGGCAGCAACATCGACCTGCTGCGCCACACCGAGCCCGAGATCGCCCAGCTCGGCATCGGCCGCAAGTTCCAGAAGCCCACGGTCTACGAGCCGCTGACGGTGTTCGAGAACCTCGAGCTCGCGCTGAAGGCCGACCGCCGCGCGCGCGCCGCGCTGTTCTCGCGGCTGTCGGGTACCGAACTCGACCGCATAGGCGAGGTGCTGCAGCTGATCCACCTGAAGGACGAGGCGCAGCGCACCGCCGGGCTGCTCAGCCACGGCCAGAAGCAGTGGCTCGAGATCGGCATGCTGCTGATGCAGGACCCGAAGCTGCTGCTGCTCGACGAGCCGGTGGCCGGCATGACCGGAGGGTCAGCATTCGCTGGTCGTCGTCGAGCACGACATGACCTTCGTCGACCAGCTCACCCAGGGCCGCAAGAAGGTCACGGTGCTGCACGAGGGGCGCGTGCTCGCCGAGGGCCGGCTCGACCAGGTGCAGGCCGACGAGAAGGTGGTCGAGGTCTACCTCGGCCGGTGAACCCGACATGCTGAAGGTCGAAGGCGTCAACCAGTACTACGGCGGCTCGCACATCCTGCGCGACATCGGCTTCGAGGCGCGGCTGGGCGAGGTCACCGTCGTGCTCGGGCGCAACGGCGTCGGCAAGACGACGCTGCTCAAGAGCCTGATGGGGGTGGTGCCAGTGAAGACCGGGCGCATCGTGCTCGGCGACGCCGAGATCACGCGCGCGACGCCGTACGAACGCGTGCGCCGCGGCATCGGCTACGTGCCGCAGGGACGCGAGATCTTCGGCCGGCTGACCGTCGACGACAACCTGCGCATGGGGCTGGCCAGCCGGCCCGCCGGCACGGCGATCCCGGCCGAGCTGTTCGAGCTCTTCCCGGTGCTGCAGCAGATGATCTCGCGCCGCGGCGGCGACCTCTCCGGCGGCCAGCAGCAGCAGCTGGCGATCGCGCGCGCGCTCGCGGCCGGGCCGAAGCTGTTGATGCTCGACGAGCCGACCGAGGGCATCCAGCCGAGCATCATCAAGGACATCGGCCGCGTGATCCGCATGCTCGCCGACCGCAAGACGATGGCCATCGTCCTCGTCGAGCAGTACTACGACTTCGCCGCCGGGCTGGCCGACCAGTACCTGGTGATGGAGCGTGGCGAGATCGTGATGCGCGGCCGCGGCGCCGACATGGAGCGTGACGGCGTGCGGCAGCGCATGTCGATCTGAGCCTGCCGGCCCGGGCACGCGCGGCCGGCCCCCGGCGACACGGGGACGCCGGTCTGGGTCAGAGAAACCTCTCGAGGATCGCCCGCGACCGCCGGTCGAGCGCGAAGCGGTCGGCGATCCGGAAGCCGATGCCGCGGCCGTCGGTGACGAGCAGCGCGCCTTCGCCGAGGCGGCGGATGTCCTCCTCGGCCTTGAGCACCAGCGTCGTCGGCCCGCGGTCGGTGTCGACGCTCCAGGTGCTGGGGGTGGCGAAGGTGTCGACCGCGGTGATGCGCTCGATGCGCGGGGCGAACTCGCGCAGCGCGAGTTCCTCGTCGAGGATGCGGCGCCACTCGGCCGGAAGCGCCCGCGGGTCGTCGATCCAGCACACCTCGTGGCCGTCGGCGCCCACGAGCGACAAGGCCGCGTCCGGCGCGCTGAGCGGAAACGCGCGTACCGGCACGCAGCCGACGTGGACGCTGCCGTCGACCAGCCGCAGCACGAGCCGGCCGTGATCGTCGCGTCCCAGCGCCTCGGGCCGCACGGCCGTCACAGCGACCCCGCGGTGTGCGCCGCTGGAAGCGGCGGCGGCAGCGTGGCCGCGACGCGCGCGGCCTGGTCGGACTCCTCCTCGTCGACCTGACGCGCCTGGGCCTGGTAGAGCCGCCAGTAGGCCCCCTCGCGCGCCATCAGCTCGTCGTGCGTGCCGGTCTCGACGATCAGGCCGCGGTCCATCACGACCAGGCGGTCGGCGCGGCGCAGCGTCGACAGCCGGTGCGCGATGGCGATCGTCGTGCGGCCGCGCACCAGGTTGTCGAGCGCGGTCTGGATCTCCTTCTCGGTCTCGGTGTCGACGCTCGACGTAGCCTCGTCGAGGATCAGGATGCGCGGGTCGATGAGCAGCGCGCGCGCGATGCTGATGCGCTGGCGCTCGCCGCCCGACAGCCCCTGCCCGCGCTCGCCCACCACCGAGTCGTAGCCGTGCGGCAGGCGCAGGATGAAGTCGTGCGCGTGGGCGGCGCGCGCCGCCGCGACGATCTCGGCGCGCGTCGCGCCGGGCTTGCCGTAGGCGATGTTCTCGGCCACCGTGCCGAAGAACAGGAAGGGCTCCTGCAGCACCAGGCCGATGTGGCGCCGCCAGTCGGCCACGCGCAGCCGCCGCAGGTCGACGCCGTCGACCTTGATCGCGCCCTCGGTCACGTCGTAGAAGCGGCAGATCAGGTTGACCAGCGTGCTCTTGCCCGAGCCGCTGTGGCCGACGAGGCCGATCATCTCGCCGGGACGGATGGCCAGGTCGAGACCGCGGATCACCGCGCGGCTGCCGTAGCGGAAGCCCACCCCCTGCAGCTCGATGCGGCCCTCGACGCGCGGCAGCGCGACCGGCTCGGCCGGCTCGGGCACGTTGCTGACATGGTCGAGGATGTCGAAGATGCGCTTGGCGCCGGCGGCGGCCTTCTGCGTCACCGAGACGATGCGGCTCATCGAGTCGAGCCGGCCGTAGAAGCGGCCGATGTAGGCGACGAACGCGGTGAGCACGCCGACCGTGATCCGGTCCTGGCTGACCAGCCAGATGCCGAACGCCCACACGACGAGCAGCCCGATCTCGGTGAGCAGCGAGACGGTGGGCGAGAACAGGCTCCAGGTCTTGTTGAGCCTGTCGTTGACCTCGAGGTTGCGCCGGTTGGCGTCGCGGAAGCGCTCGGACTCGCGCCGCTCCTGCGCGAAGGCCTTGACGACGCGGATGCCGGGGATGGTGTCGGCGAGCACGCTGGTGACCTCGCCCCAGACGCGGTCGATCTTCTCGAAGCCGGTGCGGAGGCGGTCGCGCACGCGGTGGATCAGCCAGCCGATCAGCGGCAGCGGCAGCAGCGTGACCAGCGCCAGCGCCGGGTCGATGCTGAACAGGATCGCCGCCGTCATCAGGATCATCAGCACGTCGGTCGCGAAGTCGAGCGCGTGCAGCGACAGGAAGACGCAGATGCGGTCGCTCTCGCTGCCGATGCGCGACATCAGGTCGCCGGTGCGCTTGTTCGAGAAGTACGACAGCGACAGCCGCAGCAGGTGGTCGAAGGTGGCGGTGCGCAGGTCGGCGCCGATGCGCTCGCTGACGATCGCGAGCAGCCAGGTGCGCGCCCAGCCCAGCCCCCAGGCCACCAGCGCCGCGCCAAGCAGACCGCCGAGCAGCGCGGCCACCAGCGCCGGGTCGATGCGCTGCCCGTTCTGGTAAGGGATCAGCACCTCGTCCATCAGCGGGATCGTCAGGTACGGGGGAACCAGCGAGGCCCCGGTCGAGCCCAGCGTGAGAAGGAAGCCGGCCAGCAGCGGCCAGCGGTAGGGATGCGCAAAGCGCCAAAGCCGCCACAGCACCCAGGTCGACGGCGGCGTCGGGGACTCGGCGGCGTAATCGGCGGCGTCGTCGGCGTCGTCGCCTTCGCCCGCCCGGTCGTCGGCCTCGCAGGCACCGCGCGCGACCGCACGCTCGAACCGAGCGGCCAGCCGCAGCACCTGCGGCTGCACCCCGAGCGTGAAACTCCAGCGCGCGAGGCGGCGCGCCTCGTCGTGCAGTTCGATCCAGCCGATGCCGGCGTGATCGCCGCCGCGCAGCGCGAGCGGCGGCGCCAGCGGCCACGCAGACCAGTCCGCGCTGCCCGGCGCGCGCGCCAGCAGCCGCCGGTCGGTGAGCACCAGCGCCCCGTCGGCGAACCGGAGTCGGCAGTCCAGGTCAACCGAAACCGCCTCCAGAACATTCTCGTCGGGGACGAGCGGTGCCGAATCGAGCGCGCTCGCAGAGGAGACAGCAGGCGATGGCGGCATGGCACGTGGCGGCGGCGGGGCGCGATTCTCGCCGATCCGGTGGCGAGCGCGGCGGTGGGACGCGCCCGACAATCGAAGACCCGGCGCCCCGTGAGGCGCCCCACGACGAGAGCGTTCGCATGGTCCGTTTCGACGATATCCGTCTGCTTCGCGTGACCTACCTGCGCGGGCCGAACGTCTGGACCTATCGCTCGGCGCTCGAGACCTGGCTCGACCTCGGGGCCCTCGAGGACTGGCCGTCGAACCGCATCGACGGCTTCGTCGGGCGCCTGACCGCGCTGCTGCCGGCGGTCGCCGAGCACCACTGCGGCGTCGGCGAGCGCGGCGGCTTCATGCAGCGGCTGCAGGAAGGCACCTGGATGGGCCACGTGCTCGAGCACGTGGTGATCGAGCTGCTCAACCTGGCGGGCATGCCGACCGGCTTCGGGCAGACGCGCAGCACGTCGCGGCACGGCGTCTACCGGATGGTGTTCCGCGCGCGCGACGAGGCCGTCGCGCGCTGCGCGCTGGAGCGCGGCCACCGTCTGCTCATGGCCGCGATCAACGGCGATCCGTTCGACGTCGCCGCCGCGGTGCAGGCGGTGCGCGACTCGATCGACGACGCCTACCTCGGCCCGAGCACGGCGCACATCGTCGCCGCGGCGACCGAGCGCGGCATCCCGCACATCCGGCTCAACGACGGCAACCTCGTGCAGCTCGGCCACGGCGCGCGGCAGCACCGCATCTGGACCGCCGAGAGCGACCGCACGAGCGCGATCGCCGAGAACATCGCCGGCGACAAGGACCTTACCAAGCGCCTGCTGCGCAGCGTCGGCGTGCCGGTGCCCGAGGGCGAGGTCGCCCGCTCGCCGGCGGAAGCCTGGGAGATCGCGGAACGCATCGGGCTGCCGGTCGCCGTCAAGCCGGGCGACGGCAACCACGGCCGCGGGGTGACGCTCGAGCTCGAGACTCGCGAGCAGGTCGAGGCGGCCTGGGCCGTGGCCGACCGGCACGGCAGCGAGGTCATCGTCGAGCGCTTCGTGCGCGGCCACGAGCACCGGCTGCTCGTCGTCGCCGGCAAGGTGGTCGCCGCGGCGCGCGGCGAGACCGCCTGGGTGGTCGCCGATGGCCGGCGCAGCGTGCGGCAGCTCGTCGACGACGAGATCAATGCCGACCCGCGCCGCGGCACGACCGAGGACCACCCGCTGGCGCGCCTGGTCATCGACGAGGACGAAGGCATCCAGTCCGACCTCGCCCGGCAGGGCCTGGCGGCCGACGACGTGCCCGAGGCCGGCCGCCGGGTGCTGATCCAGCGCAACGGCAACGTCGCCTTCGACTGCACCGACGACGTGCATCCCGAGCTCGCGCATCTGGCGACGCTGGCCGCGCGCACGGTCGGCCTGGACATCGCCGGCATCGACCTCCTGGCCGAGGACATCGCGCGGCCGCCCGACGCGCAGGCCTTCGCGGTCGTCGAGGTCAACGCCGGACCCGGGCTGCTGCCGCACCTGAAGCCGGCCGAAGGGGCTCCGCGCCCGGTCGGGCGCGCCATCGTCGACCACCTGTTCGCGCCGGGCGACGACGGACGCATCGACATCGTCGGCATCACCGGCGGTGCCGGCGTGCCGGCGGTCGCGGCGCTGGTGGCCTGGCTGCTTCAGATCGCCGGCCGCCGCGTCGGGCTGGCGACGCGGCGCGGGCTCGCGCTGGGCCCGCAGCACCGGCTGCCCGGGGACGCCTCGGGCTGGCGGCTCGCGCAGCGCCTGCTCGTCAACCGCGATCTCGACGCGGCCGTCTTCGGCGCGGACGCGCCGCTCATTCTCGACGAAGGGCTGGTCTACGACCGCTGCCGGGTCGGCGTGGTCACCGACCTCGGCGGCATCGACGACCTGGGCCGGCACGACATCGACAGCGTCGACCAACTGCCGCGCGTGATGCGCACGCAGATGGACGTCGTGCTCGATCGCGGCGCCGGCGTGCTGAATGCCGACGACCCGGCCGTCGCCGCGCTGGCGCAGTTCTGCGACGGCGAGGTGCTGCTGTACGCGACCGAACCGGCGGCGGTCGCGACGCACCGCGAGTCGGGCGGCCGGGCGCTGCTGTGGCACGAAGGCGAGTTCCGGCTGTGCGAAGGCCCGTCGATCACCGCGCTGCCGCTGCACGCCGCGGCGCGCAGGCTGCCGCCCGAGACGCTGCTGCCGGCACTCGCCGCGGGCTGGGCGCTGGGGCTGGCTCCCGCGCAGCTGGCTGCCGCGGCCGACACCTTCGACGCGGCGTCCGCGGCCTGAACGGAGTCCTCCCGATGGAGATCACCCGCATCCGCGCGCTGCGCGGTCCCAATGTCTGGAGCCGGCAGACCGCGATCGAGGCCGTGGTGCGCTGCCGGGACGACGAGCGCGCCGTCTCGCCGCAGGGCGACACCGAGCGGCGGCTGCGCGAGCTGTTCCCGGGCATCACCGCACTGCGCGGCGTGGGCGACGAGGCGGGCATCCCGATGGCGAGGCTCCTCGAGCGCGCGGCGCTGTCGCTGCAGGCGCAGGCCGGGTGCCCGGTCAGCTTCAGCCGCACGACCGCCACCCCCGAGGCCGGCCTCTACCAGGTCGTCGTCGAGTACACCGAGGAGCCGGTCGGGCGACGCGCGATCGATCTGGCGCACGCGCTCGTCGAGGCCGCGGCGCGCGGCGACGGCTTCGTGCTGCAGGACGCCGTCGACGAGCTGCGCACGCTCGACGAGGATCTGCGCCTGGGCCCGAGCACCGGCAGCATCGTGGCGGCGGCGGCCGCGCGCGGCATCCCGTACCGGCGGCTCACCGACGGCAGCCTGGTGCAGTTCGGCTGGGGGTCGAAGGCACGGCGCATCTGGGCGGCCGAGGTCGATGCGACGAGCGCCGTCTCGGAGCAGGTCGCGCAGGACAAGGACCTGACGAAGCGGCTGCTCGCGGCGGCCGGCGTGCCGGTGCCCGAGGGCCGGCCGGTCGCCGACCCGGACGAGGGCTGGCGCGTCGCGCTCGCGCTCGGCCTGCCGGTGGTCGTCAAGCCGCGCGACGGCAACCAGGGCAAGGGCGTCACGGTGAACATCGTCGACCGCGCGCACTTCGACTCGGCGTTCGCCGCCGCCGCCGAGGTCGGCGAGGTGATGGTCGAGCAGTTCCTGCCCGGCCACGACTTCAGGCTGCTCGTCGTCGGCCACAAGCTGGTCGCGGCGGCGCGGCGCGACCCGCCGCACGTGGTCGGCGACGGCAGGCTCACGGTGCGTCAGCTCGTCGACCGCGTCAACGAGGACCCGCGCCGCGGCGACGGCCACGCGACGTCGCTGACCCGGGTGCGGCTCGACGAGATCGCCCTCGCCCGGCTGCGCGTGCAGGGGCTGGGGCCGGACGACGTGCCCGCGGCCGGGCAGCGCGTCGTGTTGCGCAACAACGCCAACCTGAGCACCGGCGGCACCGCCACCGACGTGACCGACGACGTGCACCCCGAGGTCGCCGCGCGCGCGGTCGCCGCGGCACGCATGATCGGGCTGCACGTCTGCGGCGTCGACGTCGTCTGCGAGCGCGTCGACCGGCCGCTCGAGTCGCAGCGCGGCGGCATCGTCGAGGTCAATGCCGCCCCCGGGCTGCGCATGCACCTGGCGCCGAGCTACGGCAAGCCGCGCCGCGTCGGCGAGGCGATCGCCGAACACCTGTTCGGTCATGGCGAGGACGGGCGCATCCCGGTCGTTGCCGTCACCGGCACGAATGGCAAGACGACGGTGACGCGGCTCATTGCGCACCTGTTCGCCGCCGCCGGACTGCGCGTCGGGATGACCAACACCGACGGCGCCTACGTCGACGGGCGGGCGATCGACCGTGGCGACTGCAGCGGCCCGAAGAGCGCTCGCAACGTGCTCGCGCACCCCGACACCGAGGCTGCCGTGCTCGAGACCGCCCGCGGCGGCATCCTGCGCGAAGGGCTGGGCTTCGACCGCTGCCGCGTCGCGGTCGTCACCAACATCGGGGCCGGCGACCACCTCGGACTCGGCTTCCTGCACACCCCCGAGGACATCGCCTGGGCGAAGAGCGTGATCGTGCAGAACGTCGACCCGGACGGCTACGCGGTGCTGAACGCCGCCGACCCGCTGGTGCTGGCGATGGCCGCGCAGTGTCCGGGCGACGTCATCCTCTTCGCCGCCGACGGCCGGCTGCCGGCGCTCGCGGCGCACCGGGCGCAGGGCAGGCGCGTCGTGTTCGTCGACCAGGGCGACATCGTCGCGGCCGAGGGTTCGGCGCGCATGCGGCTGCCGCTGCGCGAGGTGCCGCTGACCCAGGCCGGCAAGGGTGGCGGCACGATCGGCTTCCAGGTCGAGAACGTCCTCGCCGCGGTCGGCGCGGCCTGGGGTGCCGGGCTGCCGTTCGAGGCGGTGCACGGCGGGCTCGCGAGCTTCTCGGGCGATGCGCAGAATGCGCCGGCGCGCTTCAACGTCATGGAGCATCGCGGCGCGACCGTGATCGCCGACTACGGTCACAACCCCGACGCGATGCGCGCGCTGGTCGGCGCCGTCGACGCCATGCCGGCGCGCCGGCGCAGCGTGGTGATCAGCGCCGCCGGCGACCGCCGCGACGAGGACATCCGCGCGCAGACCGCGATCCTCGGCGCCGCCTTCGACGACGTGATCCTCTACCAGGATGCCGCGCAGCGCGGCCGTGCCGACGGCGAGGTCATCGCGCTGCTGCGCGAGGGGCTGGCGGGCGCCACGCGCGCGCGCCACGTCGAGGAGATCCGCGGCGAGTTCGCCGCCATCGACCGCGCGCTGGCGCGGCTCGAGCCCGGCGACCTGTGCCTGGTGCTGGTCGACCAGGTCGACGAGGCCATGGCGCACCTGGCGTCGCGCATCGCCGCCGGCTGAACAGCACCCGCGGCCTGCGCGCTCAGGTGCGCCACAGCCGCGGCCGGTGCGGCGGCAGCCCCCACGCGGCCGGCCGCCAGGCATCGCGCACCGAGCGCAGCGCGTGCAGCAGCGGCTCGGTGCGGTCGGCCAGCGCGCGCAGCACGACCACGCCGGGCGCGGGCGCGGTGACGCCCGCGGTCAGCGCGGGCGCTGAGGTGTCGAGCGCGCGCCGCGCGGCCTCGACCAGGGTCTCGCGCCGAGCCTCGCCGAGCGCGGCCCCGGCGACGAACCACATCGTGGCCAGTGCGCGCCCCCCGGCCAGGCCGCCGGTGCCGTCGAGCAGCGCGCGGTCCTCGGCGGCGAGCCGTCCGCGCTCGAGCCAGCACCCGGGCACCTCGAGGTGCTGGACGATGGCGCCGCGGTCGAAGGGCAGGCCCGAGGCCGGCAGGCCCAGCGCCAGCACGTCCCAGCCAATCGCCTCGGCCCCGCCCTCAAGCTCGATGCGCGTCACGTTCTCGGCCTCGCACCCGGGGTAGGCCAGCGTCTCCAGGGGCAGCCACTCGAGGCGCGCCCCGGACGCGAGCCTCAGGGTCGAATGCTGGGTCGCTGCAGCGCCGGCGCTGCGGTAGAACCGCGTCGCGCCGGGCGTCGTCACGAGGGCATGCGCCCCCTCCTCGAGCGTGATCGCGAGCGCGAGATCGTCGCCGCCGACCAGGCCACCCGGGGGATGCACGAGGACGTGGTGGCAGATGCCCTCGCCCTCCGGGTACAGCGCCTGCAGCACGCGCAGCGGGCCGTCGTGACGGTCGTGGGCGACGGTGCGCCCGCCCTCGCGCCGGTAGCGCAGCGCCAGGCGGCCGTGCCAGCTCACCGCGACGACCAGAATCCGCGATGCAGAGCCGCGATCTCGTCCTCGACCTCGGCAAACGGACCGTACACCTGCAGCGGCTTCTGCCCGCGCGCGAAGACCTCGCGGCACGGCAGGTCGAGCGTCGGGTTCTCGGGGTGGTCCCCGGTCAGCTCGCGCAGCCGGTGCTCGCTCATGCCGTAGACCAGGCGCCCGATGTGCGCCCAGTACTGCGTGCCGGCGCACATCGCACAAGGCTCGACCGTGGTCACCAGCGTGCAGTTCCAGAGCAGTTCGGCGTCGAACCTGCGCGCGGCGGCGCGCGCAAGCACCGACTCGGCGTGGTCGACGCTGTCGACGTTGCCCTGCGCCAGCAGCACGGTCTCGCCGTCGGGCGCGACGAGCAGCGCACCGAACGGATGGTGGCCGGCCGCCATCGCGTCGCGCGACACCGCGTGCGCGGCGCGCAGCGCGGCGACCATCTGATCGTGCGTCATGCCGCCTGGCTGCCGCGGTGCGCCCAGCCGGTGGTGCGCTTCTCGACCCAGGAGAACAGCTCGTACATCACCATCGCCATCACGCCGATGGTCACCAGCCCCGCGAAGGCCAGCGACATGCGCTGCTGGCTGCCGGCGGTCTGCATCAGGTAGCCGATGCCGGAGTCGCCGGCCGTCATCTCGGCGAGCACGGTGCCGACGAAGGCGAGCGTGATCGCGATCTTCAGCGAGCCGTAGAAGTAGGGCATCGAGCGCGGCAGCCCCACCTTGACGAGGACGTCCCAGCGCCGCGCGCCGAGCACGCGCAGCACGTCCTCGAGCTCCGGCTCGAGCGTCGCCAGCCCGGTGGCGATGTTGACGGTGATCGGGAAGAAGCTGATCAGGAAGGCGGTCAGGATCCCCGGACCGAGGCCGATGCCGAACCACACCACCAGGATCGGCACTACCGCCGCCTTGGGCACCGCGTTGAAGGCGACCATCAGCGGATAGAGCGCGTTGTATGCCATGCGCGAACTGCCGATCAGGAAGCCGAGCAGCACGCCGACGACGATGCTGATGCCGAAGCCGATCATCGTCACCCAGAAGGTCTTCCACGCCGCCTCGAGCAGCGGCCCCCCGAACTCGCCGAACTGGGCCGCGATCTGCGTCGGTGCCGGGAAGATGAACTCGGGCACGTCGAAGGCGCGCACGACCAGCTCCCACACCAGCAGCACGACCGCCAGCACCAGCAGCGGCGAGAAGCGCTCGAAGGTCTTGCTCTTCGTGAAGCTCACGGCCGGCCCCTCACTGCGGCACCGCGACGCCGGTCTTGCCGACCGGTTGGCGGAAGGCGCCGATGTGGCCGCGCAGCTCGTGCACGATGTCGGTGAACTCGGGCGTGTACGTCACCTCGAGGTCGCGCGGACGCGGCAGGTCGATGTGGCGCTTGACGACGAAGCGCCCCGGGCTGCGGCTCATGCAGTAGACGGTGTCGGCGAGGAAGACGCTCTCGCGCAGGTCGTGCGTGACCAGGATGACGTTGAAGCGCTGCGCCGCGTGCAGGTCGCGCAGCGCGCACCAGAGCTCCTCGCGCGTGAAGGCGTCGAGCGCGCCGAACGGCTCGTCGAGCAGCAGCATCTTGGGCTCGTGGATCAGCGCCCGGCAGATGCTCGCGCGCTGCTGCATGCCGCCCGAGAGCTGCCACGGGAACTTGTCCTCGTAGCCGCCGAGCCCGACGCTCTGCAGCAGCTTGCGCGCGCGCGCCTCGTACTCCTTGCGCCGGCTCTTGAAGCTCGACCGGTACGGCTCGACGATCTCGAGCGGCAGCAGCACGTTGTCGACCGTCGTGCGCCACGGCAGCAGGCTCGGCGCCTGGAAGGCCATGCCGCTGATCTTGAGCGGGCCGGTCACCGGCTGGCCACCGATCGTGATCGTGCCCTTGCTCGGCATCTTCAGGCCCGTGGTCAGCTTCATGAACGTCGACTTGCCGCAGCCCGACGGCCCGACGATGGCGATGAACTCGCCCTCCTCCACCTGCAGCGAGATGTCCTCGACCGCGTAGTGGCCGGCGGCGAGCAGCTCGTCGTTGTACGCGAGCCAGACGTTGCGGAAGTCGACGAAGGCCATGGGGCGCGCGTCCGCGACGGTCACTTGCGCGCCGGTGGCAGGATGTTCAGGTCGGCCTTCGGCGGCAGGAAGGCGTCGGTCCAGACCGCATTGGGGTCGACGCGCGTCTTGGTGCCGAAGGCGTCCGAGACCTGCGAGGCCATGAGCGCGAGCCGACCCGGCACGACGACGCCGAAGCCCTCGGCGCGCGCGTCGGGGCTCGCGACCACCGCGTCGATCGCCATGCGCAGGCGCCGCTTCTCGAGCTCGACGTTGATGATGCCGTCGCGCGCCTTCACGTACTCGATGGCCGGGTCGGGATTGGCCATCACCTCCTTGGCCCCCTTGGTGAAGGCGGCGAGGAAGGCACGCACCGCCTGCGGGTTCTCGCGGATCAGCTTCGGGCTCGCGATGATCGCGTTGCCGTACAGGCGCACGCCGTGATTCGCGTACGGGAAGACGACGATGTCCTCGGTCTTCACGCCGCGCGCCTCGAGGTTGAGGATCGAGGTGAACGAGAAGCCGGTGATGGCGTCGATGTCGCCGCGCACCAGCATCGTCTCGCGCAGCGGCGGGTCCATCGAGGTCCAGTTGGGCGTGGCCAGTCCGTTGGCCTTCGCGAGGATCGGGAAGGCGCGGCGGCCGGCGTCGAAGCTCGGCGCGCCGAGCTTGCGGCCGTCGAGGTCCTTGAGCTTGCCGATGCCGTTCTTCCTCAGCGTCAGCACCGCCGCCGGCGTGTTGTTGTAGACCATCATCACCGCGACCGGCTTGTTCGGCGCATCGGGGTTGTTGGCGTGGAACTCCATCAGCGCCGCGAGGTCGGCGAAGCCCATGTCGTAGGTGCCCGAGGCCACGCGCGTGACCGTGCCGCCGCTGCCGTTGCCGGCATCGATCGTGACGTCCAGCCCCGCCGCCTTGTAGTGGCCCTTTGCGGCCGACGCGAGGAACAGCGCCGACGGTCCCTCGAAGCGCCAGTCGAGCTGGAACTTGATCGGCGTCTGCGCCGCCGCGGGTAGGGAGGTGAGCGCCGCGGCGAATGCGGCGGCAACGAGGGCGCGACGGGCAGGCGAACGGGGCAGCATGGCGCGGGGGCTCCTGGGAGTCGACGAAGGCGGGATGTCCGAGAGGACAGCAAATTCTGTGCGCGGCCTGCGCACCAGAAGGATCGGGTTTCACCCCGTTGCGCACCTCGCAGGTGCGCAGGCGCCCCCGCACGGTGTCTCGAATGGAAGGAGGTCCCCGGCAACGCGCGCCGCGCCGCCCCCTTGCGCCGCGAAGCCCCGCCGCCGGCCGGGCCGGCCCGCGCTGCGGCAGACTCCCGCCCATGGGAGAACCCGCACGCCCGCCGCGCACCGAGGCCGAGGTCAGGCGCGACCTCGCGGCCGCCTACCGGCTGGCGGCGCTGGCCGGCTGGGACGACACCGTCTACGGCCACCTGTCGGCCAGCGTGCCCGGAGAGCCCGGCCACTACCTCATCCACCGGTTCGGCTGGCTGTTCGAGGAGGTCACCGCCAGTTCGCTGGTCAAGGTCGACCTCGGCGGCCGCGTCGTCGATGGCTCCGGGGCCCGGGTCAACCCGAGCGGCTTCGCGATCCACGGCGCGGTCCACGCGGCGCGGCCCGACGTCGAGTGCGTGATCCACCTGCACGCGCCATGGGGCGTGGCGCTGGCCATGCTGCCTGGCGGCCTGCGCCCGACCTCGCAGTGGGCGATGCGGCTGCACGGGCGGCTCGGACGCCACGCGTACGAGGGGCTCGCGCTGGGTGCGGCGGAACGCGCCCGGCTCGTCGCCGCGCTCGGCGGGCTCGACGGGCTGATCCTCGAGCACCATGGGCCCCTGGTGGTCGGCCGCACCGTCGGCGAAGCCTTCATGCTCATGCACGTCCTCGAGCGCGCCGCGATGGCGCAACTGCGCGCGAGCGCGGCGCACGGCGGGCCGGTTCCGGACGTCGGCGACGCGCTGGCCACGCTGACGCGGACGCAATGGCTCGGCGATGGCCGCGAGTGGGACGGCGACCTCGAATGGCCGGCCCTGCTGCGGCGAGCCGACCGGCTGGCGCCGGGATGGCGCGACTGACGACACAGCCACCGCTCGATCTCGCGCCTTGACACCCAGAGGAGGATCCCCGTGCCCACCATCCGCGTCGAACTCTTCGCCGGCCGCAGCGTCGAGCAGAAGCGAGCCCTCGCCGAGGCGCTGACCGAGGCCACCGTACGCACGCTCGGGGGATCTCCCGACGGCGTCGACATCCTGTTCTACGACATCGAGCGCCACGACTGGGCCACCGCGGGACGCCTCTGGAGCGACCGCGCGCCGCCCGCGCCCGCGTCCTGAGCGGGCGGCAGGCGCCGAAGGCGGGCCGGGCGTGCAATTCCGCGCGGTCGGCGGGCTTCGGCGCGGCATCATCCGGCCGATAGTCGGAGCAGGATGCGAAAGGACGCAGGAGGGCCCATGCCGACGCCGCTTGCCGCAACCCTGTCCGCGTGGCTGGCTGCGGCCGTGACGTGCCTGCTCGCAGTGCTGCCCGGCGATGCGCGCGCCGAGACGCAGGCCCTGCGCATCGTCGGCGGCCTGGCCGGCGTCAACCAGTACACGCGCCACGAGGAGCCCTTCTGGACGCGCGAGCTGCCGCGGCTCACGGCCGGACGGCTGAGCGCCGAGATCGTGCCGTTCGATCGTGCCGGGCTGCGCGGGCAGGAGATGCTCACGCTGATGCGGCTGGGGGTCGTCCCGTTCGGCACGGCGATCCTGTCGCTGAGCGCGGGCGGCCAGCCCGAACTCGGCGCCCCCGACCTCGCCGGCCTCAGCCCGGACATGCCGACGCTGAGGCGTGTCGTCGCCGCGTACCGGCCGCACCTGACGGCACTGCTGCGCGAGCGCTTCGGCGTCGAGCTGCTCGCGGTCTACGTCTATCCGGCGCAGGTGACGTTCTGCACGAAGCCGTTCGCCGGGCTGGCGGGGTTGGCCGGACGACGCGTCCGCACCTCGAGCGTGACGCAGGCCGACTGGCTGGAGGCGCTGGGCGCGACGCCGGTGCAGACCGCATTCGCCGAGCTCCTGCCGCAGCTGCGTGCCGGCAACATCGACTGCGCGATCACCGGCACCATGTCGGGAAACACGATCGGCCTGCACGAGCTCACGACCCAGCTTCACACGATGCCCGTGACCTGGGGTCTTTCGATCTTCGCCGCCAACGGCGGCGCATGGCAGCAGCTGCCCGATGACCTGCGCGGGCTGCTGCGGCGCGAGCTGGCCCGGCTCGAGGCCGCGATCTGGGACGAGTCGGAGCGCGAGACCGCCGAAGGCGTCGCCTGCAACACCGGCGCCGCGGGCTGCCCCGGCGGGCGCGCCGGCCGCATGTCGGCGCTGCGTCCCTCTCCCGCGGACGAGCAGCGACGGCGCGAGATCCTCGAGGCCGTGGTGCTGCCGCGCTGGCTGCAGCGCTGCGGCGCCCCTTGCGCGCCGGTCTGGAACCAGACCATCGGGCCGGCGGTCGGCATCCCCGCGAGGCCGCGCTGAACACGCCCGCATCCGCCGCCCGCACGTTGCGCCGACCGCTGCTGGCGCTGTGGATCGGCGCGGGCGTCCTCGCGCTGGCGATGAGCGGGCTCGCGGCCTGGCTCGTCGCCCAGGGACGCGCCGCGGCGCTGGCCGAGGGCGAACGCAGCGTCTCGAGGATCCTCGACAGCGCCGAGACGGCGCTCAACCGCGCGCTGCTGCAGGTCGACCTCGAGCTGTCGACGCTGCCCGAGGCCTTCGCCGCCGCCGAGGCCGATGCCGCGACGGCGCTGGCCGCGCCGCTACGGGCGCTGGCCGCGGCGCGTGAGCGCTCGACGATCTTCGCCGACCTCGCACTGCTCGACGAGGCCGGCCGCACGATCGGCGGCGCCACCCCCGCGAGCGCAAAGGCCGGCCTGCCGGTGCCGGCCGACTTCGTGCACCGCATCGTCCGGCAACCGATGCCGCAGATGCGCGTCAGCGCCCCGGTGGCTGCCGGCGCGGCCGGCGAACGTGCCCTCTACTTCGCGCGGCGCACGCGGCTCGCCGACGGGCGGACGGTCGCGCTGGTTGCCGAGGTCCCGGTGTCGGTGCTGTCGGGCCTGCTGGGCACGCCGACCGCCGGGCAGGGGGCGCAGATCACGCTGGAGCGCCTGGAAGGCGGCCTGCTCGCCAGCGTGCCCCCGAACGACCAGGCCGTCACGGATCCGCCCGCGCCGCTCCCGGCCGCGCAGCGGGATGGACGTCCCGTGCTCGCGGAGGCCCGGCTCGGCGGCGGTGCCGCGCACCTCGCTGCGCGGCCGGCGCTCTACCCGGAGCTGGTGATCACCGCCGCGGTCCCGCTGGCGCAGACGCTGGCCGCCTGGCGACAGCAGCGCGACGTCCTCGCGCTCGGCGGCCTGCTGCTGATCCTGCTCATCGGCGCTGGTGCACTGCTGACGCAGATGCAGCTCGTACGGCTGCAGCGCGCGCGCAGCGCGCTGGCGCTGTCGCAGGCCACGCTCGACCAGGCACTGGGTGCGATGGCCGACGGCTTCCTGCTGTGCGATGGCGAAGAGCGCGTCGTCAAGTGGAATGCCCGCTACCTGCAGCTCTTTCCCTGGCTGCGCCCGGCGATCGGCGTCGGCGTCCCGTACCGCAGGCTCGCCGAGACCGCGGCGGCGGCGCTGATGCCCGCGGGCACGGCCGACGAGCGCGCGGCTTGGGTCGAGATGCGGCTCGCGCTGCACCGCCAGGCCGACCGCGTCTGGGAGCAGGAGCTGGCCAACGGCATCGTCGTGCACGCCCTCGAACGCCGCACCCCGGACGGCGGCGTGGTCAGCGTCTTCCGCGACATCACCGCGGCCGAACGTCGGCTGGCGGCGGCCAAGGCGGCGGCGGAGGCGGCCAACGAGGCGAAGTCGAAGTTCCTCGCCACGATGAGCCACGAGATCCGAACGCCGCTCAACGCGGTGCTGGGGATGGCCGACCTGCTGCTCGCGACGCGTCTCGACGGCCGGCAGCGCCACTACGTCGAGCTGATGCGCAGCTCCGGGCGCAGCCTGCTCGAGGTCATCAACGACATCCTCGACGTCTCGAAGATCGAGGCCGGGCGCATGGAGCTCGAGGTCGCCGACTTCGACCCGGCGCAGGCCGTCGAGTCGGTGGCCGCGGTGCTCGAGCCGCGCGCCCGGGAGAAGGGGCTGCAGATGCGCTGCCGGCTCGCGCCGGGGCTGCCGCGAACCGTGCGCGGCGACGCGGCGCGGCTGCGCCAGGTGCTGATGAACCTGGTCGGCAATGCGATCAAGTTCACCGCGCGCGGGTTCGTCGAGGTGCGCGTCTCGCACCTCGAGGCGGGCGACGACCGCATCACCCTCGAGATCGCGGTGCAGGACACGGGCGTTGGCATCGATCCGGATCTGCTGCCGACGCTGTTCGAGCCCTTCACGCAGGCCGACAGCTCGACGGCGCGCCGCTTCGGGGGCACCGGGCTCGGCCTGGCGATCTGCCGCGAGCTCGTCGAGCTGATGCACGGGCGCATCGATGTCCACAGCCGCCCGGGCGAAGGCAGCACCTTCGTGGTCAGGCTCGCGCTGCCGCGCGGCGAGCCGGCGCCGACCCGGCCGGCTGTGCTGGACGCGCCGACGGCACCCTCGGGCACGCGGCGTCGGATCCTGGTCGCCGAGGACAACGCGGTCAACCAGATCCTCATCCGCGCGCTGCTCGAGCAGCTCGGGCACGATTGCGACGTCGTCGCCGACGGCGCCGAGGCGTTGCGCCAGGTGCAGGCCACCGCCTACGACCTCGTGCTGATGGACGTGCAGATGCCCGCCCTCGACGGCCTGGCCGCGACGCGCGCGATCCGCGCGCTCGGCGGCACGACGGCGGGCGTGCCCATCGTCGCGATGACGGCGAACGCGATGGCCGAGGATCGCACCCAGTGCCTCGAGGCCGGCATGGACGACTACGTCACGAAGCCGATCGATCGCGCGCAGCTCGCCGCCGCGATCGAGCGCGCCGCGCAAGGCACTTCCGCCGACCGGTGACCGTGGCCCCGGGCGGACCGGTCCGCGCGCGCTTCCGCAACAATGCGGCTGCCCGGGCCGCACGGCCTGCCACGACCCACGAAGGAGACCGATGAACGGCCTGATGATGCAGCAGCCGCTGCTGATCTCGTCCCTGCTCGTCCACGCCGAGCGCCACCACGGCGACCGCGAGGTCGTCTCGCGACGCGTCGAGGGGGACATCCACCGCACCACCTACCGCGAACTCGCGGCGCGCGCCCGCCGCATGGCCAAGGCGCTGGCCCGGCTGGGCGTTGCGCCGTCGGACCGCGTCGCGACACTGGCCTGGAACGGCTACCGCCACATGGAGCTGTACTACGCGGCCAGCGGCAGCGGCGCCGTGCTGCACACCCTCAACCCCCGGCTGCACCCGGACCAGGTGGTCTACATCGCCGACCACGCCGAGGACCAGGTGCTCTTCTTCGACCTGACCTTCCTGCCGCTGGTGGCCGCGGTCGCCTCGCGCACGAAGACCGTCAGGCACTGGGTCGCGATGACCGACCGCGCCCACCTGCCGGCGGATGCGGCGGCGAAGATCCCGAACCTGCTCGTCTACGAGGACCTGATCGACGCCGAGGACGACCGCTACGACTGGCCGACGTTCGACGAGAACACCGCCAGCTCGCTGTGCTACACGAGCGGCACCACCGGCAACCCGAAGGGCGTGCTCTACAGCCACCGCAGCACGGTTCTGCACGCGATGGCCGGCGCGCTGCCGGACTGCCTGGGCTGCTCGGCCACCGACACCATCCTGCCCGTGGTGCCGATGTTCCACGTCAACTCGTGGGGCATCGTCTACGTGGCACCGATGACCGGCGCCAAGCTCGTGCTGCCGGGCGCGGCGCTGGACGGCAAGTCGCTCTACGAGCTCTTCGAGAGCGAGGGCGTCACCATCTCCGCCGGCGTGCCCACGGTGTGGCAGGGCCTGCTCGCCTACGTGGAGGCCAACGGCCTCAAGTTCAGCACGATGAAGCGCACCGCCATCGGCGGCTCGGCCTGCCCGCCGGCGATGATCCGCAAGTTCTGGGACGACTACGGCGTGCAGGTCCTCCACGCGTGGGGCATGACCGAGATGAGCCCGATCGGCACCGCGGCCGCCTTCAAGGCGAAGCACCTGGAGCAGACCCAGGAAGAGCGCTTCGCGGTCATGGCCACGCAAGGCCGCGCCGTGTACGGCGTGGACATGAAGATCGTCGACCCCAACGGCCAGGAGCTGCCCTGGGGCGGCGAGTCCTCGGGCGACCTGCTGGTGCGCGGCCCGTGGATCCTGTCGCAGTACTTCAAGGGCGAGGGCGGACAGGTCCTGCGCGACGGCTGGTTCCCGACCGGCGACGTCGCCCGCATCACCGCCGACGGCTACATGCAGATCACCGACCGCAGCAAGGACGTCATCAAGTCCGGAGGCGAGTGGATCGGCTCGATCGACCTCGAGAACATCGCGATGGCGCACCCCTCGGTGGCGATGGCCGCCTGCATCGCCGCGAAGCACCCGAAGTGGGACGAGCGCCCGCTGCTCGTGGTGATGCGGAAGCCTGGCGCCGAGGTGACGCGCGACGAGCTGCTCGCGTTCTACGAGGGCAAGGTCGCCAAGTGGTGGATCCCCGACGACGTCGTCTTCGTCGACGCGATCCCGCTCGGCGCGACCGGCAAGATGCAGAAGAACAAGCTGCGCGAGATGCTCAAGGACCACGTGCTGCCGACGGCCTGAGCGACCGCGTCGGCCGCCGGTCGCGCCGGGGGTATCGTCGCGGTCGTGAACGAGCTTGCCCCGCCCGCCCCCGCGGCGACCGCGCGACCGGCCGGCGCCTCGGCGGCGCAGGCGTGGATGCTGCCGGTCGAGGGCATGACCTGCGCCTCCTGCGTGGCGCGGGTCGAGCGCGCGCTGCGCGCGGTGCCCGGGGTCGTCGAGGCCAGTGTCAACCTCGCCACCGAGTCGGTCACGGTGCGCAGCGCGCCGTCCCTGGATCCGGCGCTGCTGCTCACCGCGATCGAGAAGGCCGGCTACGCGGTGCCGACGCGCGAGCTGACGTTCGACGTGGGCGGCATGACCTGCGCGTCGTGCGTTGCGCGCGTCGAGCGCGCGCTGCGCCGGTCCCCGGGCGTGCTCGGGGCCACCGTCAACCTAGCCACCGAGACGGCCAGCGTGCGGGTCGCCGCAGGCACGCCGGCCGATGCGCTGGCGCAGGCCGTCGAGCGCGCCGGCTACACGGCGCGCGCGCGGGATGACGCGTCGTCGCCGGCCGCGGCGCCGGGCCCGACGGCGGCCCCGCCCTGGCCGGTCATCTGGGCCGCGCTGCTGTCGCTGCCGCTCGTGCTGCCGATGCTCGCGATGCCCTTCGGTCGCGACCTGTCGCTGCCCGGCGCATGGCAATGGGCGCTGGCGACGCCGGTGCAGTTCTGGCTCGGCGCACGCTTCTACCGCGCCGGCTGGAAGGCGTTGCTTGCCGGCAGCGGCAACATGGACCTGCTGGTCGCCCTCGGCACCACGGCCGCCTACGGGCTCAGCGTGTGGCTGCTCTTCGCGCACCGTGACCACGGCGGCGCGCCGCACCTGTACTTCGAGGCGTCGGCCGTCGTCATCACGCTGGTGCTGCTCGGCAAGTGGCTGGAGGCGCGGGCCAAGCGCCGCACCACCGAGGCGATCCGCGCGCTGCAGGCGCTGCGCCCGGAGACCGCGCGCGTGAGGCGCGACGGCGCCGACACCGAAGTGCCGGTCGCGCGCGTGCGGCCAGGCGACCTCGTCGTCGTGCGTCCCGGAGAGCGCATCGCGGTCGACGGCATCGTCGCCGAGGGCGCGAGCTCGGTCGACGAATCGCTGATCACCGGCGAGAGCCTGCCGGTGCCGCGCCACCCGGGCGACCGCGTCACCGGCGGCGCGGTCAACGGCGAGGGGCTGCTCGTCGTGCGCACGACCGCCGTCGGCGCCGAGTCGACGCTCGCGCGCATCGTGCGACTGGTCGAGTCGGCGCAGGCCGGCAAGGCGCCGATCCAGCGCCTCGTCGACCGGGTGAGCGCCGTCTTCGTGCCCGTCGTCGTGGCGCTCGCCGCGGTCACGCTGCTCGGCTGGGGGCTGGCCGCGGGCGACTGGGAGCAGGCGGTGCTCAACGCGGTGGCGGTGCTGGTCATCGCCTGCCCGTGCGCGCTCGGGCTGGCGACGCCGGCGGCCATCATGGCCGGCACGGGCGTCGCGGCACGGCACGGCATCCTGATCAAGGACGCCGAAGCGCTCGAGATCGCGCACGCGGTGGGCACCGTGGCCTTCGACAAGACGGGCACGCTGACGCTCGGGCGGCCCCGGCTCGCCGGCGTGCTGCCGGTGGCGGGCGTCAGCGCGGCCGACCTGCTCGCCGACGCCGCGGCCTTGCAGGCCGGCAGCGAGCATCCGCTGGCCGCTGCGGTGCGGGCCGCGGCGTCCGACGCCGGCCTCGCGCCGCCTGCGGCTGCCGCGCTGGCCGCCGCACCGGGACGCGGCATCGGCGGCCGCGTCGGCGCGCGCGAGCTGCGTCTGGGCAGCGGGCGCTGGATGGGAGAGCTCGGCATCGACCTGTCGCCGCTCGCCGCAGAGGCCGACTCGCACCGCGCCGCCGGCCGCACCGTGTCCTGGCTCGCCGAGGCCGGCGCGGCGCCGCGGCTGCTGGGCCTGCTCGCGTTCGGCGACGAGGTCAAGCCGGGTGCGCGCACGGCGCTGGCCTCGCTGCATGCGCTCGGCGTGCGCACGGTGATGCTGACCGGCGACCACCGCGCCAGCGCCGAGGGCGTGGCGCGCGCGCTCGGCATCGACGCCGTCGAGGCCGAGGTGCTGCCCGCCGACAAGGCGGCAGCCGTCGAGCGCCTGAAGTCGGGCGGGCAGCGCGTCGCGATGGTCGGCGACGGTCTCAACGACGCCCCGGCGCTGGCCGCCGCCGACGTCGGCATCGCGATGGCCACCGGGACCGATGTCGCGATGCACGCCGCCGGCATCACGCTGATGCGCGGCGATCCGGCGCTGGTCGCGGCCGCCATCGACGTCAGCCGCCGCACCTGGCGCAAGATCCGGCAGAACCTGTTCTGGGCCTTCGCCTACAACGTGGTCGGCATCCCGCTGGCGGCGCTCGGATGGCTCAACCCGATGATCGCCGGGGCGGCGATGGCGGCCAGCAGCGTCAGCGTGCTCGGCAACGCGCTTCTGCTGCAGCGCTGGCGACCGCCCGACGCGCGCTGAGTCCGACCGCCGTCAGGCGCGCGAAGCGCCGGCGGCCTCGAGTCCATCGGCCAGACGGGCGCCGAGCCGCGGCACCTGGTGGTCGAGCATCGCGGTCAGGAATGCCGTCTCGACCTGCACGACGATGCGCTCCCAGTCGAGGTCGAGCGCGCTGAGCCTGGCCTGCGGGCCGAGCCTCGCCGGCAGCTCGGCCTCGGCGCCGAGCTCGCGCGCCGCGCGCACGAAGGCCCCGGCGTCGCCGGCCGGTACCTTGCGGCCGTTGCGACCGTCGACGACGAGCTCGGACGCCGCGGCATGGTCGAACGCCAGCACCGGCAGGCCGCTGGCCATCGCTTCGGGCACGACGTTGCCGTAGGTCTCGGTGAGGCTGGGGAAGACGAAGAGGTCACCCGACGCGTAGTGCGCGGCCAGATCCTCGCCGCGGCGCAGGCCGGCGCAGAGGGCTTCGGGGCAGTGCTGCTGCAGTTCGCGGCGCAGCGGGCCGTCGCCGACCAGCACCAGCCGCCACCGCGCACCGCCGGCGCGCAGCGCGTCGAAGGCGCGCAGCAGCAGGTCGAGGTTCTTTTCCGGAGCCAGCCGCCCGACGTAGAGCGCGGCCCGGTCGCCGGCGCGCAGGCCCCAGCTCGCCCGCAGGGCCTCGCTGCGGTGCTGCGGACCGAATCGGCGCGTATCGACACCGCGCGCCACGACGAGCAGGCGCTCGAAGCCGCTGGCGGCGAGCTCGGCGCGCAGCGCCTCGGTCGGCACCATCGTGAACCGCGTCGCGTTGTGGAAGCGCCGCAGGTAGGCAACGATGGGCTTGCGCAGCCAGCCGATGCCGTAGTGCCGGCTGTAGGCGTGGAAGTTGGTGCGGAAGTCCGAGGTCACCGGCAGGCGCAGACGTCGCGCCGCCCGCACCGCCGACCAGCCCAGCGGGCCTTCGGTCGCGACGTGGACGACGTCGGGCCGCGCGAGCGACCACCGCCTCGCGAGCGCGGCGGCGGCCGGCAGACCCATGCGTAGGTTCGGATACTGCGGGATCGGCAGACCGCGCATCAGCAGCTCGCCCAGGCGCGGCGCGTCGCCCGGCGCATCGCCGCGGTGCTGGCGCGGTCGCACCAGCTGCAGGTCGTGCCCGCGCGCATGCAGTCCCTCGACGACGCGTGCGATGGTCGTCGCGACCCCGTTGACTTCGGGCGGCCAGGTCTCGGTGACGACCGCGATGCGCAGCGAATGGCGGTTCGCCGGCCACTCGTCGACGAGGAACGGAGCCGGCTCGGCGAGGTTCATGACGCGCATCGTGCCCGGGCATCAAGACCGGTCGATGACGGACGCACCTTCCGACCGGGCCGCGTCGGCCGACGAACCGACACGAGTCGGTCACGCCGCGTTCACGCGCGCCGCCGAGCATCCTTCCCGCGCCGGCCCCCGGTCAGCGCAAGCCTGCCCGCGGGCACCGCCCGCGACCATGCCCCGCCCCAGGAGGACCGCCTTGAACTCCTTCCTCGAAGCCCTTCGCGTGCAGCGCTGGGACGACCACCGCTACTACCACCACAGCCGCATCAACCAGTCCTTGCACCTGGTCAGCGCGCTGTGCTTCGTCGTCGCATACGGCCTGCTCCTCGTCGACCCGGCGCTTGCAGCGTGGCTGGCCTGGGGCGTGTCGATGACGACCCGGCAGGCCGGCCACTTCTTCTTCGAGCCGCGCGGATACGACCACGTCAACCAGGCCACGCACGAGCACAAGGAGGAGATCAAGGTCGGCTACAACCTCCGGCGCAAGATGGTGCTGATGGCGCTGTGGGCCGCGGCGCCGGTGGCGCTGGTGCTGTCGCCTTCGCTCGGCGGCCTGATCGAGCCGGCGTCGACGGTCGAGGGCACGCTGCGCGACATCGGCATGGCGTGGCTCGCGCTCGGCGTGGCCGGCCTGCTGTTCCGCACGCTGCAGCTCGCGGCCACGCAAGGCGCGATGACCGGTCTGGTGTGGGCCACCAAGATCGTCACCGACCCGTTCCACGACATCTGGCTCTATCACAGGGCGCCGCTCGCGCTGCTGCGCGGCGAGCTGATCGACCCGATGGGGCATGCGCAGCGCCACTGAGCGGGCACCGTGCGCCGAGCGGGCCCTTGCACCTCGAGCCGTGGGCCCCGCCGCGTCGCGGCGTCGCGCCGCCGGGCGCGCGCGAACGTCAGAACTTGTGCGCCAGCACCTCGCGCAGGATGCCGCGGCGGATCGTCCTGTTGCTGGCCGACGGTGCGCTCCAGAACCAGCCGTCGGCCCGCATCTCGCGGCACGCGGCGACGAAGCGCTCGGCGACGGCGGCAAAGTCGGCCTCGCCGTACGCGAGGCTGAAGATCATGCGCCCGCTGCCCACCCAAGACAGCGCCAGCCCGTGGCGGCGCAGGTAGAACTGCAGCATCCAGTGGTAGCGCGAGGGACGCCTGTACAGCACCGTCCACACGGTCTGCAGGTGGGCCACCTGCACCGGCAGGTTCTCCTCCGCGAGCCAGTGGTTGAGCGCCCGCGCGCGCTCGTTCCAGCGCTCGTCGAGACGCTCGTACAGCGCCTGCACCTCGGGGCGCTCGAGGCGGTCGAGGAAGGCGCTCATCGCGCCCATCACGTAGGGGTGCGAGTTGAAGGTGCCGCGCGCGAAGCAGATGTCGGCCGGACGCTCCTCGCGGTAGCGCTTCATCAGGTCGCGGCGGCCGCAGACCACGCCGACGGGCAGCCCGCCGCCCAGCGTCTTGCCGTAGGTGACGAGGTCGGCCTGCACGCCGAAGTACTGCTGCGCGCCGCCCGGGGCGAGGCGGAAGCCCAGGAACACCTCGTCCATGATCAGCACGATGCCGCGCTCGGTGCACACCTCGCGCAGCCGCTTGAGCCAGTCGGTGTAGGCGGCGCGGTCGAAGCGGGCGCTGCGGCTGCCGTCGACGAGCGACGAGTCGCCCGGCGCCGGCCGGTTGGGGTGCAGCGCCTGCAGCGGATTGACCAGCACGCAGGCGATGTCGCGGCGCGTGCGCAGCACCTTCAGCGTGCGCTCGTCCATCTCGCGCAGCGTGTAGGTCTGCCGCGGCATCACCGGATTGCCGGGGCCGGGCTGCACGTCCTCCCACCAGCCGTGGTAGGCGCCGCAGAAGCGCACGAGGTGCGTGCGGCGCGTGTGGTAGCGCGCCAGCCGCACGGCCTGCATCACGGCCTCGGTGCCCGACATGTGGAACGACACCTCGTCGAGGCCGGAGATGCGCCGCAGGCGCTCGATGTTCCCCAGCATCACCGGGTGGTAGCTGCCGAGCACTGGACCGAGTTCGCGCACGAGCGCGCTGCCCTCGTCGATGCAGGCCTTGTAGGTGTCGACGCCGAGCAGGTTGACGCCGTACGAGCCGGTCAGGTCGTAGAAGCGGTTGCCGTCCAGGTCGGTCAACGTGACGCCCGTGGAGGCCTGCACGAAGCTGCCGACCTTCAGGTGCCGGCGCAGGAACTCGCCGTACTGGAACGGCACGCGGTAGGCGCCGGTGAACTGCAGGTCGGACAGCCCCTGAGCGGCCTCGGCGGTGGCGGCCAGCGATCGCGGGAAGCGCTCGCGGAAGGTCGCGGCGAGCGACTCGAGGCCGCGCCGGCGCAGCTCGACGACGTCGGCCGGGGCGCCGTCGGAGGCGAAGAAGCGCTGCTCGTCGTAGGCATACCCCGGCAGCCAGGCGGCCACGCGCCTGGCCATGCGCGCGTGGCCGGCCAGCGAGCGGTGCTTGGCGCGCGACAGCTCGAGCCGGCGCCACGCCGCGGGTGCGCCGGCGGCAACGGCCGCCGCGGCGGCGAACGCGATCGCGCCGAGGGCAAGGGTGTCGTTCATGGACGATCCGGATCCGAAGGAGGCCCGATTGGGACCCGCAGGCGTTGACAAGCCGATGAAAGCCCCCGCATGGCGCGAACGGCTGCTGCTGCAGGAGGACCTCAACTTCCTGCTCACCAACCGCGTGCCGCGGCTGCTGCTGACGCGGCTGATGGGCCGCTTCAGCCGCATCCGCAGCCGGCCCCTCGCGCGGGTGTCGATCGCGGTCTGGCGGCTCTTCACCGACCTCGACTTCTCCGACGCAGAGACCGACCGCTTCGACAGCCTGCACGCGTGCTTCACGCGCGCGCTCAAGCCCGGGGCGCGGCCGATCGCGGCGGACCCGCAGGTCGTCGCCAGCCCCTGCGACGCGATCGTCGGCGCCTGCGGCGCCGTGCAGGCGGGCAGCGTGCTGCAGGCCAAGGGCTTCCCGTACCGGCTCGCCGACCTGCTGGGCCGCGAGGCCCGCGCCGCGCCTTTCCACGAGGGCACCTACGTCACGCTGCGTCTCACGTCCAGCATGTACCACCGCTTCCACGCGCCGCACGACGGCCGCGCGGTGCAGGTCACCCACTTCAGCGGCGACACCTGGAACGTCAACCCGATCGCGCTCGCGCGCATCGAGCGCCTGTTCTGCCGCAACGAGCGCGCCGCGATCGAGTACGTGCTCGACCGCGGCGGCCACCGGCTGATGCTGGTGCCGGTCGCGGCGATCCTGGTGGCCAGCCTGCGCCTGCACTGGCTGCGGCTGCGGCTGCACACCGGCTACCGCGGCCCGGACGAGATCGCCTGCGACCAGCCGTTCGCGAAGGGCCAGGAGATGGGCTGGTTCGAGCACGGCTCGACGATCATCGTGCTCGCGCCGCCCGGCTTCGCGCTCGCCCCGGGCATCGCGCCGGGGCAGCGCGTGCGCATGGGCGAGGCGCTGCTGACGCTGCCCCGCGCGGGCGAGGGGTCGTCACGCGACCGTCATTCCCCCGGCGGAGCATGACGCGATGGATTCGAGCTTCGAGGACGCGGCAAGGCCGCCGGTCGACGGCGCGCTGCCCGCGGTCGACCTGGTCTACTTCAACGCCGGCGGCGGGCATCGCGCCGCGGCCGAGGCGCTGCGGTCGCTGGCGGCGATGCAGGGCCGTCGCTGGCGCGTGCGCACGCTCAACCTGTTCGACGTGCTCGACCCGGCCGGCCGCTTCGAGCGCATCACCGGCTTCGCGCCCGAGGACTACTACAACAAGCGGCTGGCGCGCGGCTGGACGATCGGCCTGGCGCAGGAGCTGAAGATCCTGCAGGCGATGATCCGCGCCGCGCACCCGTGGATGGTCGAGCGGCTGGCCGCGCACTGGCAGGCGACGCGGCCCGACCTCGTCGTCTCGCTGGTGCCCAACGTCAACCGGGCGCTGCACGACGGGCTCGCGCGCGGGCGTCCGGGCGCGCCGTTCGCGACCGTGCTGACCGACTTCGCCGACCTGCCGCCGCATTTCTGGATCGAGCGCGGCCAGCGCCAGCACCTGGTGTGCGGCACCGGCCGGGCGTACGCGCAGGCACTCGCCGCCGGCCATGCACCGCGCCGCGTGCACCGGGTCTCCGGGATGATCCTGCGGCCGAGCTTCTACGCGCCGCCACGCGTCGGGCGCGACGAGGCGCGCGCGGCGCTGGGCCTCGACCCCGCGCAGCCGGTGGGCGCGGTGCTGTTCGGCGGCCACGGCTCGCGCGTGATGAAGCGCATCGCCGCGCGGCTGCCCGACGTGCCGCTGGTGCTGCTGTGCGGACACAACGCCGCGCTCGCCGACGAGCTGCGCGCGCTGCCCGCGCGCGCGCCGCGTGTCGTCGTCGGCCACACGGCCGACGTCGCACACTACCTGCGGCTGGCCGACTTCCTGGTCGGCAAGCCGGGGCCGGGCAGCGTGAGCGAGGCGCTGCACTGCGGCCTGCCGGTGATCGTGACGCGCAACGCCTTCACGATGCCGCAGGAGCGCTACAACACCGAGTGGGTGCGCGACCAGGGCGTCGGCCTCGTGCTCGAGAGCTTCGCGGACATCGAGCCGGCCGTCGCACGGATGCTCGCGGCGTTGCCGTCGTTTCGCGAGCGCGTGCAACGCCACCGCAACCGGGCGGTGTTCGAGGTCGCGGAACTGATCGACCGATGGCTCGCCACGGCCCCGGTGCCCGAAGGCGCGACGCCGGCCGCGGCCGTCTGACCCGCCCCGCCATCACGAACCTGTCGCGGCACGGTCACGCCGCCGTCGCCGTTGCAGCGCACCATGAAGGTCCATGCAAAGGGACCTGCCCTTCGACGCCTCGGCGCTCGTCGCCGGCCCGGACGACGGCCCGCCGGCCCGGCAACGGGTGCGCACCGTCTGGATCTCGGACCTGCACCTCGGCACCCCCGGGTGCCAGGCGGGCGCGCTGCTCGACTTCCTGCGCAGCGTCGATTGCGAGACGCTGTACCTCGTCGGCGACATCATCGACGGCTGGCAGCTGCGGCGCCAGTGGTACTGGCCGCAGGCGCACAACGACGTCGTGCAGAAGCTGCTGCGCAAGGCGCGCAAGGGCACGCGCGTGGTCTTCGTTCCCGGCAACCACGACGAGTTCGCGCGCCGCTACGTCGACCACAACTTCGGCGGCGTCGACGTCGTCGAGGACTGCATGCACGTCACCGCCGACGGCCGGCGGTTGTGGGTGACGCATGGCGACCACTTCGACGGCGTGATCCAGTGCGCCAAGTGGCTGGCCTACGTCGGCGACTCGGCCTACGAGTTCACGCTGCGCGTGAGCCGGCACGTCAACTCCCTGCGTGCGCGGGTCGGGCTGCCGTACTGGAGCCTGTCGCGCTACCTCAAGCTGAAGGTCAAGCGCGCGGTGAGCTACGTCAGCGACTTCGAGAACGCGGTGGCGCGCGAGGCGCGCGCCCGCGGCGCCGACGGTGTCGTCTGCGGCCACATCCACCATGCCGAGCTGCGCATGATCGACGGCCTGCTCTACGCCAACGACGGCGACTGGGTCGAGAGCCTGACGGCGCTGGTCGAGCACGACGACGGTCGCCTCGAGATCGTCGACTGGTCCGCCGCCGGCCGCGAGGTCGCGCCGCCGTCCCCTGTGGTCCCGGCGGTGCTGCCCGCCCCTGCGCCCGCACTCCGCGCCGCGGACGGCTGAGCGAGGAGTCGCCGGCGGCGGGCCGCGCGCACCTATCATCGGTGCCGTGAGCGCGCGGCATCCGATGCAAGCCTTCCCCGGTCCGACGACGCTCCTTCGCATCGCCATCGGACTCGTACTCGGGTGCGCGCTGCTCCTCGCGTCGCCCATGCACGCAGCCGAAGGCAACCCGCCACGCACGGCGGCGCGCGACGCCGCGCCGGTCGTCATCGACGGGAGCGTGCTGTTTCGCGTCGCAGGCACCGACGCGATGCCCGCGACGCAGCGCGCGCGCTCGATCGCAGGCCGCATCGAGGCCATCGCCGCCGACCCGAAGGCCGATCCGTCGGCACTGCGCACCGAGGCGAGCGGCCCCTACGTCGCGATCATGATGGGTTCGCAGCGCCTCCTGCTCGTGGCCGACGAGGACGCGACGCTGGCCGACTTCGACAGCGCCGAATCGATCGCACCGATCTGGGCCGAACGCATCCGCCTCGCCATCGGCGACTACCGCGCCGACCGCACGCCCGAGGCGCTGCGCACCGGCGCCATTCGTGCCGCGCTGGCGACCGTCGGCTTCGCCGTCGGCGTCTGGCTGCTGGTGCGGCTGCGGCGGATCGCCACGGGCTGGCTCGACCGCCGGCTGGCCACGCAAGTCACCGACCTCGAGGTGCAGGGCCTGCCGATCCTGCATGCCGAGCAGATCTCGCGCACCGTGCGCGTGGCGCTGCGTACCGTCTGGGCACTCGCCGTCGTGCTGCTGGCGTTCGTCTGGCTCGATCTGGCGCTGTCGCGCTTCGTCTGGACGCGCCCGTTCGCCGAGGGCCTCGTCGCGCTGGTCCTCGAGCCGCTCGAACGGATGGGCGCGAGCGCCGTCGACGCCCTGCCCGGCCTGGCGTTCATCGCCGTCCTCGCCGTCGTCGTCTGGTGGCTGCTGCGGATCGGCGCCCTCGTCTTCGACGCGCTCGGCAACGGCGCGATCCAGGTCGCGGGCTTCGAGCCCGAATGGGCACAGCCGACCTTCCGCATCGTGCGCACGATGGTGCTGCTGTTCGCCATCGTCGTCGCCTACCCCTACCTGCCCGGGTCGAGTTCGGATGCGTTCAAGGGCGTCTCGGTCTTCGTCGGCCTGCTGCTGTCTCTGGGCGCTGCGTCGATGGTGGGCAACCTGATCGCCGGCTACACGATGATCTACCGGCGCGCCTTCCGCGTCGGCGACCGCATCCGCGTGGCCGACCACGTGGGCGACGTGACCCAGATCCGCGCCATGGTCACGCACCTGCGCACGGTGAAGAACGAGGAGGTCGTGGTGCCGAACTCCAGGCTGCTCGGCGAGTCGGTCGTCAACTACAGCACGCTTGCACGCCAGGCCGGGCTGATCCTGCACACCACGGTCGGCATCGGCTACGAGACGCCGTGGCGGCAGGTCGAGGCCATGCTGCTGCTCGCGGCCGGACGCACGCCCGGCGTGCTGGCGGAGCCGCCGCCCTTCGTGCTGCAGACGTCGCTGGGCGACTTCTGCATCGTCTACGAGCTCAACGTCCACGTCGCCGACCCGCGCGGCATGGATCGCGTGTACAGCGACCTGCACCGCCACATCCTGGACGTGTTCAACGAGCACGGCGTGGCCATCATGACGCCGGCGTACGTCGCCGATCCGGCCGATGCGAAGCTGGTGCCGCCGGCGCGCTGGTACGAGCCACCGGCACGCCGTCCTGCGGCGGACGGGCAGCGGACGGCCTGACGCCCGGACGCCTGAATCAGCCGCCGCCGAGCGCGCGGGTCACGTGGTACGTGAGGCCGGCCGCGACATAGGCGAGCACGAACAGGCCGCCCGTGATCAGGGCCGGCATGCGCCAGTTCCCGGTCTCGCGCCGGATGGTCGCGATCGTGCTCAGGCATTGCGGCGCGAAGACGAACCACGCCAGGAGCGCCAGCGCTGTGGACAGGCTCCACTGCGCCGAGATCAGCGGCACCAGGGCCTCGGCGGTGCCCTCGCCGGCGGCCGACAGCGCGTACACCGTCCCGAGCGCGCTGACCGCCACCTCGCGCGCCGCCATGCCGGGCACGAGCGCGACGCTGATCTCCCAGGTGAAGCCGATCGGCGCGAAGATCACCTGCAGCCCGCGGCCCAGCATGCCGGCGAAGCTGTGCTCGATCGGCGTGCCCGCGGCACCCGGGGGCGGCGCGGGATACGAGGCGAGAAACCAGATCGCGATGGTCATCGCGAGGATGATGCCGCCCACACGCCGGAGGAAGATCGTCACGCGCTGCCACAGGCCCAGCAGCACGTTGGGCAGGTGGGGCCAGTGCCAGGCCGGCAGTTCCATCATCAGCGTGCGCTCCTGGCCGCGCGCCGTCAGGTGCTTGAGGACCCAGGCCACCGCCGCGGCGCCGGCGATCCCGGCCAGGTACAGCACGAACAGCACCAAGCCCTGCAGCCCGACGCCCAGCCCGGCCAGCGAGAGGACGTTGCGCTCGGGCACGAAGGCCGCGATCAGCAGCGCGTAGACGGGCAGCCGCGCCGAGCAGGTCATCAGCGGCGCCAGTGCGATCGTCACCAGGCGATCGCGCGGGTCGGCGATGGTGCGCGTGGCCATGATGCCGGGGATGGCGCAGGCGAAGCTCGACAGCAGCGGGATGAAGCTGCGGCCAGACAGCCCGAGCCCGCCCATCAGGCGGTCGAGCAGGTACGCGGCGCGCGGCAGGTACCCGCTGTCCTCGAGCACCAGGATGAAGGCGAACAGGATGACGATCTGCGGCAGGAAGACGAGCACGCCGCCGACACCGGCGACGATGCCGTCGACCAGCAGGCTGCGCAGCCAGCCCTCGGAGAGCGCCGCGCCGACCTGCACTCCGACCCAGGCCGTGCCGGCCTCGATCCAGCCCATCGGGGCCTCGGCCCAGGCGAAGACGGCCTGGAACACGAGGAACATCAGCAGCGCGAGCAGCACCGGGCCGAGCACCGGGTGAAGCACCCAGCGGTCGATGCGGTCCCCCGGCTCGGCGGGCACGACGCGGGCCAGGCCCAGCGTGGCCAGGATCCGCTGAACGCGCTCGGCGTCGTCCGCCGGGTCGTCGACGGCAGCCGTGGCGGCGGCCACGGGGCGTTGCCAGGCGGCGGGATCGTCGAGCAGCGCGCGCAGTTCGGCCGTGCCCTGCCCGCTGACCGCGACGGTCCGCACGACCGGTACGCCGAGCAGCCCGGACAGGCGCGCGGCGTCGATGGCGATGCCCAGCGACTCGGCACGGTCGGCCATGTTGAGCGCCACCACGACAGGAAGCCCCAGCCGCTGGGCCGCCAGGACCAGCCTGAGCTGTCGCCGCAGCTGCGTCGCGTCGACGACCGCGAGAACGAGGTCGGGCCGCTTCTCGCCCGGCGCGGTGCCGGCAAGCACGTCGCGCGTCACGCGCTCGTCGGGACTGCGCGGCACCAGGCTGTATGCGCCGGGCAGGTCGAGAAGACGCAGCACCCGGCCGGCCGCGGTGGCGAAGCGGCCCTCCTTGCGCTCGACCGTCACGCCGGCATAGTTGGCCACCTTCTGGCGGCTCCCGGTGAGGCGGTTGAACAGCGCGGTCTTGCCGCAGTTCGGGTTGCCCAGCAGGGCGAGCAGCGCCCCGCCCGGATGGACGTGGATCTTGGCTTCGCGGGTGGTGGGCATGGCGGGCTTGCGTGGCTGGCGGGGTCGCGCTCAGGGGTCGAGCGGCTCGACGACGACGCAGGCCGCCTCGGCGCGTCGCAGCGCGAAGGTGCTGCTGCCGATGCGCACGACCATGGGGTCGCCGCCGGGCATGGCACGGCGCAGCACGCACACCGGCTCGCCGGGCGTGAAGCCGATCTCGCCCAGCTGGCGCGCCCGATCGGGCAACGGGTCGGCGTCGCGCACGCGCAGCACGCGACCGGCCCGGCCCGCCGGAAGATCGTTCAGCGTCATCGTCCGAACTCCTCGCTCGACGGTCCCGCGGCCGATCCCGGCCGCGCCACGGCGCGTGCCGGATCCGGCTGCCGTGCGCGCCGGCGCTGCCACCAGATCACGACACCGGTCGCCGACAGCAGCGCGACCGACACACCGACGACGCTGACGAAGACCTTCATCGGCAGCCCCCACATCGCCGCCATGGGCAGCGCGAGCAGCCAGGTCGTGATCGTGTCGCCCGCGGCCTTTCCGGTGGGGACGAAGCTGCCGACGAGCCGGCCGTCGCGCGCGTCGATGACGACCCCGGTCTGGCCGAGGCGCTCGGCGACGTCGAGGCTGCTGCGCACGCGCAGGTGGAGGGTGCCCTTGGCGGCGTCGTACCCGAGGTTGCTCTCCTCGATCACTGCGAAGCCCTCGCGCGCGGCCAGCTCGTCCATGTGCCGGCGCGCGGCGGCCAGGCCCGCGGCCCAGCCCATCGGCGGCTCGGCCAGCGGCGCGGGCAGTTCGGGCGCCAGGTCCCGCGGGTCGCCCTGCATCGCGAACAGCGTCCGCATCACCGGGTGGTAGACCTCGTCGCCGAGGTTGAAGGCCACGCTGCTCCAGGCCAGCACGAACAGCATCGCCCAGGGCCAGAGCCCGCCGGCGCGGTGCAGGTCGAAGTTGAGCCGGCTGGCCCCCGAGCGCAGGCGCAGCCGCCATGCCGGGGCCCAGCGCGACCACCAGCCGGGCCCGCCGCCCGCGGCGCGGCGGCGGCGCGCCGGCATCGTCAGCCAGGCACCGACGAAGCAGTCGACGGTCCACGCCAGCGCGACCACGCCGAGCACGATCGCGCCGACGCGGCCGAGAGCGAGCTCGTAGTGCAGCCGGTAGACGAAGGGCATCAGGTTGCCCCAGCCCTGGCCGATGTCGCCCCATCGGCGCTCGCCGACGATGCGCCCGCTGTACGGGTCGACGAACACCTCGTCGTTCGCAAGGGGCGGCGCGCCGGGGCGGGCCTCGAGGTAGAAGACCGCGTTCTCGCCGGCGGCGCGACGCAGCGACACGTAATGCACGAGCGCCTCGGGTCGCTGCGCCGCGACGCGCTCGCGCAGCGTCAGCGGATCGAGCGGCAGCCGGTCCGAAGGCGCGGGCGCGGTGCGGAACCAAGCCGGGCTGAGCGCCTCGTCGAGCTCGTGGTACCAGGCGAGCAGCGCGCCGGTCAGCCCGGCGAGCACCAGGAATCCGGCCATCACGAGGCCGGCCCAGCGATGGCCCAGCACGAGAATGCGGCGCATGGCGTGGGCCGAAGGCCGCCCGGGCGGGCTGGTCAGAAGCGCCACGTCGCCCCGAAACGCACCGAGCGCGGGTCGCCGGGGAAGACGCGGCCGTAGTTGTAGCCCCCGGTCCAATGCACCTCGTCGGTCACGTTGTCGACCGCCAGCTGCAGCGACAGCGCGTCGCGCTGCCAGTAGACCGCGACGTTGCCCACCGTGTACGCCGGCAACTGCAGCGGCCGCTCGAAGGTCTCGCGGGCGCCGACGTGTGTGATGCCGCCGCCGATCCCGAAGCCACTGGGAAAGTCGTAGCGCAGGAACAGCGTGCCGGCGACGCGCGGCGCCCCTTCCTTGACCGCCCCGACCAGCGCCGGATCCTCGTCGTCCAGGATGCGCGCGTCGTTGTAGGCCAGGTTGGCCAGGACCTGAAGCGCCGGGATCGGGCGGCCCGAGGCCTCGAGCTCGACGCCGCGCGCCCGCTCGCGGCCCCGCTGCCGGTAGACGTCCTGCCCGTCGATGAAGCCGACGTAGACGATGACGTTGTCCTTCACGATCTCGTAGAGGGAGGCGGTGAAGAGCAGGCGCTCGTCGAACATGCGCTGCTTCCAGCCGACCTCCAGCAGGCGGCTGTCCTCGGGCTCGAACGGGCCGCCGCGCGCGGGCACGTTGGCGTAGGTGTCGGGCGGCTGGAAGCCGGTGGTGTAGACACCGTAGGCGCTGGCGGACGGCGAGACCTCGTAGACCAGGCCGAGCCGCGGCAGCGTGATGCGACTGTTCTGCGTCGCCTCGCCGAGCGGCGTGGTCTCGTAGCGCTGGTGCCGCAGCCCGAGCAGCAGGTCCCAGCGGCCGAGGCCGATCGTGTCGTGCGCGAACACGCCGGTGGTGCGCAGTTCGCCCCCGTACTGGCCGCGGATGTACTCGTACGACGCGAAGTCACGCGGCAGGTACGTCGGCGCCAGCAGGTCGAAGGTGCCCACCGTGTCGCTCGGCGTGTAGGCGTCGTCCTGGAAGTCCTCGCGGCGCGCCGTGTCGGCACCGATGACGACCTCGTGCCGCACCGAGCCCCATTCCAGGCGCCCGACCGCGCGCACCGTCGCGTTGCCCGTGTCGGCGCGCGTGTCGCGGTCGGTGGCGTACAGGTCGATCACGCTCGGCGTGATGTAGTAGTTCAGCCCGTGCTCCTGCAGCTTCTCGCGGTAGCGGTAGCGCATCAGCGCGCCCGAGAGCGTCCACGCATCGCCGAGCGCCTGCTCGACGCTGAGCGCGATCGACGTGTCGGTCGTGTCGAGACGGTCGCCCGGCTGCGTGACCATGACCTCGATCGGCACCAGGCCGAGCTCGCCGGCGCCGTCGATGTTGGGCTGGCCACGATCGAGAACCGAGCGGTCGTCGACGTGCACGATGTCGAGGTTGAGCCGCGTCGTCTCGGTCGGCAGCCAGGTCACCGAGGGCGCGAGCAGCCAGCCCTTCTGGAAGTAGGGGTTGCGGAACGATTCGGAGTCCTCGGCAGCGACGTTGAGCCGGTACAGCCAGCGCGCGCCCTCGTCTAGGGCGCCGGTGAGGTCGAGCGCCGCATAGGCCTCGCTGTCGCTACCGAGCCGCAGTTCGACTTCGCGCCGCGTCTCGGCCAGCGGCTTCTTCGTCACCAGGTTGACCGTGCCGCCGGGATTGGCGTCGCCGAACAGTGCCGACGCCGGGCCCTTGATGACCTCGACACGCTCGAGGTGCGCGATGAACGGCTGTTTCCAGAAGCTGTTGTAGGTGCGCAGGCCGTTGACGCGCCGGTCGTCGAAGTTGCGGAAGCCGCGGATCGTGATGTCGTCGTAGACCGAGAACTCGTTGACGCCGGCGACGAAGGGCGCGATGTCGTTGAGCCGCAGCAGCCCCTGTTCGCGGATCACCTCCTTGGTCACCGCACTGACCGACTGCGGCACCCTGAGGATGTCGGTCTGCGTGCCGGTCACCGAGAACGTGCTCTCGGCGAACGGGTTGCGCTCGGCGCGGCCGGTGATCTCGATGGTCTGGCTGCCAGGGTTGGCGATGGCCGCCGAAGCGATCAGCGCCGGCGCGACGAGCGCGAGCCGCGCCGCACGCCGCCGGCGCGGACCGGGGCCAGGCACATCGACCATCGGCGCGCTGGATGACGCGGCCGGGCGGGTGGTGCCCGCGCGGGGCCGGATCGCACGGGCGATCCGATGGGGGGTTGTCGTCGATCGTTGGGTCATGGCCGGTCCGGCGGACGTGTCGAGGCGATTCGCGGGCTGGCGGCCTGGGTCGGGTCGACGCGGCGGGCTGGCTGGACGTGGGTGGTCGGGGAGGCCTGGCGTCAGGGTCCTTCGGCGATCGGGGTACTGCCGTCGGCCAGCGCGGCCGCGAAGCGCGCGACGCCCGGCCGCTCGAGGTAGATGCAGGGCGTGCCGGTGCGCGCGCAGTGGCGCTTGATGCGGTGATAGGCCTCGTGGTTGATGCAGCCGGCCTGGCAGATCACCAGGTCGGCACGCGCGAGCCGGCTGTCCAGGCGCGGCAGCGCCTCCTCGAGACCGCCGTCGTGGTGCTCGAACTGGCCGCCGCGGCGCTCGACCTCGCGCCGGTAGCGCGCGACCGCATGCTGCACGCCGCCCACGCACAGCACGCGGCGGCCGTGGACGGCCGCACGCTTGGTCCCCACCGGCGCGCCGGCGGGGTCGGCGCACGAGGCGCGCCGAGGCGGCGTGCGCGCCGGCGCGCCGGGCGACGGCTGCGACGGCGGCACGAGGAGCGTCGTCCGGTCGTCGGGCCCGGGTTCGTCGGGCGCGGCGGGCGCGGGCGCGTCCGACGCGACGCCAGCCGCCGCCGAGGGCGCGCCGGCCTGCGCGCGCGCCAGCCGTCCGGCCAGGTCCGCAAGGCCGGCCTCGAGTCGCCGACGCGACGCCTCATGCTCGCGCTGCTTCTGCAGGATCCTTGCGCGCAGCGAGTCGACCTCGGTCTGAAGCGCAGCCGCACGCATCGCGATCCGCTCGCGCTCGGCGGCCATGGCCTCGACCTGCCGCGCGCAGCGCGCACCCCATGCGCGCGCATCGGCGACGAGCCGCACGTCGAGACCCGGGCCCTCGGGGTGGGTGAGAAGTGCCCACAGGGTCGCCGCCACGTCGCCGCGCGACAGCGCATCGGACCAGCGCGCGCGCAGCGCCTGGGGGTCGCGCAGCGCGTGCACCACCGCGATCGCCCGAGCATGACGGCGGTCGAGGGCGAGCTGCACGGCCTCCGACAGCGCATTGCGCTCGCCGAGGTCGCGCAACACGGCATCGAGCACGTCACCGGGTTCGCCGACGATGCGGCAGCGGGCGCGGTGCATGCGACCGACCGCGCGCTGCGCTTCGGCGCGCAGCGTGTCCACGTCGAGGCCGAGGGCGACCGCCAGCTCGCGTGCCGGCTCGGGCAGCTGCCAGAGCCGGCGGCGGCGTGCCCGGCCGGCGCCGGGCGGAGCGGACGGCGGCTCCGGGTCACTGCCCGCCGACACGGTGTCGACAGCTTGCGGGAACGCGGCAGCGGAATCGCGCAGCACGGTGGCTCCTTCGAGCGGGGCACCGGGCTGGCAGCGGGCTGGCAGGTGCGCGGCGGTCAATGCCGCCGGGAGGGACTGGGGTTACTTGGTCAGGATCAGCTTGCCGAGGGAGGTGCAGCGCAGGCGGTAGACCTGCGACTGGTGTTCGATCTCGACTTCGCGCCCACCGGCAAACAGATCGCGGCTGGCGATGCGGCGCAGGCGCTGCGGCTCGGGCGGGGCGACGGGCGCCACCGGCAAGCGTGGCTCGACCTGCGGCGGCGGGGACGGGATCGCAGGCGGCTTCATGCCGTCAACGCGACCGCGCCGCATCGCGCCGCGCCCGGGCAGGCGCCACAGTCGGCCAGGCGCGAATGCTCGCCAAAGCACGACTCGGCGCACTCCAGGCACGCCCCGCAGGCCGTTCCGACCCGGAGTTCGTCCTGAACGGCCTCGAAGCTGGCACATCCCGCACGCACCTCGCGCGCGATGTCGCGGTCGCTGACCCGATGACAGAGACATACGATCATGATTGAGACATCGTAATGCGAATCGTTGTTGTTTGCAAGCGCAACCGCAGCAGGCGACCCAGACGAGTTACCCCGCATGCGTTTCAGTTGCATTCAGACCGCTGGCACGCGGTCATCGCCCGCGCTTGGACGAACCGAGACAATCCTGACCTCGTTCAACGACAACCCGGAAGGCTCCCCGATGAAAGGCGACCCGCAGGTCATCGCGCACCTGAATGCCCAGCTCAAGCTCGAGCTCACCGCGATCAACCAGTACTTCCTGCATGCCCGCATGCTGAAGAACTGGGGCTTCGACCGCATGGCCAAGCACGAGTACGAGGAGTCGATCGACGAGATGAAGCACGCCGACAAGCTCATCGAGCGCGTGCTGATGCTCGAGGGCCTGCCCAACCTGCAGGACCTGGGCAAGCTGCTGATCGGAGAGAGCGCCATCGAGACGCTGCACTGCGACCTGAAGGCCGAGCTGATGTCGCAGGCGCACCTGAAGGAGGCCATCGCGCACTGCGAGGGCATACGCGACTACGTCACCCGCGAGCTGTTCGAGTCGATCCTCGAGGACACCGAGGAGCACATCGACCACCTCGAGACGCAGATCGAGCTCGTGGCCAAGGTGGGCGAGCCCAACTTCCTGCAGTCGCAGATGGGCGCGACCGGCAGCTGAGCGCGCCGTCGCGGGTGCGCCGGGGCGCGTCGCCCGCCTCCTGGAACCTTATAGTCCCGGGACGGGCGGCCGTCGCCCGACACCGGCCGCGCACATGGATTTCGGCGCCCTTGCCCGCCGTCTGGGCCAGACGACCACCTTTTCGGCGCTCGAGGCCGCGACCCGGCTGGCCCTGGTGTCGCGGGCACGGCGCGGTCGCGCACGCGTCGGCGAGACGATCGCCGATGCGGCCGACGGACTGTCCGACCACCTCGTCCTGCTGGCCGGCGCGGTCGAGGTCGAGCGGCGCTGGCTGTGCAGCGACGGCCAGCCGGGCGCGTCCTCTCATCGAGTCGCCGTCGACGACGCAAGCCCGGGTTTCGCGCTCGTGAGCGCGGGCGGCCGGCAGCTGCGCGTGCGCGCGGTCGCCGACACCGACTACCTCGCCATCGACAGTGACGAGGTCGACGACCTGCTCGGCTGGGGCCACCTCGGCGCCTGCGTGCTGCCCGAGCCGCACCTCAAGGTGTTTCACCGGCTGCCGCTGGACAACGTCGCGCGCGCGATCCCGCGCCTGGTCGAGCGCAGCGTCTCGGCCGGCGAAACCATCGTCCGCGAGGGCGAGCAGGGCGACCAGTACTTCGTCATCCTCGAAGGCGAGGCCGACGTCTTCGAGCGCGATGCCGACGGTTCGCCGAGGCAGGTCAATCGCCTCGTCGATGGCGACGCCTTCGGCGAAGAGGCGCTGCTCGCCGGCAGCACCCGGACCGCCACCGTGCGCATGGCCACGCCGGGACGTCTGCTGTCGCTCGACCGGGCGCAGTTCGATGCGCTGCTCGGCCCCTCGACCGTCGAGGAGGTCGACGCGATTCGGGCGCGCGGGCTCATTGCCGACGGGCGCGTCCACGTGATCGACTGCCGCGACCCCGGCGAGTTCGAGGCTGCGCACATCCCGTGCGCACTGCCGCTGCCGCTCGGTCGCCTGCGACACGATGGCGTGTTCGCACTCGACCCGACGCGGGAGTACCTGGTGTGCTGCGGCAGCGGCCGCCGCAGTCGCGCCGCCGTATTCCTGTTGCACGAGCGCGGCCTGCGTGCGCGGGTCCTGGCTGGCGGACTGGCGGCCTGGCCGTACGAGCTCGCTGTCGGCCCCGCCTGAGCCGCGCGGCTCGCGAGCCCACCAAACGAAACAGCCCTGCGGGGATGCCGCAGGGCTGCTGGAAACGTTGGCGGAGTGGACGGGACTCGAACCCGCGACCCCCGGCGTGACAGGCCGGTATTCTAACCGACTGAACTACCACTCCGCGTCGGTGGCGCGTTCCGGCCGAAGCCGCAAGTGCTGCCATGCTTGCCCAGCGTTGCCGCTGGCGTCCCCTAGGGGATTCGAACCCCTGTTACAACCGTGAAAGGGTCGTGTCCTAGGCCTCTAGACGAAGGGGACGGCGCAAACCTCGATCCGAATCCATGCCCGTTCGGCTGCGGGCCTCATCCGAACGGCGCCTGTTTGGTGGAGGTAAGCGGGATCGAACCGCTGACCTCTTGCATGCCATGCAAGCGCTCTCCCAGCTGAGCTATACCCCCTGAGTCTTTCGACCACACGCCGTTCGAAGCGAGTCTGCGAGTATACGACGCCTGTCAGACCCCCCGCAAGCGAGCCAGCACCTCGTCGCGGGCGAAGAGCGCCAGCACGGCGTCGATCGACGGCGTCTGCGCCCGAGCGCAGACCATCACGCGCACCGCGGGTGCGAGCTGCGGCATCTTCAGCCGGTGCGCGGCCAGCACGTCCTTGAGCGCCGCCGCGATGTCCGCCGCCGTCCAGGGGACGGTCGCGAGCCGATCGCGCAGGTCTCGCAGCGCCGGCCGCACGGCGTCGCCGACATGCGCCACGAGGTCGGCCTCGCGCGGCGTGATCGCGACGAAGTACATCTCGAGCCAGTCGGCGAGCTCGACGATCGTCGAGCAGCGATCCTTGAACAGCATGCACCGCGCCGCCTGCCGCTCGGCCTGCGCGGCATCCACGACGAGGCCGCGGCGACCGAACTCGTCGGCCACCAGCGCCGCCAGACGATCGTCCGGCGCCGCCTTCATGTAGTGCGCGTTGACCCAGGCGAGCTTGGCGGCGTCCCACTGCGCGGCGCTGCGCGCCAGGTGCCGGCCGTCGAACCAGGCGACGAGCTGTTCGCGCGTGAAGAGCTCGTCGTCGCCGTGGCTCCAGCCCAGCCGTGCCAGGTAGTTGACCATGGCCTCGGGCAGGTAGCCCGCGTCCCGGTACTGGAGCACGCTGACGGCGCCGTGGCGCTTGCTGAGCTTGTCGCCGTCGGGCCCGAGGATCATCGGCACGTGGCCGTAGCGCGGCAGTTCGCCGCCGGGGCCGAGCAGCGCGCGCAGGATGTTGATCTGCCGCGGCGTGTTGTTGACATGGTCGTCGCCGCGGATGACATGCGTGATCGCCATGTCGAGGTCGTCGACGACGACGCAGAAGTTGTACGTCGGCACGCCGATCTCGTGACCGTCGTCGCCGGGCCGGGCGATGATCAGGTCATCCAGCTCGCGGTTGGCGATCGAGATCGGGCCCTTGACGAGGTCGTCCCAGGTCACGACGCCGTCCTCGGGATTGCGGAACCGGATCACCGGCCGCACGCCGGCTCGCGGCGGGGGCAGCTTCTTGCCGGTCTCCGGGCGCCAGCGGCCGTCGTAGCGCGGTTTCTCGCCGCGCGCGCGCTGCGCCTCGCGCATCGCGTCGAGCTCGTCGGGGGTGCACCAGCAGCGGTAGGCGCTGCCCTCGTCGAGCATGCGTCCGATGACCTCGCGATAGCGGTCGAGCCGCTGCATCTGGAAGAACGGCCCCTCGTCGTGGTCCAGGCCGAGCCAGCGCAGCGCCTCGACGATCTGGTCGACTGCCTCCTGCGTCGAGCGCTCGACGTCGGTGTCCTCGATGCGCAGCACGAAGGCGCCGCCGAAGTGGCGCGCGAAGGCCCACGCGAAGAGCGCTGTACGCGCGGTGCCCAGGTGCAGGAAGCCGGTGGGCGAAGGGGCGATGCGCGTGCGCACCGGCAGCGTCGGTGGGGTCATGCGGTGGCGAGGGCGTCGAGGCCCCGTGCGAGGTCGGCCTTCAGGTCGTCGACGTGCTCGAGGCCGACCGCGACGCGGACCAGGCCCTGCACGACGCCGGCCGCCTGGCGCTGCGCCTCGGTGAGCCGGCCGTGCGAGGTGCTGGCCGGGTGGGTGATGGTGGTCTTGGTGTCGCCGAGGTTGGCGGTGATCGAGCAGATGCGCGTGGCGTCGATGACCGAGAACGCGTGCCGCCGAGCGGCATCGGCATCGGGCGCGCGCACGACGAAGGACACCACCGCGCCGCCTTGGCCGCCCTGCTGGCGCATCGCCAGCGAATGCTGCGGGTGCGAGGGCAGCGCCGGGTGGTGGACCCGCTCGACCGCCGGCCGCGACTCGAGCCAGTGCGCCAGTTCGAGCGCGCGCGCGCTCTGCGCCTGCATGCGGATCGACAGCGTCTCCAGCCCCTTCAGCACCACCCAGGCGTTGAACGGCGACAGCGACATGCCGGCGCTGCGCATCGTCGGCACGAACTTCGTCTCGATCAGGTCGGCCGGGCCGCAGACGGCACCGGCGACCACCCGGCCCTGTCCGTCGAGGTACTTGGTGCCCGAGTGCATTACCAGATCGGCGCCCAGGCGCGCCGGCTGCTGCAGGGCCGGGCTGCAGAAGCAGTTGTCGACCAGCAGCAGCGCGCCGCCGGCGTGCGCGATCTCGGCCAGCGCAGCGATGTCGCAGACCTCGGTCAGCGGGTTGCTGGGCGTCTCGGCAAACAGCAGCCTCGTCTGTGGCCGCATCGCGGCGCGCCAGGCCGCCGCATCGGTCTGCGAGACGAAGCTCGTCTCGATGCCGAACCTCGCGAAGTCCTGGAACAGCCGGATCGTCGAGCCGAAGACCCCGTTCGAGCAGACGACGTGGTCGCCCGACCGCAGCAGCGACAGGATGGTGATGAGGATCGCCGACATCCCGCTCGACGTGGCGATGCAGGCGCCGGTGCCCTCGAGCGCCGCCAGCCGACGCTCCATCATCGTCACGGTCGGGTTGCCGAATCGGCTGTAGACGAAGGCCTCGTCCTCGCCGGCGAAGCGCCGGGCCGCCGTCTCGGCATCGGGGTGCACGAAGCTGCTGGTCAGGAACAGCGCCTCGGAGTTCTCGCCCCACGGCGTGTGCGGCAGGCCCTCGCGCACGGCCAGCGTCTCGAGCCGCACGTCGGGCGGCAAGGCCACCTTCGGGATCGTCACGTGCGCTCCTCGGCGCCCTGCAGCGCGAGGCGGGTGCGGCCGCTCTCGTCGTCGTCGGCGCCGAACTGCAGCCTGCGTTGGGTCTCGATGGCGTCGAAGTCGGCGGCGCTCACGTCACCGGTCACGTACACGCCGTCGAAGCAGCTCGCCTCGAAGCCGTCGAGGCGGGGGTTGAGGCCCCGCACGACGCGCTTCATCGCGTCGACGTCCTGATAGACCAGCGCGTCGGCGCCGATGTAGGCCCGGATCTCCTCGACGCTGCGCCCGTGGGCGATCAGCTCGTCCTTGGTCGGCATGTCGATGCCGTAGACGTTGGGCCAGCGCACCGGCGGTGCCGCGCTCGCCATGTAGACGCGCCTCGCGCCCGCCTCGCGCGCCATCTGGACGATCTCCTTGCTCGTCGTGCCGCGCACGATGCTGTCGTCGACGAGCAGCACGTTGCGCCCCCTGAACTCCATCCCGATCGCATTGAGCTTCTGGCGCACGCTCTTCTTGCGCACCGCCTGCCCCGGCATGATGAAGGTGCGGCCGACGTAGCGGTTCTTGACGAAGCCCTCGCGGTAGGGCTTGCCGAGCTTGCGCGCCAGCTCCATCGCGCTCGGGCGGCTGCTCTCGGGGATCGGCACGACGACGTCGATCTCGCTCGGCGCCAGGGTGTTGATGACGCGCTGCGCGAGCGCCTCGCCGAGGTTGAGGCGCGCGTGGTAGACGGAGATGCCGTCGAGCACCGAATCGGGCCGCGCGAGGTAGACGTACTCGAACATGCACGGGTGCAGCGCGGGACGCTCGGCGCACTGTCGGGCGTGGACCCGCCCGTCGAGGTCGACGAACACCGCCTCGCCCGGCGCCACGTCGCGCACGAAGCGATGGCCGGTGCCTTCGATCGCCACGCTCTCGCTGGCCAGCATCACCTCGTGCACACCGTCGACCGTGCCCTCGCCAAGCGCGAGCGGCCGGATCCCGAACGGATCGCGGAACGCCAGCAGACCATGCCCGGCGACCAGCGCGATGACCGCGTACGATCCCCTGACTCGGCGATGCACCGCGGCCACCGCCTTGAAGACCTCCTCGGCCGACAGCGGCATGTCGCGCGCCGCGAGCTCGAGCTCGTGCGCCAGCACGTTGATCAGCACCTCGGTGTCGCTCTCGGTGTTGATGTGGCGGCGGTCGATGTCGAACAGCTCGGCCTTCAGCGCGTGCGCATTCGTCAGGTTGCCGTTGTGCACGAGGACGATGCCGAACGGCGCGTTGACGTAGAACGGCTGCGCCTCCTCCTCGCTGTAGGCGTTGCCCGCGGTCGGGTAGCGCACCTGCCCAAGGCCGACGGTGCCAGGCAGCGCGCGCATGTTGCGCGTGCGGAAGACGTCGCGCACCATGCCGCGCGCCTTGTGCATGAAGCACTTGGTGCCCTGCATCGTGACGATGCCGGCCGCGTCCTGCCCTCGATGCTGCAGCAGCAGAAGCGCGTCGTAGATCAGCTGGTTGACGGGCGCCTTCGAGATCACGCCGACGATGCCGCACATGGTTCGAGACCTCCGTCCTCGGCGTCAGCGCGGCAGCACGTCGCGCAACGGGGCGGGCAGCCACGGCGACATGCCGCGAGTGGCGGCCGACAGCCACGCCGCACCGGTCGACTCGCGCCACGTCGCCGACTCGCGTGCCGGCGTCAGCCCCACGACCGTGGCCGTCGCGAGCAGCAGCACCGCTCCGCGCAGCAGCCCGAACCCGGCGCCCAGCGCGCGATCGGCAGCCGACAGCGGTGAAGCGCGCACGAGCTGCCGCACGACGCGGGAAACCAGCAGCCAGGCCACCAGCGCGCCCACGAAGCAGACGGCGAAGGCGGCGGCGAGGTTGAGCGCCCCGCCGGGCGTGCCGACCGGGACGTGAGGCGCGGCTTGCGGGGCGGCCCACTGCGCCGCGAGCCAGGCCGCGACCCAGCCCGCGAGAGAGAGCGCCTCGAAGACGAGGCCCCGCACGAGGCCGATGACCACCGACAGCACCAGCACGGCGAGCAGCACGGCATCGAGCCAGCCGATCGACTGCAGGCGAGCGACGATGTCCATCAAAGCACCAGGATGTTTGCCGGCAGACCCGCGGCCTTCAGCCGTCGCGCCGCCTCGTCGGCGTCGGCCCGCGAGTCGAAAGGCCCGACGCGAACGCGCGTGCGTCGCCCGGCATCGGTCTCGATGACCTGGGTATAGGTCTTCAGGCCCAGCCGCTCGACCTTCTGACGCGCCTCGCGCAGCGTCGCCGGGTCGGTGTAGGCGCCGACCTGCACGACGAAGCGGTCGTCACCGTCAGGCCCGGACGCGGCGCGCGCGGCGCCGGTCGCGACGGCGGGTCCGACGGTCGTGGCAGGCGTCGCGACCATGCCGGCCGGGGGCCTGGACGCGCCCGCCATGGCCGGCGGCGAGGCCGGTGGAGCCGCCGCCGAAGCCGGCGGCGGCAACCCGGCCACGGCCCGTGGCGCGGAGGCCGGGGCGGAAACGGGAACCGGCGCCGCGACCGGCGACATCGCCTCGGTTCCCGCATCGGGCGGCGGCGCCACCGACGTCACCGGCCTGGGC
>JALORQ010000195.1 GCA_025458805.1 Rubrivivax sp.
ACCAGGGCCGCCGCGTCGCGAGGGTGCGCCTCGTGCATCAGGTGGCCGCCGCTCCAGCGACGCACCTCGGCGTTCGGCAGCCAGCGCCGGATCACGTCCAGCAGCGGGGCCGGCGGCACCCAGTCGTCGTCGGTGCCGACGACCAGCAGCGTGCGCGAGCGCAGCCGGGCGCTGTCGTCGAGCAGCTTCGGCAGGTCGGCCGCCGCCATGAAGCCCAGCGTGCCCTGCACGTGCGACGGGTTGGCGAACAGCAGGCGGTAGCGCGCCTTCTGCTCGTCGCTGAGCCGCGAGCGCGTCGACGAGAGCAGGCCGTCGACCATGCCGGTCGCCGGCGCGACGTTGGCCAGCAGCCAGGCCACGAGGTCGCTGGTCGCCACCGGGTTGACGAGCGGCGCGACGAACTGCATGTACGCCGACGGCGGCGCGACCAGCGACGGGTTGAAGCCGACCACCGCGCGCGGCGGCCGCGGCGCGTCGAGGGCCCAGCGCAGGCCGAGCGCGGCACCGGCCGAGTGGCCGACGACGAGCGCGGGCGCCGGCAGCCTGAGCGCATCGAGCAGCGCCTTCAGCGCCGCGGTTACCTTGGGCAGCGTCAGGTCGGTGAGCGGCGCGCCGGTCGTGAAGGCGTGGCCCGGCAGGTCGGGTGCGACCACCGTCGCGTGCGGCACCAGCAGCGGCCACAGGCCCTCCCACGAGTGCGCCGACGCCCCCGAGCCGTGCAGCAGCAGCAGCACCGGGCCGCGGCCGCCGACCTGCACGTGCCAATCGAGGGGGCCGATGCGCACCGAGCGGCTGGCCTCGCGGTGCGGCCAGCCGGCCGGCACGCGCGCCGGCGGCGCGGGCGACACGCTCACTTCGCGAACAGCCGCGACGGGTCGCGGAAGGCCTTGAACTCGAGCGCGTTGCCGGCGGGGTCGCGGAAGAACATCGTCGCCTGCTCGCCCACCTGCCCGGCGAAGCGGATGCAGGGCTCGATGACGAAGCGCACGCCCTGCGCGCGCAGCCGCGCGGCGAAGGCGTCGAAGTCGTCCCAGGGCAGCACGACGCCGAAGTGCGGTACCGGCACGTCGTGGCCGTCGACCGCGTTGTGGTGGCCGGCGCCCGCGCGCCGCGGCGCGAGGTGGGCCACGATCTGGTGGCCGAACAGGTCGAAGTCGATCCACTCGTCGCTCGAGCGGCCTTCGGGGCAGCCGAGCACGCGGCCGTAGAAGTCGCGCGCGGCGGCCAGGTCGTCGACCGGGAAGGCGAGGTGGAAGGGGGCGGGGGTCGGCATGGGACTGGCGCAAGGGAACGATGGCCCGGATTCTCGCGCGCGTCGCGCAGCCGCCGCGCGGCGCTGGCCGGCATCCCCGCGCGCCTCTGGCAGACTGCCGCGATGCTCGACCTGACGCTGCTGCCCGGACTGGCCAGCGATGCCGACGTCTGGCGCGACATGCGGCCCGCACTCGCCGCGCGGCACCGGGTGCGCGTCGCCGACGTTCACCTGCACGCCGACACGCTGCCCGCGATGGCGGCCGCGCTGCTCGCCGATGCGCCGCGGCCGCAGGTGCTGGTGGGTCACTCGATGGGCGCCATGGTCGCGCTGCATGCGGCGCTGGGGGACGCGGGCGTCCGCCCGCCGCGCGTGCTCGGCGTCGCGGTGCTCGCGGGCAGCGCGCGCGCCGACACGCCCGAGATGCGCGCGCTGCGCGCGCAGGCCTGCGAGCTGTTCGAGGCCGGCCGCATCGACGAGGTGCTGCAGGCCAACCTGCCGTTCGCCTTCCACGACGCCGCGACCGGCCGCCCGGACCTGGTCGACCGCTACCTGCGCATGGTGCACCGCGCCGGCGCCGCGGCACTGGTGCGGCAGAACCGCGCCGTGATGGCGCGCGAGGACCTGCGGCCGCGGCTGCCGGCGCTGCGCCTGCCGCTGCTGGTGCTGACCGGCGAGTCGGACCCGCTGACGCCACCGGAACACGGCGCCGAGATCGCTGCCGCCGTGCCCGGGGCGCGGCTCGGAGTGCTCGAGCGCTGCGGCCACATGCTGCCGCTCGAGCAGCCGGGGCGCGCGGCCGCGCTGCTGCTCGACTGGCTGTCGGGCGTCGGGGCCGATCAGCCGCCTGCCGCGTAAACGCTCGGGTCGGTCGCGATCAGGTCCAGCGGGTGGCGCCGCCCGGCGAGGTGGTCCTCCATGCAGCGCAGCACGAGCGGGCTGCGATGGCGCTCGCGGCTCGCGCGCACCTCGCCGGGCGTCAGCCACAGCGTGCGCAGGATGCCGTCGTCGAGCCTGCGGCCGGGCAGCGGGTCGCCGACCCGGCCGCAGAACGCGAAGCGCAGGTAGGTCACGTCGTCGGCCAGGCGGCCGTCGCGCGCCGGCCGCACGAAGCGCGACAGGTAGACGCCGAGCAGCGCGTCTGGCACGAACGTTCTCGCGGTTTCTTCGAGCGCCTCGCGCACCACCCCTTCGAGCGGCGACTCGGCCGGGTCGAGGTGGCCGGCCGGGTTGTTCAGCCGCAGGCCCTCGGGCGTGTGTTCCTCGACGAGCAGGAAGCGGCCGCCGTCCTCGATGATCGCGGCGACCGTGACGCTCGGGCTCCAGCGGGTGTGGTTCATGCGCCGATCGTAGCGGCCAAGACCCGTGGCTCCGGGGCGCGCTCGAAGTCGTGTAACCTGCGGGGTTTGTGCCGGACTCGCGCACGACCTGCGCGGTCGCACCCGGCCGGGCCCCGCCGTCGAGGGCCCCGCCGGCCGGCCCTGTCGTGGAGGTGCCCACCGGCACCGCCAGCCGCGGCGGGCAAGCGCGGGAACCCGCAGTCCGGGGTGCCCACCGAGAAGAACGAGACCCGGGTTCGCGCCGCGAGAGTCGATCGCGGCACCGTGAGGAGTGGATGGGATGGCATTGCTGATCGGAGTCCCGAAGGAGACCTTTGCGGGCGAGAAGCGCGTCGCGACCGTGCCCGACGTGGTCGAGAAGCTGCGCAAGCTCGGGTTCTCGGTCGCCGTCGAGAGCGGTGCGGGTGACGCGGCGAACTTCGCCGACGACACCTACCGCGCCGCCGGCGCCGAGGTCGTGCCGACCGCGGCCGAGCTGTTCGCGAAGGCCGACATCGTCTTCAAGGTGCGGCCGCCGACGCTGGACGAGGTCGCGATGCTGCGCGAGGGCGCGACGCTGATCGGCTTCGTGTGGCCGGCGCAGAACCCCGACCTGATGGCGGCGCTGCAGGCGCGCAAGACCACGGTGCTCGCCATCGACTGCCTGCCGCGCCAGCTCAGCCGCGCGCAGAAGATGGACGCGCTGACCTCGATGGCCGGCATCAGCGGCTATCGCGCGGTCATCGAGGCGGCCAATGCCTTCGGCCGCTTCTTCAACGGCCAGATCACCGCCGCCGGCAAGATCCCGCCGGCCAAGGTCTTCATCGCCGGCGCCGGCGTCGCGGGCCTCGCGGCCATCGGCACCGCGGCCAACCTGGGCGCGATCGTGCGCGCCAACGACACCCGCGCCGAGGTCGCCGACCAGGTCGTCTCGCTGGGCGGCGAGTTCGTCAAGGTCGACTACGAGGAAGAGGGCTCGGGCGGCGGCGGCTACGCCAAGGTGATGAGCGAAGGCTTCCAGGCCGCGCAACGCGCGATGTACGCGCAGCAGGCCAGGGAGTGCGACATCATCATCACGACCGCGCTCATCCCCGGCAAGCCGGCGCCGCGGCTGATCACCGCCGAAATGGTGCAGTCCATGCGCCCCGGAAGCGTGATCGTCGACATGGCCGCCGAGCAGGGCGGCAACTGCGAGCTCACCGTGCCCGGCCAGGCGGTGGTGCGCCACGGCGTGACGATCATCGGCTACACCGACCTCGCGAGCCGGCTGGCCAAGCAGAGCTCGACCCTGTACTCGACCAACCTGCTGCGGCTGACCGAGGAGCTGTGCAAGACCAAGGACGGCCAGATCAACGTCAACTTCGACGACGACGCGATCCGCGGCCTCACGGTCATCAAGGCCGGCGAGCTGACCTGGCCGGCGCCACCGCCCAAGCTGCCGGCCGCGCCGCCCAAGCCGAAGGCCGCGGCGGCCGCCCCGGCGCCCAAGGGCCACGGCCACGGCGCCGGCGAGCCGATGTCGGCAAAGACGCTGGCCATCGTGTTCGCGGTCGGCGCGGTGCTGTTCGCGCTCGTCGGCGCTTACGCGCCGGCGAGCTTCCTGCAGCACTTCACCGTGTTCGTGCTGGCCTGCTTCGTCGGCTACATGGTGGTGTGGAACGTCACGCCTTCGCTGCACACGCCGCTGATGAGCGTGACCAACGCGATCTCGTCGATCATCGCGATCGGTGCGCTGGTGCAGGTGGCCCCGCCGCTCGACGCGGCCGGCGCGGCCGACCGGCCCAACGTCCTGATCCTCGCCCTGGCCGTCGTCGCGCTCGTGCTGACGGCCGTCAACATGTTCGGCGGCTTCGCGGTGACGCGGCGCATGCTGGCGATGTTCCGCAAGTGACCGAGGGACGACGACCATGAGCTCCAGCCTGGCCACCGTCGCCTACATCGGCGCGATCATCCTCTTCATCCTCAGCCTCGGCGGGCTGTCCAACCCCGAGACCGCGCGGCGCGGCAACCTGTTCGGCATGGTCGGGATGGCCATCGCCGTCGTCGCCACCGTGCTCGGGCCGCGCGTCACCGCCGGCGGCATCCCGTGGATCGTCGGTGCACTTGTCGTGGGCGGGGCCGTCGGCCTCTACGCCGCGAAGAAGGTGCAGATGACGCAGATGCCCGAGCTCGTCGCGCTGATGCACAGCCTCGTGGGCCTGGCCGCCTGCCTGGTCGGCTTCGCCAGCTACGTCGACACCTCGGTGCAGTACACCGGCGCCGAGAAGACCATCCACGAGGTCGAGATCTACCTCGGCATCCTGATCGGCGCGGTGACGTTCTCGGGCTCGGTCATCGCCTTCGGCAAGCTCTCGGGCAAGATCGGCGGCAAGCCGCTGCTGCTGCCGGCGCGCCACTGGCTCAACCTCGCGGCGCTGCTGATCGTTATCTGGTTCGGCGGGCAGTTCGTCGCCGCGCAGGACGTGCAGGCCGGCATGCTGCCGCTGCTGGTGATGACGGTGATCGCGCTGCTGTTCGGCATCCACATGGTGATGGCCATCGGCGGCGCCGACATGCCGGTCGTG
>JALORQ010000058.1 GCA_025458805.1 Rubrivivax sp.
CCACAGGCATCACCTTCGCGCTGACCGAGAAGGCGCCCGTCGACAAGATTCCGCTGATCACCGCCGGATACGGCCGCAGCGAGAGCACCGACGGCATGGTGTTCAAGTGGAACTTCCCGCTCACCGGCACGTACTGGGATGCTGCCGACATCCTGCTGCAGCACGTGTCGAAGAAGGAAGGCGGCTGGGACAAGCTGCGCGGCAAGAAGATCGCGCTCGTCTACCACGACAGCCCGTTCGGCAAGGAGCCGATCCCGCTGCTGCAGGAGCGCCAGAAGATGCACGGCTTCGACCTGCAGCTGCTGCCGGTCACGCACCCCGGGGTCGAGCAGAAGGCGACCTGGCTGCAGATCCGGCAGAGCCGCCCCGACTACGTCTTCCTCTGGGGCTGGGGCGTCATGAACTCGACCGCGCTGAAGGAGGCGCAGGCCACCGGCTACCCGCGCGAGAAGATGTACGGCGTGTGGTGGGCGGGCGCCGAGCCCGACGTGAAGGACGTCGGCGACGGCGCCAAGGGTTACAACGCGCTGGCGTTGCAGCACGGCGCGGAGCCCAACTCCGCGGTCGTCAAGGAGATCCTCGAGAAGGTGCACGCCAAGGGCCAGGGAACCGGGCCGAAGGACGAGGTCGGGCAGGTGCTGTACATGCGCGGCCTGACCGCCGCGATGCTCGCCGTCGAAGGCGTCAAGCGAGCGCAGGAGCGTTTCGGCAAGGGCAAGGTGATGACCGGCGAGCAGGCCCGCTGGGGCTACGAGAACCTGGCACTCGACCAGGCCAAGCTCGATGCGCTGGGCTTCAAGGGCGTGATGCGGCCGATCAGCACCAGCTGCGCCGACCACCGCGGAGCGACGTGGGCCCGCATCCACACCTGGGACGGGGCGAAGTGGAACTTCACCTCCGACTGGTACGAGTCCGACGAGCAGATCATCAAGCCGATGATCAAGGCTGCGGCGGACAAGTACGCGGCCGAGAAGAAGATCCAGCGCCGCACGCCGGCCGACTGCCAGTCCTGACCCACCCCCGAGGCGGCTCACGCCGCCTCCCCCTCAAGGGGGCCGCGCGGACGGACCGGCAGAGCCGGATCCGTCGCGCGAGCTTGGTTCGATCGAGGTACGTGATGGGTAACATCCTCCTCAACGTCAACGGCATCGAGGTCATCTACAACCACGTGATCCTCGTGCTCAAGGGCGTCTCGCTGCAGGTGCCCGAGGGCGGCGTGGTCGCGCTGCTCGGCGGCAACGGGGCCGGCAAGACGACCACGCTGCGCGCGGTGAGCAACCTGCTGGCCGGCGAGCGCGGCGAGGTCACGAAGGGATCGGTCGAATACAAGGGCGAGCGCATCGAGAAGATGACGCCGGCCGAGATGGTCGACCGCGGCGTGATCCAGGTCATGGAGGGCCGTCACTGCTTCGCGCACCTGACGATCGAGGAGAACCTGATGACCGGCGCGTACACGCGCAAGGACGGCAAGGCCGCGATCGCGCAGACGCTAGAGAAGGTCTACGCCTACTTCCCGCGCCTGAAGACGCGGCGCACGTCGCAGGCCGCCTACACCTCGGGCGGCGAGCAGCAGATGTGCGCGATCGGCCGCGCGCTGATGGCCAACCCGAAGATGGTGCTGCTCGACGAGCCGTCGATGGGCCTCGCGCCGCAGATCGTCGAGGAGGTGTTCGAGATCGTGAAGGACCTCAACACCAAGGAGCGGGTCACCTTTCTGCTCGCCGAGCAGAACACCAACATGGCGCTGCGCTACGCCGACTACGGCTACATCCTCGAGAGCGGTCGCATCGTGATGGACGGCGAGGCGAAGGCGCTGCGCGAGAACGAGGACGTCAAGGAGTTCTACCTGGGCATGGGCGGCGGCGACCGCAAGAGCTTCCGCGACGTCAAGAGCTACAAGCGGCGCAAGCGCTGGCTGTCGTAGAGCAGAGCGATGCCCGACCTGCCGGACTTCGGCTTCGCACCGCCGCCGTTCGACGCGGCGAGCGCGATCGTGCAGTTGAAGCGCGCACTGCGCGACCTCAAGCTCGCGGAGCGCGGCACCGGCTTCGAGCTGCGCGGCAAGCGCGTGGCCGAGGTGCAGCTCGACGGGTGCGCGATCGCGGCGAGGACCGCGCGCAAGCTGGCGCTGACGCCCGAGTGGGACAAGGCCAGCCTGCGCAACGCCGCCGAGCAACGCAAGTGGCTCGACGAGCTGAAGAAGCGCCTCGAACGCTGGGAGCGCGAGGAGTGACGGCCGCCGGGAGCAGCTCCGCGACGAGCCCGGACGCGCGGCCCATGAACATGCACGAGGACCTGGGCGCATGACTCAGCATCACGACGCGCTCGAGACGCGCGATCCCGCCGTGCGCGAGGCGGCGTTGATGGCCGCCCTGCCGGCGCAGGTGGCGGCCGCGCAGCAGGTGCCTGCGCTGGCCGGCAAGCTGGCGGGCATCGACGCGCGGGCCATCACCTCGCGCGCGGCGCTCGCCGCGCTGCCGGTCACGCGCAAGCACGAGCTGCTCGAGCGTCAGCAGGCCGGTCGTGCGCCCGGCGCAGCGCCGTGGGACCCCTTCGGCGGCTTCTCGGCGATCGGATGGCGTGCGATGACCGCCACACGGCGGCCGGCACGGCGCGTCTACCAGTCGCCAGGGCCGATCTACGAGCCCGACGCCGACACGCCCGACTACTGGCGCGCCGCGCGCGCGCTGTTCGCCGCCGGCGTGCGCGCGGGCGACCTCGTCCACGTGAGCTTCAGCTACCACCTGACGCCGGGCGCGTGGATCATGGACAGCGGAGCGCAGGCGCTGGGCTGCACGGTGTTCCCGGGCGGCGTCGGCAACACCGAGATGCAGCTCCAGGCCCTCAGCGAGCTGCGCGCCGATGCCTATGCCGGCACGCCGAGCTTCCTGCGCATCCTGATCGAGAAGGCGGCCGAGAGCGGCGTCGCGCTGCCGTCGCTGAAGAAGGCGCTCGTCAGCGGCGAGGCGTTCCCGCCCAGCCTGCGCGACTGGCTGCGCGAGCGCGGTGTCGACGCCTACCAGGCCTACGCGACGGCCGACGTCGGGACGATCGCCTACGAGACCGCGGCGCGCGAGGGACTGGTCGTCGACGAGGGCGTCATCGTCGAGATCGTGCGCCCGGGCAGCGACGAACCGGTGCCCGAGCCGAAGGCGGGCCAGGCGCCGGAGGTCGGCGAGGTCGTCGTCACGGTGCTGAACGCGGACTATCCGATGGTGCGCTTCGGCACCGGCGACCTGTCGGCGATGCTTCCCGGCCCCTGCCCCACCGGCCGCACCAACCACCGCATCAGGGGCTGGATGGGGCGCGCCGACCAGACCGCCAAGGTGCGCGGGATGTTCGTGCATCCGAGCCAGATCGAGGCGGTGCGCCACCGCCACCCCGAGATCGGCCGCGCGCGGCTGGTGGTCGAGGGCGAGATGGCCAACGACCGCATGACGCTGCACGTCGAGTGCGCGCAGCCGCCCGACGGCCTGGCCGCGGCCGTGGCGGCCTCGGTGCGCGACGTCACCAAGCTGCGCGCCGACGTCGCAATCGTGGCGCCGGGCACGCTGCCCAACGACGGCAGGGTCATCGAGGACGCGCGCCGATACGACTGAACGGCCCCCGCAAGGCCGTGCCAGGCCCGGGGGTAGGTAGTTTCCACGCGCGACCTGCGGGGTCGCACGCCTACGATCTCGGCCGTTTCGCCCCATTTTCCGAGGAGACATCGATGCGCAAGACCCTGACCGCCCTCGCCGTGACCTTCGCCTGCGGACTGGCGTCGGCCGCCTACCCCGAGAAACCCATCACGATCGTCGTGCCCTTCGCCGCCGGCGGCCCGACCGACAAGGTCGCGCGCGACCTGGCCGAGGTGCTGCGCAAGGGGCTCAACAACCAGACCATCGTCATCGAGAACGTCGGCGGCGCCGGCGGCACGCTGGGCGCCGGCAGGGTCGCGAAGGCGGCGCCGGACGGCTACACGCTGCTGCTGCACCACATCGGCATGGCCACCGCCCCGGCGCTGTACCGGACGCTGCCGTTCAAGGTGATGGAGGACTTCGAGTTCCTCGGCATGATCAACGACGTGCCGATGACGCTGATCGGCCGCCCGACGCTGCCGGCGAACAACTACGCCGAGCTGGTCAAGTGGCTCAACGACAACAAGGGCAAGGTCAACCTGGCGAACGCGGGCCTCGGCGCGGCGTCGCATCTGTGCGGTCTGCTGTTCCAGCAGAAGACCGGCATCGACATGACGACCGTCCCTTACAAGGGGACCGCGCCGGCGATGACCGACCTGCTCGGCGGCCAGGTCGACATCATGTGCGACCAGACCACGAACACGACCAGCCAGATCGAGGCCGGCAAGGTCAAGGCCTTCGCCGTGACCACGATGCAGCCGCTGAAGACGCCCGCGCTCGCCAAGCTGCCGACGCTCGACTCGCAGGGGCTCAAGGGCTTCGACGTCGCGATCTGGCACGGCCTGTACGCGCCCAAGGGCACGCCGAAGGCCGTCGTCGACCAGGTCAACGCCGCGCTGCGCAATGCGCTGAAGGACCCCGAGTTCGTCAAGCGCCAGGAGGCCCTGGGCGCGGTGGTGGTGACCGACAACCGGGTCAGCCCGGCCGAGCACCGCAAGTTCGTCGAGGCAGAGATCGCCAAGTGGGGCCCCGCCATCAAGGCAGCCGGGCAGTACGCGGACTGATCGCTGACGGAGGTCGGCCGCCGCCGTCGGGCCGCCCGGCCGCGGCGGCGGCTCCCGTTCCGTGCCTGGCATCAGGCCACGCGCATCGGAATCGTCACCGGCCCGTCGTTGACGAGGTACACCTGCATCTCGGCGCCGAAGCGCCCGGCCTGCACGTCGGGATGACGCTCGCGAGCGAGTTCGATCACCCGCTCGTAGAGCTCCCGCCCCCGGTCCGCGGGGGCGGCACCCGTGAAGCTCGGCCGGTTGCCGCCGCGCGTGTCGGCCGCGAGCGTGAACTGGCTGACGATCAGCAGGCCACCTCCGGAGTCGGCGAGGCTGCGGTTCATCCTGCCGCCGCCGTCGGCCAGGATGCGCAGCCTGAGCAGCTTGTCGACCAGACGCACGGCCTGGGGCTCGCCGTCTGCCGGCTCCGCGCAGACGAAGGCCAGCAGGCCGCGTCCGATCGCCCCCACCTCCTCGCCGGCGACCTCGACCCGGGCCTCGCGAACGCGCTGGACGAGGGCGATCACTCGCGCTCCGGCGGATCGTGATCGTGCGCCTCGACGTCGGCGGGCAGCAGCTGGATCGACGCGCGCAGCCCGGGCACCGCGCTCATCAGCGCCTGCTCGACCGCCGCTCGCATGGCCGCGGCGCGGCCGAGCGACCACGACGCCGGCATGTGCATGTGCAGGTCGACGAAAAGGCGCCGGCCGGCGCGCCGCGTGACGATGTGGTCGAAGCGGATCGTCCGGTGCCGGAAGCCGTCGAGCGTGCGCTCGATCGCCTCTCGGGCCTGCGGTTCGACGGCGTGGTCCATCAGTCCCTGGGCCGAGCGGTGCACGAGGCGCGCGCCCTCGCGCAGGATGTTCAGCGCCACCGCGATCGCGATGACCGGATCGAGCCAGATCCAGCCGGTGCCGGCGACCGCGACGAGGCCTGCGACGACACCCGCCGAGGTCCAGACATCGGTCAGCAGGTGCCGCGCGTCGCCCTCGAGCGCGATCGACCCGGTCGCCCGGGCCTTGCGCAGCATCGACAAGGCGAGCCCGCCGTTGAGCACCGACGCCGCCACGGACAGTGCCAGGCCCAGACCCAGGGCCTGAAGCGGCTGCGGCTCGAGCAGCCGCTGCACTGCCGCCCAAAGGATGGCCAGCGCCGCGGTGAAGATCAGCACCCCCTCGAAGCCGCTCGAGAAGTACTCGGCCTTGTGGTGGCCATAGGGATGGTCGTCGTCGGGGGGACGCGACGCGACGGACACCATCGCCAGCGCGAAGGTCGCGCCGGCCAGATTGACCAGCGACTCCAGCGCGTCCGACAGCAGGCCGACGCTGCCGCTCACCCACCACGCGGCAGTCTTCAGCGCGATGGTGGCGAGCGCGACCCCGACCGACAGTTTCAGGTAGCCGGCAACCTGCATCGGGCTCGGTGACGACGCGGCCGCCCCGGCGCGCGCTCAGCCCAGGATCACGCGCGCGAACTTGCGCTTTCCGACCTGGACCACGAAGGTGCCCGGCGGGAGCTTCAGCGCCCGGTCCGAGACGGCCACGCCGTCGACGCGGACGCCGCCCTGGTCGACCATGCGCATCGCCTCGCTGGTGCTCGGCACCAGCCCGGCCTGCTTGAGAAGCGCGCCGATCGGCAGCGGCGCGCCGCCGAGCGCGACCTCGGGAATCTCGTCCGGGACGCCCCCGGCGGCGCGGCGGTGGAAGTCCTCGTCGGCTGCCGCCGCGGCGCCGGCACCATGGAAGCGCGCGGTGATCTCGCGCGCCAGCAGCAGCTTGGCGTCCTTCGGGTTGCGCCCGCCATCGACCTCGGCGCGCAGGCGGCCGATCTCGGCGAGCGGCCGGAAAGACAGCAGCTCGAAGTAGCGCCACATCAGCACGTCGCTGATCGACATGAGCTTGGCGAACATCGTCGGGGCCGGCTCGGAGATGCCGATGTAGTTGCCCTTGCTCTTGGACATCTTCTCGACGCCGTCGAGACCCTCGAGCAACGGCATCGTGAGGATGCACTGCGGCTCCTGGCCGTACTCGGACTGCAGCGCGCGCCCAACGAGGAGATTGAACTTCTGGTCGGTGCCGCCGAGTTCGAGATCGGCCCGCAGGGCCACCGAGTCGTAGCCCTGCATCAGCGGGTAGAGCAACTCGTGGACGCTGATCGGCGAGCCGGCGCGGAAACGCCGGGTGAAATCGTCGCGCTCGAGCAGCCGCGCCAGCGTGTACCGGGCCGACAGCTGGATCAGCCCGCGCGTGCCGAGGGCATCGGACCACTCGCTGTTGTAGCGGATCTCGGTCCTGGCCGGATCCAGGACGAGGCTGGCCTGCCGGTAGTAGGTCTGCGCGTTGGCGTCGATCTGCTCGCGCGTCAGCGGCGGCCGGGTCGTGTTGCGGCCCGACGGATCGCCGATCAGCGACGTGAAGTCGCCGATGAGAAAAATCACGGTGTGCCCCAGGTCCTGGAGCTGCCGCATCTTGTTCAGCACGACGGTGTGGCCGATGTGGATGTCGGGCGCAGTCGGATCGAGCCCGAGCTTGATGCGCAGCGGGACGCCCGTGGCTTCGGAGCGGGCAAGCTTGCCCAGCCAGTCGGCCTCGGGCAGCAGCTCGTCGCAACCGCGGCGCGAGATCTCAAGCGCCTCGAGCACTCGGTCGGTCACGGGATGGGCGGCCCTCGCGGGCGCGCGCGTGTTCTCGCTCATGCGGGTGCTCGCGGGTGCTTCTTCTTGCCGCCGATGGCCGATCGGCTGGCTATACTCCGGTCCCGGCAGTCAAGTCGTCGCTGCCGGGTGGTACGCACGCCATTCTAGAGGGGCGACGCGCTGCAAACGGGCGGCTCGCGCCCGGGTCATCAACCTCTGCGCCGCCGCTCGCGGCCGGCCTTCCGGAGCGCACAGATTGCCGCCTGAACTGCGCCGCCGTCTCGATGGGCTTCAGCGTGCTGCCGCTGCACATCGCCGCGCGCTGACCGTCGGCGTCGTCGCCGCGCTCGGCGGATTCGGGATCACGGCGTTCGGCATTGCGCCGCTTGCGCCCGATGCCGCCGACCTGCCGACGCGAATCGTGACCGAGCCCGTGGAGGCAGGCAGCCTTGACGCGCAGCTCGACCGGCTTGCCGCTCAGCCGCAGCCGTCGCTGACGCGCAGCGATGTCACGAGGGTCGCGGACACGGCCGAAGGTCTGCTGGCACGCCTGGGCATCGTCGACGCCCAGGCTTCGGAGTTGCTGCGCACCCACCCGACGGCGCGACGGGTGCTTTCGGGCCGGGCCGGCAAGATGATCCACGCCCGGTCGGGCCCGACGGGCGAACTCGCCGAGCTGGTCGCCAGGTTCCCCGTCGAGGCCGGCGGCCAGGCGAAGACGCACTTCCACCGGCTCGAGATCCGCCGGGACGGTGCCGGCTGGGTGGTCGACACCCGCGTCGTCGCCCTGGAGCCCCGCATACAGCTTGGTAGCGGCACGATCACGTCGTCGCTCTTCGCCGCGACCGAGGCAGCCCGGCTGCCCGACGCCGTCGCCGTCCAGCTGGCCGAGATCTTCGCCACCGAGATCGACTTCCACCGCGACCTGCGCCGCGGCGACACGTTCAGCGTCGTCTACGAGACGCTGACCGCCGATGGCGAAGCCGTCGCATGGAGCGACGGTGTCGGGCGGGTGCTGGCGGCCGAGTTCGTCAATGCCGGGAAGAGCCATCACGCGCTGTGGTTCGGTGGGGCCGGACCCCGGGGCGGCTACTTCGGCCTCGACGGACGCAGCAAGCAGGGTGACTTCCTGGCGAGCCCGATGGAGTTCTCGCGGGTCACGTCGGGCTTCGCGATGCGCATGCACCCGCTGCTGCGGACTTGGCGGCAGCACCGCGGCGTCGACTACGCCGCCCCTGTCGGCACGCCGGTGCGCTCGGTCGGTGACGGCGTGGTCAGCTTCGCCGGCTGGCAGAACGGGTACGGGCAGACCGTCCAGATCGACCATGGTAACGGCCGCGACACCTTGTACGCGCACCTCAGCCGCATCGTGGTGAAGAAGGGCGAGCGCGTGGACCAGGGGCAGCACGTCGGCAATGTCGGCATGACGGGCTGGACCACCGGACCGCATCTTCACTTCGAGTTTCGCGTCGGTGGCGTGCACAAGGACCCGCTGCAGATCGCGAAGGCGTCAGAGCCAATCGTGCTCGACAACACCGTCCGCGCCCGCTTCGACGAGTCGGCACGCCTGATGCAGGCCAAGCTCGACCTGGCCGAGGGCGTGGCGGCCCCGCGCACCCGATTCGAGTAGCCTGGCCCGCCGAGCGTGGCGCTGTTTGCCGGGTTGATGTCCGGGACGTCGCTCGACGGCATCGACGGAGTGATCGCCGACCTCGACGCCGGTGGGGCGGCGCCCCGCGTCGTCGTGCACGCGCATGCGCCTCTCGAGCCTGGACTGCGCGATACGCTGCTGGCACTCAACGCGCCCGGACCCGACGAGATCCACCGCGCCGCGCTGGCAGCCAGTGCGATTGCGCGCGAATACGCGGCCGTCGTCGTGCGGATGCTGCGCGATGCGGGCCTGGATCCGGGCGACGTGCGCGCGCTGGGCGCGCATGGCCAGACCGTCAGGCACCGTCCCGGGGAGTTCGACGGCACGGGCTACACCGTGCAGTTGCTCGACGGCGCGCTGCTCGCGGAACTGACGGGAATCGACGTCGTCTGCGACCTGCGCCGTCGTGACATCGCCGCCGGAGGACAAGGGGCGCCGCTGGTTCCCGCCTTCCATGCCGAGCGGTTTTCCGAACCGGATGCCGACGTCGCCGTCCTCAATCTCGGCGGCATCGCCAACCTGACGCTGCTGCCGGCCGTCGGGCCGGCGCGAGGGTTCGACTGCGGCCCCGGCAACGTGTTGATGGACTTGTGGTGCGCGCGGCACTTCGGATGCGCCTTCGACGACGACGGCCGGCTTGCCCGCGGCGGTCGCGTGCTGCCGGCGCTGCTCGCGTCGATGCGCGCGGAGCCGTTCCTGCATCGGGCGCCGCCGAAGAGCACCGGGCGAGACCTGTTCAACGCCGGTTGGCTCGACGCCCATGTGCAGAGCGTCGACGCGGCCGCGCCGCTCGACGTGCTGACGACGCTGGCCGAACTGTCCGCCTGCGCGGCAGCAGAGGCGTTGCAGCGACACCAACCGCGCACGCGGCGTCTCGTCGTGTGCGGTGGCGGGGCCCGCAATGCCTACCTGATCGGCCGGTTGGCGGAACTGCTCGACGGTTCGGAGGTGGCCCTCAGCGACAGCCTGGGTCTGCCGGCCGAATGGGTCGAAGCCACCGCATTCGCGTGGCTGGCGCGCCAATTCGTCGAGGGACGCGCGGGCAACTTGCCCGAGGTCACCGGAGCGAAAGGCCAGCGACGACTCGGCGCCCTCTATCCCGCCTGAGAACGCTGGCAGCGGACATGCCCGCTGCCAGCGGCGACGTCACGCGGAAAACGACGAACCGCAACCGCAGGTGGTGGTGGCGTTCGGATTCTTGATCACGAACTGCGCCCCCTGCAGGTCTTCCTTGTAGTCGATCTCGGCACCGACGAGGTACTGCAGGCTCATGGCGTCGATCAGCAGCGTGACGCCGTTCTTCGTCATCTGCGTGTCGTCGTCGTTGACCATCTCGTCGAAAGTGAATCCGTACTGGAACCCGGAGCAGCCGCCACCCTGAACGAACACCCGCAGCTTCAACTCGGGGTTGCCCTCCTCGTCGACCAGTTCGCGCACCTTGTGCGCTGCGCTGTCGGTGAAGACCAGTGGCGGCGGCAGTTCGTCGGCCAGGGACGGGATCGGTTCGGCTACGGCATTCATCGCATGCTCCAGATCGGGTCAGGCGCGGGTGTGGGACCCGGCCCATGGCATTTTGCCTGCGGCACGCGCTCGCGGGCCCGGCGGTGACCCTGAGGGTCCCGCGGTCTTCGCGTCGGAAACCACCCGGCGGGAGCCCGCCGGGCGAAGGCCACCGGCGTCAGCGCTTGCTGAACTGCTTGCGACGGCGGGCGCCGTGCAGGCCGACCTTCTTGCGCTCGACCTCGCGCGCGTCGCGCGTCACGAAGCCGGCGCGGCTGAGGTCGGGCTTGAGCGCCACGTCGTAGTCGATCAGCGCGCGGGTGATGCCGTGCCGCACCGCCCCGGCCTGACCCGACTCGCCGCCACCGTGCACGTTGACCTTGATGTCGAACGCGCCGTCGTTGGCCGTCAGCAGCAGCGGCTGCCGGACGATCATGATCGAAGTCTGGCGGCCGAAGTACTGGTCGATCGGCCGGCCATTGATGGTGATCTGTCCCGTGCCCTTCTTCAGGAAGACGCGCGCGACGCTCGACTTGCGACGGCCGGTGCCGTAGTTCCAGGGTCCGATCATCGTGCAGTCCTCACAGCGCCAGGGCCTTGGGTTGCTGGGCGGCGTGCGGGTGCGTCGCACCGGCGTACACCTTGAGCTTCTTGATCATCGCGTAGCCGAGCGGGCCCTTGGGCAGCATGCCCTTGACCGCCTTCTCGAGCGCACGCCCGGGGTGCTTGGCCTGCATGTCCTTGAAGGACGTGGCGTAGATCCCGCCGGGGTAACCGCTGTGGCGGTAGTAGATCTTGTCGGTGGACTTGGAGCCGGTGACGCGGATCTTTTCGGCGTTGACGATGACGATGAAATCGCCGGTGTCGACGTGAGGCGTGTAGATGGCCTTGTGCTTGCCGCGCAGTCGGCGCGCCACTTCGCTGGCGACACGTCCGAGCACCTGATCGGTGGCGTCAATCACGTACCACTCGTGCTTCACCTCGGCCGGCTTGGCGCTGAAGGTCTTCATGAGGGTCTTCCGGAAAGCCGCGCACGCGGACGCACGCGGCGGTTGACGGCCGTCACCCGGGGCGCCGCTTGTCGGACGCGGCCTCCCGGGCGACATCGCTGCAGGCACCACCCTTCGGATGGCCACGATGGAACCATCCCGCCGGGGCGCGATGCCTGCCAGGCGCTTTCTTCGGCCGTTGTCGAAGAAAAGCCTTCAATGATACTTCAGCCGGATCAAGGCGCCAAGTTCGGGTTCCGGGTCCTGGTGGCCGTTCGCGCCACGCCGCACGATGCCCGGCCGTGACGCCCATCCGCGGGATACCACGAGATCCCCGGGCATCCGTAGCATCCGCTCACACGTTCACGCGACCGCGGACCGGGCCGACAGCGCCCGCCACCGCGGCTCATCACCGACCCCATGCCGCAAACGCTCCCGTGGGTGCTGGCGACGCTGTCGCTGGCCCTGCTCGCCATCGCTGCCGCGCTCTGGGCGTGGCGGCGTCGTGCGCCGCGCCCGCAAGCGCTGCCGGCGGAGTGGGGCCTGTCGGCGCGGCCGGTCTTCACGCCGGACGAGCGCCGCGCCTACCGCCACCTGCGGGAAGCGCTGCCGCACCACGTCGTTCTGTCGAAGCTGCCGCTGGTGCGCTTCTGCCAGCCTGCCGACCCCCAGGAGGTGGCGTACTGGTACGAACTCCTCGGTGGCATCCACGTCACGTTCGCCATCTGCAGCGGCAGCGGGCGCGTGCTGGCCGCGATCGACCTGGACACCGACCGGGGAAGCTCGCGCCGAAGCGTGCAGATCAAGCAGTCGGTGCTGGCAGCCTGCAGGATCCGCTATCTGCGCTGCCCGATCGACCATCTGCCCTCGGTGCCCGAGTTGCAGTTGCTGCTGCCCCACAGCCTTGCCGGCGCGCGCGGACCGTTGCCGGCCCCGACGACGGGCGCGCCGACGTCCCGCTCGATGGGATCGCGCGGCAGGGCGACGCTCTGGCAGGAGTCCGGCTTCTTCCAGGACTCGTTCTTCGGTGACGACGGGCGCGCTTCGGCGCCGGCGCCGAGCGACTTCGGCGAACTGCGCGGCGAGGTCGGCGGCGCCACGCCCTTCCCTGATGCCGACGCGTTCGCGAGCCGAGCGTCGCCGCTGCGCCCCTGATCCGGCTGCTGCGGCGTACAGTGCCGCGGATGCCTGCCTATCCCGTCCCGGACGCTCCGGGCTACGCCGCGCTCACGCCGCCCGAGGTTCTGGAGGCGCTGGACGCCGTCGGGCTGCGCGGCGACGGTCGGCTGCTGCAGCTCAACTCGTACGAGAACCGCGTCGTGATGGCGTTCCTGGAGAACGGGCGCGCCGTCGTCGCGAAGTTCTACCGTCCCGGTCGCTGGAGCGACGAGCAGATCCTCGAGGAACATGCGTTCTCGGCAGAGCTGGCCGACGACGAGGTCCCCGTGGTCGCACCCCTCGTCCTCGGCGAACCGACATCCGGCCGCGGCGTCCGACCCCGGCTGTGTGGCTCGCCGCCGACGCTCGCCTGCGTGACGATCGGCGGCACCGTGCACCGCTTCGCCGTCGCCACGCGCTGCGCCGGGCGCGAACCCGAACTCGAGCAGCCGGGCGTGCTGCGCCGCATCGGCAGCTTCATCGGACGGCTGCACGCGGTCGGCCGACGCTCGCGATTCCATCATCGCCCGACGATGCAGCCGGCCGACGACGCGCGTCGCGCGATCGCCCGCCTGGCCGATCTGGGCGCGGTCCCGCCCGCGCAGCAGCCCGCCTGGGACGCCGCGGCCGACGCGGCTGCCGGCCGCATTGCCGACGCCTTCGCGGCCGCCGGACCGCTCGGGACGCTTCGGCTTCACGGGGATTGCCACCCCGGCAATCTGCTGTGGCGCGACGACCGGCCCCACCTGGTCGACCTCGACGACGCGGTCAACGGGCCCGCGGTGCAGGACCTGTGGATGCTCGCCAGCGGCGACGCGGCGACGCTGCAGCGCCAGCTCGGGGAACTCCTCGAGGGATACACCGCGTTCGCCGACTTCGAGATGCGCGAACTGCGTCTCGTCGAGCCGCTGCGGACGCTGCGCATGCTGCGCCACGCGGCGTGGATCGCCGAGCGCTGGACGGACCCGGCCTTCCCGGCAGCCTTTCCGTTCTTCGGCACCCCGGCCTGGTGGTCGCAGTTGGCCGTGCAACTGCGCGAACAGGTCGCGGCCATCGACGAGACGGCCGGCTGAGCGCGCCTGCGTCGGCTCAGCGGGTGGCTGGCATGGCCGCCATCGTGCCTCTGCAGCCCCGCGCGCCGCAGCGGCAGCGGTACTCGGGCGCCCCGGGGTCGTCGACGTCGAGCGCGTAGTCGATGAACAACTCGCGCCCGGCAGCGACGCGCCGCGTGGTGCGGATCACGATGTCGAGCCCGCCGTCGGCGCGTCGGACCTCGACCGCCTCGCAGTTCGGGCGGCAGCGGTGGTTGAGGTGCCGGGTCCCGTTGCCACCCTGCGCGCCGTCGATCACCGTGCCGTCGGACAGCCCGAAGACATAGGTCAGCCCGTGGTCCCAGCGGCGGCGCCGCGCCTGCGCCGCGGTGTAGCGGCGCCCTTCGTAGATCCCGACGACATGGTGGCGCGCCAAGCCATCGCGCGCGAAGACGCCACGACCGTGCACCGCGCTGTCGCGCACCTCGACGGCCTCGCTGAGGCCCGGAAGCGGCATCGTGCGGGCCTCGGGGCGCATGGGAGTGCTCGGCATGATGCGGATTGTCTCGCGCACACCCCCGTGCGGGGGCCCTCGGCGGCGGGATTGGCCGCCGCCGGGGCGGCGCAGATCATCCCTGGCAGCGAAGCTGGAGGGGTGATGCGGTTCCGCGAGGTCGACGAAGGCGGCTGCCGGATCTGGCTCGGCGCGATCGAGTCCCGCTGCGGACGCGGCTATACCGCTGCCGTGGTCGTCGAGCATCACCGGCCCGACGGCCGCCGCTGCGAGCTGCTGCGCGACGAGGACATCGCGTGCGGCTACCGCTGGGACACGGCCGATGCCGCGCTCGCCTACGCGCTGGCGCGGGGGCGCGAAGCGGTCAGGCGGCACGGCGCGGGCGCCGACCGCCGCGCCGCGGCCTGACGCCGTCGCGACGCTGCGCCGCTACAGGGCCTTCGTCGCGATGCGGAAGTCGGGATCCTCGGGGAAGGGCCCGATCGCGAACCCGAGGCTGCCCATCAGCCGCAGCATCGGCGCGTTGTTCGCCAGGATCAGGCCGATGATCTCGGTCAGCCCCCGCCCGCGCGCGAAATCGATGATCGCCAGCATCAGCCGCGATCCCAGCCCCTGGCCCTTGAAGTCGTCGGCCACCGCGAGGCTGAACTCGCAGGTCGTCTGGTCGGGGTTGGTGATGTAGCGGGACACGCCGATGATGCGCTCGGTCTCGGTGAAGCCGCCGTCGTCGGCGGCGTGGCGCTCCTTGAGCACGGCGACCAGCGCCATCTCGCGGTCGTAGTCGATCAGCGTGTAGCGCGCCAGCATGCGCGCCGGCAGCTCGGGCATCGTGCTGGCGAAGCGGAAGTACCGGCTCTCGTCGCTCATCCCGCGCACGAAGGCCTGGAGCATCGCCGCGTCGTCGGGTCGGATCGGACGGATCGTGTAGAGCCCGCCGCCCTTCATCGGCCACTCGCGCTCCTGGCTCGTCGGGTACGGCAGGATCGCCAGATGCGTGTAGTGGCCGCCCGCGCCCTGCGGCGCATGGTCGACGACGATGCGCGCGTCGACCGCGACCGCGCCGTTCTCGTCGACGATGATCGGGTTGATGTCCATCTCGCGCAGCTGCGGCAGCTCGCAGACCATCTCCGAGACGCGCAGCAGGATCTGCTCGAGCGCCTCGACGCTGGCGGCCGGCGCGCCGCGCCATTCGGCGAGCAGCTCGGCGACGCGCGAGCGTTCGATGAGCCGGCGCGCCAGGAACTGGTTGAGCGGCGGCAGCTCCATCGAGCGGTCCGCGATCAGCTCGATCATCGTGCCGCCGGCGCCGAAGGTGATCACCGGCCCGAACGGGTCGTCCGTCGTGAGTCCGACGAAGACCTCGCGGCCGTGACGCCGCCGCGCCATCGGCTGGATCGTCACGCCGTTGATGCGCGCGTCGGGCATCGCGCGGCGCACCGACTCGAGCATGTCGTGAAAGCGGTCGCGCACCTGTGCCGCGCTGTGGACGTCGAGCACCACGCCCTGCACGTCGCTCTTGTGCGCGATGTCGGGCGAGTCGATCTTCAGCGCCACCGGGTAGCCGAGCTGGCTCGCGATCAGCATCGCCTCGTTGGCG
>JALORQ010000059.1 GCA_025458805.1 Rubrivivax sp.
GCGCGCGGTCGCCGCGGCCGCGGGCGGCGCGATCGCCATCCTCGGCATCACCCCGGACCGGCCCGAGACCGGCTACGGCTACATCCGCGCGCTGCCGGCCGACGGCGGCGAGGCCCGCGTGCAGCGCTTCGTCGAGAAGCCCGACCAGGCCACCGCCGAGCGCTACCTCGCCGAGGGCGGCTACTTCTGGAACGCCGGCATGTTCGTGCTGCGCGCATCCGCCTGGATGAGCGCGCTCGAGCGCTTCCGCCCCGACATCGCGACCGCGTGCCACGCGGCCTGGGCCGCGCGCGCCACCGATGCCGCCTTCGTGCGCCCCGGCAAGGCCGAGTTCGCCGCCGTGCCGTCGGAGTCGGTCGACTACGCGGTGATGGAGAAGTGCCCCGGCAGCGCGATCGACATCCGCATGGTCGCGCTCGACGCCGGCTGGAACGACCTCGGCGCCTGGGAGGCGGTGTGGCAGGTGCTGCCCAAGGACGATGCCGGCAACGCCACCGTCGGCGACGCCATCGTCACCGACAGCCGCGACACGCTGGTGCACGCGACGAGCCGGCTGGTCGCCGCGGTCGGGCTCGACGACGTGGTCGTCGTCGAGACGCCCGACGCCGTGCTGGTGGCCAGCCGCGAGAAGAGCCAGGACGTCAAGAAGATCGTGCAGCAGCTCGGCGCCGAGCAGCGCGGCGAGCACGCGCTGCACCGCAAGGTGCACCGCCCGTGGGGCTGGTACGACAGCATCGACAACGGCCCGCGCCACCAGGTCAAGCGCATCCTGGTCAAGCCCGGCGCGTCCCTGAGCCTGCAGATGCACCACCACCGCGCCGAGCACTGGATCGTCGTCAGCGGCACCGCCGAGGTCACCGTCGGCGATCAGAAGATCCTGCTCACCGAGAACCAGAGCACGTACATCCCGCTCGGCGCCGTGCACCGGCTCGCCAACCCGGGCAAGCTGCCGCTCGAGATCATCGAGGTGCAGTCGGGCAGCTACCTGGGCGAGGACGACATCGTGCGCTTCGAGGACACCTACGGAAGGGCGCCGAAATGACGATCCTCGTGACGGGCGGGGCGGGCTTCATCGGCAGCAACTTCGTGCTGGACTGGCTCGCGCAGAGCGACGAGACCGTCGTCAACCTCGACGCGCTGACGTACGCCGGCAACCTGCGCAACCTCGAGTCGCTGGCCGGCGATGCGCGGCACGTCTTCGTGCACGGCGACATCACCGATCGGGCGCTCGTCGACCGCCTGCTCGCCGCGCACCGGCCGCGCGCGGTCGTGCACTTCGCGGCCGAGAGCCACGTCGACCGCAGCATCCTCGGCCCGGGGGCGTTCATCCGCACCAACGTCGAGGGCACCTTCACGCTGCTCGAGGCGGCGCGCGCGCACTGGGGCGCGCTCGACGGCGACGCGAAGGCCGGGTTCCGCTTCCTGCACGTCAGCACCGACGAGGTCTACGGCAGCCTCGCGCCGGACGCGCCGGCGTTCACCGAGACGCACGCCTACGAGCCCAACAGCCCGTACAGCGCGAGCAAGGCGGCCAGCGACCACCTCGTGCGCGCCTGGCACCACACCTACGGGCTGCCGGTGCTGACCACCAACTGCAGCAACAACTACGGGCCCTATCACTTCCCCGAGAAGCTGATCCCGCTGATGATCGTCAACGCACTCGCCGGCAAGCCGCTGCCGGTGTACGGCGACGGCCTGCAGATCCGCGACTGGCTCTACGTCGGCGACCACTGCAGCGCGATCCGCACCGTGCTCGCGAAGGGCCGCGTCGGCGAGACCTACAACGTCGGCGGCTGGAACGAGAAGCCCAACATCGAGATCGTGCACACGATCTGCGCGCTGCTCGACGAGATGCGCCCCGACCCGGCCGGCCCCTACGCGCGGCTGATCACCCACGTGAAGGACCGGCCGGGCCACGACCGCCGCTACGCGATCGATGCGCGCAAGATCGAGCGCGAGCTCGGCTGGCGACCGGCCGAGACCTTCGAGACCGGCATCCGCCGCACCGTGCGCTGGGTCCTCGACCACGAGGTCTGGGTGCGCGAGGTGCAGAGCGGCGCCTACCGCGACTGGGTGGCGGCCAACTACGCCGCACAGGGGCGCGCATGAGGATCCTGCTGCTCGGCAGGAACGGCCAGGTCGGCTGGGAGCTGCAACGGGCGCTGGCGCCGCTGGGCGAACTGGTTGCGCTCGACTTCGACACGCCGGGCCGCTGGCGCGCCGACTTCACGCAGCCCGAGGCGGTGGCGGGCGTGGTGCGCGAGGTCGCGCCGCAGCTCGTCGTCAACGCCGCCGCTCACACCGCGGTCGACAAGGCCGAGAGCGAGCCCGAGCTCGCGCGCACGATCAACGCCGTCGCGCCCGGCGTCGTCGCGCGCGAGGCGGCGGCGCTCGGCGCGCTGCTCGTGCACTACAGCACCGACTACGTCTTCGACGGAAGCGGCAGCGCGCCGCGCGACGAAGGCGCGCCGACCGGCCCGCTGTCGGTCTACGGCCGCACCAAGCTCGAGGGCGAGCAGGCGATCCGCGCGAGCGGCTGCACGCACCTGATCCTGCGCACGAGCTGGGTCTACGCGGCGCGAGGCGGCAACTTCGCGAAGACCATGCTGCGGCTGGCCGCCGAGCGCGACGCACTCACCGTCATCGACGACCAGGTCGGCGCGCCGACCGGCGCCGAGCTGCTGGCCGACGTCACCGCGCACGCGGCGCGCCGCGTGCGGGCCGAGCCTTCGCTCGCCGGCACCTACCACTGCGTGGCCGGCGGCGAGACGAGCTGGTTCGACTACGCCCGATTCGTCGTCGGCTGGGCGCGCGACGCCGGGCTGCCGCTGAAGGCCGGGCCCGACGCGATCCGGCCGATCGGGACGAAGGACTATCCGACGCCGGCCGCGCGGCCGCTCAATTCGCGGCTCGACACGCGCCGGCTGCGCGACGCCTTCGGGCTGCACCTGCCGGCCTGGCAGGCGGGCGTCGAGCGCATGCTGACGGAGATCCACGGCCGCTGAGGCGGCCGCGGGCGAGATCCACGGCCGCCGAGGCGGCCGCGGGGCGAGATCCACGGCCACCGGCCGACACCGCGAGGCAACGAACGACATGCAGGCACGCAAGGGCATCATCCTCGCCGGCGGCTCCGGCACCCGGCTGCACCCGGCCACGCTGGCGATCAGCAAGCAGCTGCTGCCGGTCTACGACAAGCCGATGGTCTACTACCCGCTGGCCACGCTGATGCTGGCCGGCATCCGCGACGTGCTCGTCATCAGCACGCCGCAGGACACCCCGCGCTTCGAGGCGCTGCTGGGCGACGGGGCCCGTTGGGGCATGAACCTCAGCTACTGCGTGCAGCCCAGCCCCGACGGCCTCGCGCAGGCCTTCATCCTCGGCCGCTCGTTCGTCGGCGGCGCGCCCAGCGCGCTGGTGCTCGGCGACAACATCTTCCACGGCCACGACTTCCAGCCGCTGCTGCGCCGCGCCAGCGCGCGCACCGCGGGCGCCACCGTCTTCGCCTATCACGTGCACGACCCCGAGCGCTACGGCGTCGTCGAGTTCGACGCCGAGCGGCGCGCGCTCAGCATCGAGGAGAAGCCGAAGGCGCCGAAGAGCAACTACGCGGTCACCGGCCTGTACTTCTACGACGAGCAGGTGTGCGACATCGCCGCGTCGATCAGGCCGAGTGCGCGCGGCGAGCTCGAGATCACCGAGGTCAACGCGACCTACCTGCGCCAGCGCCAGCTCGAGGTCGAGATCATGGGGCGCGGCTACGCCTGGCTCGACACCGGCACCCACGACAGCCTGCTCGACGCCGGCCAGTTCATCGCCACGCTCGAGAAGCGCCAGGGCCTGAAGGTCGCATGCCCGGAGGAGATCGCCTACCGCAGCGGCTGGATCGGCGCCGCCGAGCTCGAGGCGCAGGCGCAGCCGATGCTGAAGAACGGCTACGGCCAGTACCTGATGCAGGTGCTGCGCGAGAAGGCGTTCTGAGGCGGAGGCGGCGATGAAACTCCTGCCCACCCCCCTGCCCGGCGTCGTCGTCGTCGAGCCCTCGGTCTTCGGCGACGACCGCGGCTGGTTCATGGAGAGCTGGAACGAGGCGCGCTTCGAGGCCGCGCTGCGCGACCTGGGGCTGCCCGCGCCGCGGCGCTTCGTGCAGGACAACCACTCGTGCAGCAAGGCCGGCGTGCTGCGCGGGCTGCACTACCAGCTGCCGCCGCACCCGCAGGGCAAGCTGGTGCGCGTCGTTGCCGGATCGGCCTTCGACGTCGCGGTCGACATCCGGCGCGGCTCGCCGACCTTCGGGCAGTGGACCGGCGTCGAGCTGACGGCCGCCAACCGGCGCCAGCTCTGGATCCCGGAAGGCTTCGCGCACGGCTTCGTCGCGCTCGAGGACGACACGCACTTCCTCTACAAGACGACCGACGTGTACGCCCGCGACTGCGAGCGCTCGATCCGCTGGGACGACCCGGCGATCGGCATCGTCTGGCCTCTGCCCCGGGGCGTCGCCACGCCGCTCGTCGCGCCGAAGGACGCGGCGGCGCCGGTGCTGGCCGCCGCCGAGGTCTTCGGCTGAGCGCGGCCTCAGCGGCCGGCGACGACGTTGACCGCCAGCCCGCGCCCGGCCTGTGCCAGGCGGTCGTCGTTCGTCCACAGGGCGTCGCAGCCGTGGAACTGCGCCGCCGCGAGGTGCAGCGCGTCGGGCGTCTTCAGCCCGAAGCGCGCGCGGAGTTCGGCGGCCTGCAGGAAGACCGGCTCCGGCAGATCGAGCGTCGTGAACCGCGCCAGACCCTGCTCGTAGTGGAGCTGCCGCACGACGTGGGCATCGCGCATGGGTCCCACCAGGCACTCCAGCTTCACGAGCGGCGAGATCGCGAGCCTTTCCGGCGGGACCGAAGCCATGGCCTGCAGCGCGCGCTCGCCGTACGCCGGATGCGTCTCGAACGCGTAGACGACGATGCAGGTGTCGAGGTAGATCAGTCCCACGCGCCGCGCTCGGCCTGGAGGTCGGCGTCGATCTCGGCCGCGCTGCGCCGGGCGTGCGCCGGCAGCGGGTGCTCGCGCAGCCATGCCACGACGCCCGACGCTGCCGGCTCGCGACCGTCGGCGATGCCGACCAGCCGAGCAACGGGCCGGCCCCGGTTGGCCAGCACGACCTCCTCGCCCGCCTGGGCCGCCTTCACGAGCTGCGACAGCCGGTTCTTCGCGTCGAGGATGTTGACCTGCATCCGGCAATTCTAGCCAGATGCAACCTGTATCTGGCCAGGTCAGTCGCCCGCCGCGCGCCCGATGCCCCGGTACTCGATGCCGAGCATCCTCATCAGCGCGGGGTCGTAGAGGTTGCGGCCGTCCAGGATCACCGGCTGCTTCAGCGCCGACTTGATGGCGTCGAAGTCGGGGTTGCGGAACTCCTTCCACTCGGTGATCACGAGCAGCGCGTCGGCGCCCTGCAGCGCCTCGGCGGCGCTGGCGCAGAAGGTCAGGCGGGGCGTGCCGGCGAGCACGCGCCGCGCCTCGTCCATCGCCACCGGGTCGTAGGCGCGCAGCGCGGCGCCGCGGCGGGCGAGCTCGGCGACGATCACGCGGCTCGGTGCCTCGCGCATGTCGTCGGTGTTGGGCTTGAAGGCCAGCCCCCAGAGCGCGAAGCTGCGGCCGGCGAGGTCCTCGCCGAAGCGCGCGACCACCTTGTCGACGAGCACCTGCTTCTGGCGCTCGTTGGCGTCCTCCACCGCCTGCAGCACCTGCAGCGCGACGCCGTTCTCCTGCCCGGTGCGGATCAGCGCCTTGACGTCCTTCGGGAAGCAGCTGCCGCCGTAGCCCGTGCCGGCGTAGAGGAACTGCGTGCCGATGCGCGGGTCGCTGCCGATGCCCTTGCGCACCTGCTCGATGTCGGCGCCCACGCGCTCGGCGAGCCGCGACAGCTCGTTCATGAAGCTGATGCGCGTGGCCAGCATCGCGTTGGCCGCGTACTTGGTGAACTCGGCGCTGCGCACGTCCATCAGCATCAGCCGGTCGCTCTGGCGCATGAAGGGCTGGTAGAGCGCGCGCATGAGCAGGATCGCGCGCTCGTCGTCGGCGCCGACGACGATGCGGTCGGGGCGCATGCAGTCCTCGACCGCGGCGCCCTCCTTGAGGAACTCCGGGTTCGAGACGACGGCGAACTCGATCGACTCGCCGCGCGCGGCCAGCTCGGCCGCGATCGCGTCGCGCACCTTGTCGGCGGTGCCCACCGGCACCGTGCTCTTGTCGACCACGACCTTGTAGTCGGTCATGTGGCGGCCGATCGAGCGCGCCGCGCCCAGCACGTACTGCAGGTCGGCCGAGCCGTCCTCGTCGGGCGGCGTGCCGACGCCGATGAACTGCATCGTCCCGTGCGCGACCGCGCGCTCGACGTCGGTGGTGAACTGCAGCCGGCCGGCGGCGACGTTGCGCTGCACGATCTCCTTCAGGCCCGGCTCGTGGATCGGGATGCCGCCGTCGTTGAGGATGCGGATCTTGCGCTCGTCGACGTCGAGGCACAGCACGTGGTTGCCCATCTCGGCCAGGCAGGCGCCCGTGACCAGCCCGACATAACCCGTTCCGACGACCGTGACCTTCAACGCGCTGCCCTCCGCGCCGGCACGGGGCCGGCGACGATCGAGTGAAAACCCCGAGTGTAGGCAGGCCCTCGTGACGGCCCGCACAGCGGGCGGGCACCGGCGTGACCGATTCGACGCCGCCGCGTGGCGCCACACGCAGTGCCCCGGCCCCGCGTGCACCGCGGCGGGCCGCGATCGGGCACAGTGCGTGCTTCGCAGAAGAGCCCGACCCATGGACACCGTGCACCTGACCCACCTGCAGCGCCTCGAGGCCGAGAGCATCCACATCCTGCGCGAGGTCGTCGCCGAGGCCGAGAACCCGGTGATGCTGTACTCGATCGGCAAGGACAGCACGGTGATGCTGCACCTGGCGATGAAGGCCTTCCACCCGGCGCCGCCGCCCTTCCCGCTGCTGCACATCGACAGCACCTGGGAGTTCCAGGACATGTACGCGCTGCGCGACCGCATCGCCGAGAAGTACGGCGTGCGCATGCTGGTGCACCACAACCCCGAGGCCGTGGCCAAGGGCATCAACCCGTTCGACCACGGCTCGCAGATCCACACCGACCTGTGGCGCACGCAGGGCCTGAAGCAGGCGCTCGACCACTACCGCTTCGACGCCGCCTTCGGCGGCGGGCGCCGCGACGAGGAGAAGAGCCGCGCCAAGGAACGCATCTTCAGCTTCCGCACCGCGCAGCACCGCTGGGACCCGAAGAACCAGCGCCCCGAGCTCTGGCACCTCTACAACGGCCGCAAGCACAAGGGCGAGTCGATCCGCGTGTTCCCGATCAGCAACTGGACCGAGCTCGACATCTGGCAGTACATCCACCTCGAGAACATCGAGATCGTGCCGCTGTACCTGTCGGCGCCGCGCCCGGTCGTCGAGCGCGACGGCACGCTCATCATGGTCGACGACGAGCGCATGCGCCTCGCCCCCGGCGAGAGCCCGACGGTGCGCCACGTGCGCTTCCGCACGCTGGGCTGCTACCCGCTGACCGGCGCCACCGAGTCGCGCGCCACCACGCTGCCCGAGGTGATCCAGGAGATGCTGCTGACCCGCACCAGCGAGCGCCAGGGCCGCGTGATCGACCACGACGCCGCGGCGTCGATGGAAAAGAAGAAGCAGGAAGGCTACTTCTAGCCCGGCCATTCGGGGGCGCGCGGCGCGGCATCGTTCACGCCCGCCCCGGCCGGCGCGGCCGCGCGCAGCGGCCGATTGCGCCGCTTACAGCCCGGCAACAGACGGCGTCCCAGCACCCGGGCGAAAAACACGCCCGGGCCGGCGACCGGTGCACGGCCCCGCCGCACCCGCGGTGCCCGCCACCGAACGCCGCGCCGCCGATGCCGACCGCCTGCCGTCCCGAGACCGCCGTCCGTCCCGCGACCCCTCGCCGCGAACTCGCGGCACTGCTCGCGGCCGCCGCCGCGCTCGCCGGCCTCGCCGTGCCGGCACCGGTCGCGGCGCAGACCACCGCCGGCACCCCCTCGGTGACGATGACGGTGCGCGCGCGCGGCGTGCTGCTCGACGGCATCGGGCCCGTGATGCAGGTGCGCATCGGCGGCAAGGTGGTGGCCAGTCGCGAGGTGCGCAGCGGAAGCTTCGCCAACATCAGCCTGACGGTGCCGAAGCCGGCGGCCGGCGCCGCGGTCGACGTCTTCTACGCCAACAACGCCTGGCGCCACGACCAGGGGCGCACGCTGCACGTCGAGTCGGTGCGCGTCGGCCACACCGGCGTCTTCGCCAACGCCCCCGGCGTGCGGTGGGATCGCGGCAGCGGCGGCGCGGCCTTCGACGGCGTCGACGTGGTTCCTGGCCAGGTCGACCTGTGGGTCAACGGCGCGCTGCGCTTCAAGTGGCCGGCGAGCGGCGCGCCGGCCGCCGATCCGTCGGGCTGGGCGGCGAGCCGCTTCCTGCAGCAGGCGAGCTTCGGCCCGACGCCGGCCGAGATCACCCGGCTGCGCTCGATGACGCCGGCGCAGTGGATCGACGAGCAGCTGGCGCGCCCGTACAGCGCGGTCTACGTGCCGATGATGCAGCAGCGCTTCGACCGCGGCGCGGCGTGGCGGCCCGGCGGCGCCAGCTATTCGCCGACCTGGGTCACCGACACCTTCTGGAAGACCGCCGCCACGCACCCCGACCAGCTGCGCCACCGCGTGGCCTGGGCGCTGCAGCAGATCTTCGTCGTCTCGCTGATGCACAGCGACCTGTGGCACCACGGCCGCCCGTACGCGCAGTACCTCGACCACCTGGCCGGCGGCGCCTTCGGCAGCTACCGCTCGCTGCTGCAGCGCGTGGCCACCAGCCCGGTGATGGGCATCTACCTCTCGCACATCCGCAACCAGAAGGCCGACCCGGCGACCGGCCGCGTGCCCGACGAGAACTTCGCGCGCGAGCTGATGCAGCTGTTCTCGATCGGCCTCGTCGAGCTCAACCCCGACGGCACGCCGCGGCTCGACGACCAGGGGCGCCCGATCGCGACCTACGGCAATGCCGACGTGATGCACCTGGCGCGCGTCTTCACCGGCTGGTCGTGGGGCTTCGACGACGCGCAGCTCACCGACGCCAACTTCCTGTGGGGCAGCCCCGACTACGCGACCACCGGCAGCGCGCGCATCGACCTGCGGCCGATGAAGCCGTACCCGAAGTTCCATGCGCCGCAGGACAAGCGCCTGTTCGCCGGCAAGCCCTGGGCGAGGACCATCCCGGCCGGCACGCCGCCGGCCGACGCGCTGCGCATCGCGCTCGACACGCTGGCCGCGCACCCCAACGTCGGGCCGTTCATCGGCCGCCAGCTCATCCAGCGGCTGGTCACCAGCAACCCGAGCCCGGCCTACGTGGCGCGCGTCGCCGCGGTCTTCGCCAACGACGGCCAAGGCCGGCGCGGCAACCTCGGCGCGGTCGTGCGCGCGATCCTGCTCGACCCCGAGGCGCGCGAGCCGGCCGACGCGCACGCCGGCAAGCTGCGCGAGCCGGTGCTGCGCGTCGCGCACTGGGCGCGCGCCTTCGGCGCCACCTCGGTCACCGGCGAGTGGCGCCTCGCCTGGGAGCTGCAGGACCTGTCGCAGCGCCCGCAGCACGCGCTGTCGGTGTTCAACGACTTCCGGCCCGGCTACGCGCCGCCGACCGGCGAGATGCGCGCCGCAGGCCTCCAGGGCCCCGAGTTCCAGATCGCCAACGAGTCGACGGTCGCGGCCTGGGTCAACCGGGCCGAGGCGCTCACCGGCTGGGGCATCGGCTGGACCGGCAGCACCGCCGACGTGACCGCGCCCTACACCGCCGAGGCGGCGATGGTGAAGACGAGCCCCGAAGGCTTCGTCGACCACCTCAACACGCTGCTCTTCGCCGGCCGCATGACGCCGGCGTTGCGGCACCACCTGCTCGACGCGATGTACGGGGTCTCGCCGTCGTCGGCCACGCGCGACCGCGACCGCGCGCGGGTCGCGGTCTTCCTCGCGCTGGCGTCGCCCGAATACCTCGTCCAGCGATGACATGTCACCCGGAGCCCGCCCGATGAACGCCTCCCGCCGCAGCCTGCTGCGCGCCACCGCGGCGCTCGGCACCCTCGGCCCGGCGGCGCCGCTGGCGCTGTCGCTCGCCGGCCTCGGCACGCTGTCCGGCCACGCCGCGGCCGCGGGCAGCGGCTACCGCGCGCTGGTGTGCCTGTTCATGCACGGCGGCAACGACGCGCACAACTGGGTCGTGCCGTTCGACGCCAACCGCTACGCGACCTACGCGCAGCAGCGCGGCGCGCTCGCGCTTCCGGCGTCGGACCTCACGGAGATCAGGCTCGCCACCTCGCAGGGCGACGGGCGCCGCTTCGCGATGCCGTCGATGCTGGCGCCGCTGCGCGAGCTGCACGCGCAGCGCAAGGCGACCATCGTCGCCAACGTCGGCCCGCTGCTGCGCCCGCTCACCAGGTCCGAGGCGCTCGAGGGCCGCGACCTTCCGCCGCAGCTGTTCTCGCACAACGACCAGGCGTCGACCTGGCAGTCGCTGTCTCCCGAAGGCGCACGCTCGGGCTGGGGCGGCCGCATGGGCGACCTGCTGATGTCGGCCAACGCGCAGCCGGTGTTCACCGCGGTCACCGCATCGGGCAACGCGGTGTTCCTGGCCGGCGACGAGCTGCAGCCGTACAAGGTGGGCGAGACCGGCCCGCTGTCGATGCGCGCGCTCGGCAGCTCGTGGGTGCACGGCTCGTCGACCGCCGGCCGCGCGCTGCGCAGCGTGCTCGCCGCATCGGGCACGCACCCGATGCAGCGCGACCTGACCGCGCTCGTGCAGCGCTCGATCGACGCCGACCTGGCGCTGCGCAACGGGCTCGCCGGCTCGACGATCCCCGCGCTGCCGGCGACGCCGATCGCGCTGCCCGGCGGCGGTACGCTGCGGCTGGACCAGGACTCGCTCGCGCGCCAGCTCGCGATCGTCGCGCGCATCGCGTCGGCGCATGCCACGATGGGGATGCAGCGGCAGGTCTTCTTCGTCGGCATCGGCGGCTGGGACACGCACAGCGGCCAGCCCGCGGTGCACCCGGTGCTGTCGGCGCGCGTCGCGCACGCGGTGCGCTGGTTCCACGACGCGATCGAGGACGCCGGCCTGGGCCCGAACGTGATGCTGTTCACCGCGTCGGAGTTCGGCCGCACGCTGGTCTCCAACGGCGACGGCAGCGACCACGGCTGGGGCGCGCACCACTTCGTCGTCGGCGGCGGCGTGCGCGGCGGCGACATGGTCGGCCGCTTCCCGAGCCTGTCCGCCGGCAGCAGCGCGGACCTCGGCTCGGGGCGCCTGCTGCCGACCACCGCGGTGCTGCAGCTGGCCGCGACCTGCGGCCGCTGGCTCGGGCTCGGCGACGCGCAGCTGCTGGACGTGCTGCCCGGGCTCGACCGCTTCGCGACGCGCACGCTGCCCTTCGTCTGACCGGCGCGCGCGCCGAAGCCAACGCTCGCGCGCACGTCACGATCGCGCCCGACAATCGGCGCATGTCCGCGACACCGACCGACCGCACGCTGCCGCTCGAAGGCGCCAGCAACTTCCGCGACCTCGGCGGCTATGCCGGGCACGACGGCCGGCCGCTGCGCTGGGGGCAGGTGTACCGCTCGGACCACCTGGCCGCGCTGAGCGACGCCGACCGCGCACGGGTCGCCCGCCTCGGGCTCGGCCGCGCCTTCGACTTCCGCGGCCGCGAGGAGCGCGCCGCGCGACCGTACGAGCTGCCCGGCGTCAGCCAGCACGCGCTGACCATCGAGCCGACCATCGTGCAGCGCATCGGCGAGCTGGCCGCGGCCGGCGAGTCGATCACCGCGCCGGTGGTCTTCGCGCTGATGCAGGACCTCTACCGCATGCTCGTCGTCGAGCGCGCCGACCGCTTCGCCGAGCTGTTCGACGCGCTGCTCGACCCGCACGACGAGCGCCCGGTGGTCTTCCACTGCACGGCCGGCAAGGACCGCACCGGCGTCGCCGCCGCGCTGCTGCTGGTCGCGCTCGGCGTGCCGCGCCCGGTGGTGATGCAGGACTACCTGCTGACCAACGCCCTCTACCGTCGCCCCGTGCTGCCGCCGAGCCAGACGCCGCCCGACGCGCTGGCGGTGCTGTGGCGCGTCGACGCGGCCTTCCTCGACGCCGCGCTGCAGGCCATCGACGCGCTGCCCGGCGGCATGGACGCCTACCTGCGCCGTCGGCTCGGGCTGGGTGACGCGGGGCTGCGCGCGCTCGCCGAGCGCTTCCTGACGCGGGCGTGAACGCCGCGCGGCCCGGGGCCGCGCGCGACTAGCGCCCCGACGACGCCGTCGGCGCGCCGGGTTCAGCCGGCGCCTCGTCTCCGGAGGCGATCCAGAGCGCCAGAAGTGCCAGCAGCGCGACGGCCAGCAGCCGCAGCGTGCGCGATGTCTGATGGTGTTCGTCGGGATCCATGCGATGTCGTCCGGGCCGCGCATCGGCCCCACTTGCTGCATTGCACAACGCGTGCCAGCCGGATGGCGTGACAGAGCGTGGGCAATGTGTATCGATACGCAAGCGGGGCGGAGCGGCGCGCGGTCGGCGCCTCCCTAGAATGCCTGCCACCCCATCCGCTCCCGCCCCACCTTGAAAACCGCACTCATCACCGGCGTCACCGGCCAGGACGGCAGCTACCTGGCCGAGTTCCTGCTCGCCAAGGGCTACCGGGTGCACGGCATCAAGCGCCGCGCGTCGCTGTTCAACACGCAGCGCGTGGACCACATCTACGAGGACCCGCACGTCGACAACCGGCACTTCGTGCTGCACTACGGCGACCTGACGGATTCGTCCAACCTCACGCGCATCCTCGCCCAGGTGCAGCCCGACGAGGTCTACAACCTCGGCGCGCAGAGCCACGTCGCCGTCAGCTTCGAGGCGCCCGAGTACACCGCCGACGTCGACGCCATCGGCACGCTGCGCCTGCTCGAGGCGATCCGCTTCCTGGGCCTGGAGAAGAAGACGCGCTTCTACCAGGCCAGCACCAGCGAGCTCTACGGCCTGGTGCAGGAGGTGCCGCAGAAGGAGACCACGCCCTTCTATCCGCGCAGCCCGTATGCGGTGGCCAAGCTCTACGCCTACTGGATCACCGTCAACTACCGCGAGGCCTACGGCCTGTACGCCTGCAACGGCATCCTCTTCAACCACGAGAGCCCGCGCCGCGGCGAGACCTTCGTGACGCGCAAGATCACGCGCGGGCTGGCGAACATCGCGCAGGGCCTCGAGCAATGCCTGTACATGGGCAACCTCGACGCGCTGCGCGACTGGGGCCACGCGAAGGACTACGTGCGCATGCAGTGGCTGATGCTGCAGCAGGACGAGCCCGAGGACTTCGTCATCGCCACCGGCGTGCAGCACTCGGTGCGCGACTTCATCCGCTGGAGCGCGGCCGAGCTGGGCATCGCGCTGCGCTTCGAGGGCAAGGGGGTGGAGGAGCGGGGCATCGTCGAGGCGGTGAGCGGCGACAAGGCGCCGGCGGTCCAGCCCGGCGACTGCATCGTGGCGGTGGATGCGCGCTACTTCCGCCCGGCCGAGGTCGAGACGCTGCTCGGCGACCCGGCCAAGGCCAAGCACAAGCTCGGCTGGGTGCCCGAGATCACAGCGCAGCAGATGTGCGCCGAGATGGTGGCCGCCGACCTCGAGGCCGCGCGGCGGCTGGCGCTGCTGCGCGCCCATGGGCACGACGTGGCGGTAGCGCGCGAGGCGGGGCGCTGACGCGCGTACGCATCGAAGCGCGAAGGTGCGCTCGAGGCGCTCGAGCGGGGCCCCGCCGGGCCCTTCGTCCCCGGAGCGTTCGGGTCGCGACGACCCGCCGAACTTGGTTCGCCGACTTAGTCCGATCGGCTCGGATGGGCGACAATCGACGCCGCTTCGAACTCACCGGCCCGGGCGACATGACCACCATCGTCAACGTGCACGACGCCAAGACGCACCTGTCGCGCCTGCTCGAGCGGGCCCACGCCGGCGAGGAGATCGTCCTCGCCAAGGCGGGCAAGCCGTATGCGCGTCTGATGCCGCTGGCCGTACCGGCGCCCGCGCGCCGGCCCGGGCGGCTGAAGGGCTGCATCGACACGTCGCGCTTCTTCGACCCGCTGCCCGACGAGGAACTCCGCGCCTGGGACGAGTCGCGCTGATGCGGCTGCTGCTCGACACCCACGCCCTGCTGTGGTGGTGGGGCGACGACGCGCAACTCAGCGCCGCTGCGCGGGCCGCCATGGGCGACGAGCGCCACGAGGTGCTGGTCAGCGCCGCCAGTGCCTGGGAGATCTCGACCAAGCAGCGACTCGGCAAGCTGTCGCCGGTGCCGGCGGACGCGGTGGCCTTCCTGCGGCTCGTCGCCGACGACGGATTCGCGCTGCTGCCCGTCGACGCCCGCCATGCGTGGCGTGCCGGCGCGCTGGCCCAGGCGCACCGCGATCCCTTCGACCGCATGCTCGCCGCGCAGTGCGAACTGGAATCGCTCACCCTGGTGACGCGCGACCCCGCGTTCGCCGCACTCGGCACCCGCACCCTCTGGTAACGCCATGCTGTCTGCCCCCGCCCAACCCCACCCCCCCGCCCTCGACCCCGCCGCGCGCATCTACGTCGCCGGCCACCGCGGCATGGTCGGCTCGGCCATCGTGCGCCGGCTGCGCGCGCTCGGCCACGACCACATCCTGACCGCCACGCACGACGAGCTCGACCTCACCGACCAGGCGCAGGTCGAGGCCTTCTTCGCCGCGCGGCGCATCGACCACGTGGTGCTGGCCGCCGCGCGCGTGGGCGGCATCCACGCCAACCACACCTACCCGGCCGACTTCATCGTCGATAACCTGCTCATCGAGGCCCACGTCATCCGCGCCGCGCACCGCCATGGCGTGCAGCGGCTGCTGTTCCTCGGCTCGAGCTGCATCTACCCGCGCCTGGCGCCGCAGCCGATGCGCGAGGACGCGCTGCTCACCGGCACGCTGGAGGCCACCAACGAGCCGTACGCGATCGCCAAGATCGCCGGCATCAAGCTGTGCGAGAGCTTCAACCGCCAGCACGGGCGCGACTACCGCAGCGTGATGCCGACCAACCTGTACGGCCCCGGCGACAACTTCCACCCCGAGAACTCGCACGTCATCCCGGCGCTGCTGCGCCGCTTCCACGAGGCGGTGCAGGCCGACGCGCCCGAGGTGGTGATCTGGGGCAGCGGCACGCCGATGCGCGAGTTCCTGCACGTCGACGACATGGCCGCGGCCAGCGTGCACGTGATGGCGCTGCCGCACGAGGTGTACGCGGCGCACACGCAGCCGATGCTCAGCCACATCAACGTGGGCACCGGCGTCGACTGCACGATCCGCGAGCTGGCCGAGACCATCGCGCGCGTCACCGGCTACCGCGGCCGGCTGGTCTGGGACCGCAGCAAGCCCGACGGCACGCCGCGCAAGCTGATGGACGTCTCGCGCCTGGCCGCGCTCGGCTGGCGCGCCACCATCGGGCTCGAGGACGGGCGACAACCCGGAACGCGTGGGCCCTCCCTTCGCGTGACGGCTGCACCGCCTAGACGTGCTTGTGCCGCTCGTAGAACGCCAGCACCCGCGGCAGCGCGCGCTCGAGCGCGGCCACCACGTCGGGGTCGAAGTGGCGGCCGCTCTCGGCACGGATCGCATCGAGGGCCTTCTCCACAGGCCACGCGGCCTTGTAGGGACGGCGCGAGGTCAGCGCGTCGAACACGTCGGCCAGGGCCACGATGCGGGCCGACAGCGGGATCGCCGCGCCGGCCAGACCATGCGGATAGCCCGTGCCGTCCCAGCGCTCGTGGTGGGCCTCGGCGATCTCGATCCCCAGCCGGAACACGCTGCGACCGCGGGCCTGCAGCGGCGCCTCGCAGCGTCTCAGCACTTCGGCGCCGATCAGCGGATGGCGCGACATCTCGGCACGCTCCTCGTCGCTCAGGCGGCCGGGCTTGAGCAGGATGGCGTCGGCGATGCCGACCTTGCCGATGTCGTGCATCGGCGCGAAGCGTTCGAGGTCCTCGATCCAGCGCGCGTCGATGGTCTGCGCGTGGCCGGGCCGCGATGCCAGCTCCTCGGCGATCAGCGCGCTGTAGCGGCTCATGCGCAGCAGGTGGTCGCCGGTCTCCGGATCGCGGCTCTCGGCCAGCTTCGCCAGCCCCTCGACCGCCGCGACCACCAGCGCCTCGCTCGACAGGGTGCGGTCCAGCTGCAGGCCGACGAGCGTCGCCGCCGCCTGCAGCAGCGCCTCGTCGGGCCCCGACAGACGCTCCGGCGCGGCGGCCCCGAAGGCGACGATCCACGCGTCGTCGTCGTCCTCGCGCAGCACCGCCGCCCACCACGACCCGATGCCGCGGGACCGCGCGTGCCGGTCGAGATCGGCGAGCGCGCCGACCGCCGTCCCCGCGCTGCTCGCGCGCGTGCCTTCGGCGAGCGCTGCGCGCAACGGCGCGGCATCGGCGACCACGCGACGCACGGTCCACGCCGTCTCGCCGGCGCCTCGCTGGCGCCGCACGACGGCGACGGCGTCGAGCGCGATCACCGGTGCCAGGGTGTCCCGGACGGCGCGCAGCACCTCCCCGGTCGACAGTCCTGACCCGACACGCCCGGCCAGGTCGAAGAGCACCTGCATGCGCGTCGACACGCGGTTCAGCGCCTCGGCCACCCGGCGCGTCTCGGTGCCGCCGGCCGCCGCGACCTGGTGGCCCAGTTCGCCGGCGAGCACGCGTGTCGCGCCGCCTTCGATCGCCGCCAGCGGCAGCAGCACCTGCCGGCGCACCCAGCCCCAGAGCAGCAGCCCGAGCACGAGGGCGGCACCCGCGCTGCCGAACTGCAGCGCGATGGCGTTGTCGAGCTTGGCCTGCATCATGACCTTGAAGCTGCCGGCCAGCGCCCGCGTGGACTCGAGCAGCGTCGCGCCCTCGGCGTCGAGCGTGCGCGCCGCGGAGAGAACGGCCACCGGGCCGGCGCCAGGCTGCAGCGCGGGCGCGATCCGCGCGTGCAGCCCGCGCCATGCGTCGCGCGTGGCGGCCAGCTGCGCGAGCGACTGCCGGTCCCAGTTGCAGCTCACCGGGACATCGAGCCCGGTGAGGTCCGGCGCCAGCTCGCGCTGGAAGAAGCTCTCGACGATGCGCTCGTACTGCGACGCCTGCACGACGAGCTTGTCGCGGTATCGCGCGAGCTCGTCCGGCCCTGGCGTCTCGACGCGGTCGACGAGCAGCTGGCGTCCGTCGAGCGCCATGCCGTTGGCGATCTCGCGCAGCTGCCCGGCGAGGTTGAGGATGGCGTAGTCGTGCACCCGCGCCGACAGCACGTGACGCGTCACGAGCGCGCTGGCGAAGGCCAGCAGCAGCACGGCGGCGAGTGCCGCGACGACGGTGTGCCGCAGGCTCGACGACGCGTCGCGCCAGCGCGACGCCCAGCGCATGCGCCGGAGCGGGGGCGCCGGCATCGCCGACGGCTGCGGAAGGGGTTCGATGGCGGCCATGGCGCGGTTCCGGCTGGACGGTCCCAGCGGATTTCGGCGGGCCGGCCGCGCCTCTTGAGGCGCCGACGTCGCACGGATTGCCGACGAGGGCACGGCGATCAGGCCCCAGCCGGCCTGAACGGCCCGCGCCGGGCCCGGGACGCCATCGGGCGCGGCGGCGGCGCGCCGCGGCGCCGACCAGCGCCAGACCGGCCGCCATCAGCGCGTAGGTGCCCGGCTCGGGCACCGGCACGGCGTTGAACTCGACCTCGCTCATGAACAGCCACACGTTGCGGCGGTTGACGGTGACCGTGAGGTCGGTGCCGCTGAACGACACGCCGGCCGTGAACGCGAAGGGCGCCGCGCCCGCCGGGTCGTCGACGGCGAACGTCGTGCCGTCGATCACCACCGAGAGCGGCGTGCTGACGCCGCCGGCGCCGTCGGAATCGTCGAAGTGGAAGGTCACGCTGGTGATGTCGACAGGCGTCGACCAGCGGAAGGTGATGGTCGGGTCGAGCGTCCAGCCCACGTAAGGACCGGCGCCCGCGGGCGCCTCGGTCACGAACCAGTTGTCGGTGGGGATGACGCCGTCCGTGAGGTCGCCGGTACCGCCCGTGAGCGACGCGTTGTCGCAGGTCGTGCAGCCGGCGCCGTCGTAGCTGTCGTCCCAGTAGTTGTAGCTGCCGGTGTTGCCGTTGAGCATGTCGTACGAGTCCGGCGCCACGGTGGGCGCCATCACGGCGAAGGCACTGCCGAACGAAAGACCGGCCAGCGCGGCGACGGCAAACTGACGGACATGCATGCAGGGCTCCCTCGGGTCGAACGCTTCTGCGCATTGTGTGCCGCGACGCGGCGGCGACAACCCCGCGGCTGCGGGGGCGATGAGACGGTCGGCCCGCCTTCGTGCCGCGGCAGGCCCGATTCGCCGCGAACCCCGGGCGCGTCAGAGCGCCGCGATGAAATCCTCAGGCGACACGTCCGCCTGCCGAACCAGCCCGGCGAGAGTGCCGACCTTCAGTTCGTCGTGCATCGGATGACGCAACCCTTTGCACCCTTGCGCAACACGACATGGCTGCCGCGCTGCCGAACCACCTCGAACCCGACCGTTGCATCGCCATCGATGCCTGCGCGCCGGAAACGCGTGGCCACCTAGGCATGGGCAGTGGGCACGGTGAACGAGGTGACGATCGGGTGGCCGTGCAACACGAGGGGGAACTCCTCGAGGGACGCCGCCCGAGCCGTCGGAATCGTCGAAGTGGAAGGTCACGCTGGTGATTTCGACCGGCGTCGAACCGCGGAAGGTGATGACCAGAGCGGCGCCGTGCGGGCGGGCAACGCCCCCTGAGCAGGCGCCCTGCCCGCTCCTCAGTGGCCGGATTCCAAGCGCTCGGCCATACGGTCGACGGCCCTGGCCAGCGCGGGCAGGTCCTTCTCGACGACGAGCCATACGGCGCCGAGGTCGACCCCCAGGTAGCCGTGAACGATCACGCTGCGGAATCCGGCGAGTTCCCGCCAGGGGACGTCAGGCAATCCCGCATGTGTGCCAGCAGCACACGGTCCGCTTCCGGGCCCGGCTTCACAGAGGCACGGCGGCTGCGATCACGCGATCGCGAAGTGCAGGATGCAGGCTCTCCTCGGTGACGACGTCGACGCGGCGGCCCAGCAGCTCCTGCGCGTCGAGCAGCAGCCCAGCCAGCGCGAGCGCACTGGTACCCGGCGCCAAGGTCACGAGCAGGTCGACGTCGCTGTCGTCGCTGCCGTCGCCGCGGCTCATGGAACCGAAGACACGAACACCCGTCACGCCGCGTCTGCGGGCGAGAGCCAGCAGTTCGGCGCGGTGGGTTTCGATCAACGGATGCACCTGGAAAGTCTATCCATCCTCGGCCCGCAGAACCCGTCAGACCCCGACCCCGTCGTAGACCTCGGCCCACGGCAGCTCGAGCCCCAGCCCGGCCAGCGGCAGCGTGGTGCCGCGCGGCCACGGCGCGAGTTCGGACCAGGCCGCGTCGGCCGGCACGCGGTGGCAGGCCCACGCGGCCTGCTCGGTGCTCGACAG
>JALORQ010000060.1 GCA_025458805.1 Rubrivivax sp.
CGGTCGCTGCGCCCGGCAGGGAAGTCGAAGCCCAGCGTCGTCAGCGCGTCGATGACGCGGAACGTGCCCAGGTGCCGGCCGTAGAAGGTCTCGACGCCGACGATGCCGACGACGATCTCCGGCGGCACGCCCCAGCGCGCCTCGGCGACGTCGAGCACCGCGGCGTGGCGCTCCCAGAATTCGGCGCCGGCCGCGATGCGGCGCGGCTCGACGAAGCGGTCGCGGTAGGCGGACCAGTTCCGCGGCATGCCGGGCGGCGGCGGCATGATCGCGCGCTCGACCGCCGGCTGGCGCCGCGCCTGCGCGATCTGGCCCCGCACCCAGCCGGGGTCGAGACGCCGCCGCGCGGCGACGGCGGCCGCGAACGCCATCACGTCGTCGCGGTCGGCGTACGACCTGGCCGTCGCGGGGGCCGTGGTCGCGTGCAGCGTGCGGGACGCCGCGGCGAGCGCGAGCGCTGCCGCCAGCGCGCTCGCGACGCGCCGCCGCCGCGCTCGCGGGGCGTCGTCTTCGTGCGATGACGGCTGGTGGATCACGGCGCCAGTGTCGCCGACGCGCGGTCGAAGCGCGGCCACCAGTCGCGCTGCGGGGCGTGCCTGCCCTCGCGCCCGTAGCGACGGCGGTCCAGCTCGTCGAGCAACGCCGCGAGCGGCTCGCCGCGCGCACCGAGCGCGGCGCGCACCGCGTCCGCGCGGCGCCGCGGCGGCTCGTGCGGCTGCACCTCGACACCGAGCGCGGCCAGCCGCTGCTGCACCCGGCGCTGCAGCCGCAGCCACGGATCCTGCCGCTGGCGGTCCCACAGCGCCCAGCCTGCGCCGGCGAGCGCGGCGGCGCTGGCCAGCAGCACCAGCGCATAGGCCAGGTCCTGCCAGCCGGGCGCGCTCACACCGAGCCGGCGCAGGAGGTCGAACTGCTCGTTGCGCGAGTAGTTGAGCACCCACTGGTTCCAGCGGTTGTTGAGCGCCTCCCAGGCCTCGCGCCACTGCGCGGCCAGCACGGGATTGACGGCGTCGATCGCGCCCGCGACCAGCCCCGGCGGCGGCTGCAGCGCGCGGCTGCGCTCGATGCGGTCGGGGGCGACCGCCGCCGTCGGATCGACGCGCATCCAGCCGCGACCCTCGACCCACACCTCGGCCCAGGCGTGGGCGTGGCTCTGGCGCACGATCCAGTAGCCGTCGACCGGCCGCGGGTCAGTGCCCTGGTAGCCGGTGACGATGCGTGCCGGGACGTCGAGCGCACGCATCACGACGACGAAGGCGGCCGAGAAGTGCTCGCAGAAGCCGGCCTTGCGGTCGAGCCAGAACTCGTCGATCGCGTCGCGACCGTACTCGCCGGGGATCAGCGTGTAGCTGAAGCCGCCGGTGCGGATGTGCGCGAGCACCGCGTCGACGAGCGCCGGCGCGTCGGCCTGCGCGAACTCGGGTCGCGCGCGCAGCTCGGCCGCCCACTGCAGGGTGCGCGGGTTGTAGCCGGCCGGCAGGTCGACCAGGTCGCGCAGCCCGACCACCGCCTCGCGCGGCCCGTGGCGGCTCTGCGGCCACGCGGTGGCCTCGAAGCGCAGCCGCTCCCCGACCGGGCGCGCGACCTGCCACTGGAGATCCGGCCGCAGCACCGGCAGCCAGCCGTCGAGCCGCGGCGCCGTGTCGGGGCTGTCGGGCGTCATCTCGAGCAGCGGCAGCAGGCGCAGCCGGTTCGGCTCGAGGGTGACCTCGTAGCGCACCGGCACGCCGCGCGGCTCGAGCTCGGCGCGCGGTCGCAGCTCGGCCGGGAAGCTGGGCTGGAGCCGGGTCCACTCGACGCCGTCGAAGGTCGACAGCACCGGGCCGCGGAAGTACATCTCGCCCGGCGACGGCACGCGGTCGACGAAGCGCAGCCGCATCGCCACCGAGTCGTCGGCCGCCAGCTCGGCAACGTTGCCGATGCGCATCGTCCCGGCGAGGCCGGTGCGCGCGAGTCCGTCCTGCGGCACGCCCCACAGCGGGCCGATGCGCGGGAACAGCACGAACAGCGCGACCATCACCGGCGCGCCCAGCAGCGCCGTGCGTCCCGCCAGCGCCGCGGCGCGCGCGAGCGGGGGGCGTCCCACCGGCATGTGTGCGAGCACGAGCGCGGTCAGCAGGCCCCACACCGACAGCAGCATCGACGCCGCCACCGCGAGCGACTGCGAGTACAGGAAGTTCGTCAGCACGAGGAAGAACCCGAGGAAGAAGACGACCAGCGCGTCGCGGCGCGCGCGCAGCTCGAGCGTCTTCAGCGCCATCAGCACGACGAGCATCGTCACGCCGGCGTCCTTGCCGAGGAGCGTGCGTTCGCTCCACAGCGTCAGTGCGATCGCGACGGCCAGCACCGCGGCCACCGTCCAGCGCCCCGGCAGCGGGCCGGCGCGCCAGGCGACCCGCGCCCGCCAAGACAGCACGACCGCCACCAGCACGCCGCACCACCAGGGCAGGTGGCCGAGGTGTGGCAGCACGGTCCAGCCGATGACGCCGAGCAGGAACAGCGTGTCGCGCGACTCGCGCGGCAGGTGCCTCCAGGCGGCGAAGCTGGGCAGGGCCATCGCCGGGCCTCGTCAGGACCAGCCGGCCAGCAGGTCGAGCGCGGCGCGGCGCTGCGCATCGCCGTCGGCGGCGGGCAACTCCCGGCCAGGCAGCCGGAGCCCGTAGCGCATCCCGGCGCGATCGGCCGCCAGCACCCAGGCGGCGAGCCTCGACAGGCGCTGCTCCACGTCGCCGGCGCGGCCGGGCAGCGCGGCGGCGGCCCAGTCGAGCCACAGCTCGCCCCCGGCGGTGCCGGCCGTGTCCCGGCTCACGAGTTCGCCGCTGCGGGCCACCTTCTTCCAGAGGACCTGGCGCAGCGTGTCGCCGCGGCGCCAAGCGCGCACGCCGTCGAACTCTCCGCCGCCGTCGCGCCGCGCTGCCCGCGGCTCGCCCGACGCAGCCGTGGCAGCGGGAAGCGGCGGCGGCGGCTGCTCGGGTTGCGGCCAGGCGAGCACGCGCGCCGACGGCCGCCAGACGCTCCAGGCGCGGAACAGCCCGAGCGGGAAGCGCGACTCGACCACGAGAGGCGGCACGTCGTGCCAGCCGCGCCGCGCGGGCACCAGGCTCAGCTGCACCGCGGCGCTGCCCTGCGCGGGGACGTCGCACCAGGTCAGACCGGCGCCCGCCTGCAGGTGCAGCGCCACGCCATGACGCGCCCGCCCGGCGTTGTCGAGCACGACCTCGAGCTGCGCGGCGTCGCCGGCGAAGACCGGAGCGGGCGTCTTCAGCCGCAGCGTCAGCCCGCGCAGCGTGCCGTGCGTGAGGTGCATCGAGACGACCCCGCTGCCGGCCAGCAGGAAGGTCAGCACGTAGCCGAGGTTGAGCTGGTAGTTGATCGACGCCACCAGCATCAGCAGCAGCGTGAACGCGAACGCCAGTCCCGCGCGCGTGGGCAGGATGTAGACGTTGCGCTGGGTGAGCGTCCAGTGGTCGGTGCGCGGCAGGCGCTGCGCCCACCACGCCGAGAGGCGCGCCGCGGGCCCCTGCGCGACCGCCGCCAGGGCGGCCTCGGGCGGCTGCCCCATGGCGGACCCGCTGGCTCGCTGCGCGGCGCCGGCCAGCGCCGGTCGCGCGGTGCGCGCGGCCGGCGTCATGGGATCGGCGTGGCCTCGATCAGCGCGCGCACCTGCTCGACCGGTCCGCGTCCGGCGCCGGGCACCGGCACCAGCCGGTGCGCGACCGCCTGCGGCAGCATCGCCTGCACGTCGTCGGGCGCGACGTAGTCGCGGCCGTTCATCAGCGCGCGGGCGCGCGCCACGCGCAGCAGCGCGATGCCGGCACGCGGCGACAGGCCCTCGACGAACCAGCGCCCCGAGCGCGTCGCGGTGATCAGCGCCTGCAGGTAGTCGAGCAGCGGGTCGCCGGCATGCACCGAGCCGAGGGCCTGCTGCGCCGAGAGCAGCTCGGCCGGCGTCATCACCGCGGACAGCCGGGCGGTCGCCTCGCGCCTGTCGGCACCGGCGAGCAGCGCCCGCTCGCTCGCGCGGTCGGGATAGCCGAGCGTGATGCGCAGCAGGAAGCGGTCGAGCTGGCTCTCGGGCAGCGGATAGGTGCCGAGCTGGTCACTCGGGTTCTGCGTCGCGATGACGAAGAACGGCCGCGGCAATGCGCGCGTGTCGTTGTCGACCGTGACCTGGTGTTCCTCCATCGCCTCGAGCAGCGCGCTCTGCGTCTTCGGCCCGGCGCGGTTGATCTCGTCGGCCAGCAGCACCTGGGTGAAGACCGGGCCGGGATGGAAGACGAACGCCTCGCGACCGCGCTCGAAGACGCTCACGCCGACGAGGTCGCTGGGCATCAGGTCGGCCGTGAACTGCACGCGCCGGAACTCGAGCCCGAGGGACACCGCCAGCGCGTGCGCCAGCGTGGTCTTGCCGACCCCTGGAACGTCCTCGATCAGCAGGTGTCCGCCGGCGAGCAGGCAGGCGACGCTGTCCTCGATCTGCGGGCGTTTGCCGACGATGATCGTGCTAATCTGATCGACGAGCCGCGCGAGCCGTCGCACGAGATCCTTGTCCATCGGCGGGCACCATAACGCGAAACGGAGACGACGATCCGATGAGTACGCTGTACTACAGCCACCACGAGTGCCGATTGCACGATATGGGACAGGGGCACCCGGAGTGCCCGGCCCGGCTGGACGCGATCGCCGATCACCTGCTGTCGACCGGGCTCGACATCGCGCTCGACTTCCGCGACGCGCCGCTGGCCACGCTCGAGCAGATCGAGCGCGCGCACAGCGCCGGCTACGTGCTGCAGCTGAAGGACACCCTCGAGCAGGTGCAGGCCGAGGGCCGCCCGCGGGCGCTCGACCCGGACACGATCGCCGCGCCGGGCACCTGGCGCGCCGCGCTGCGCTCGGCCGGCGCCGCGGTCGCCGCCACCGACGAGGTCATCGCCGGCCGTGCCGCCAATGCGTTCTGCGCCGTGCGGCCGCCCGGCCACCACGCGACGCGCGACGAAACGATGGGCTTCTGCTTCTTCAACAACGTGGCCATCGCCGCGCGGCACGCCGTCGACGCCCACGGGCTCGAGCGCGTCGCGATCATCGACTTCGACGTGCACCACGGCAACGGCACCGAGGACATCATCGCGGGCGACGACCGCATCCTGATGGTGAGCTTCTTCCAGCACCCGCTGTACCCGTACAACGGGGCAGTGCCCAAGGGCACCAACATGGTCAACGTGCCGATCGCGCCGTACACGCGTGGCGCCGAGCTGCGCGAGACGATCGACGCGATGTGGCTTCCCGCGCTCGAGGAGTTCCGGCCGCAGATGATCTTCATCTCGGCCGGTTTCGACGCCCACCGTGAGGACGACCTGGGGCAGCTCGGACTCGTCGAGGCCGACTACGAGTGGATCACGCGCCGTCTCAAGGCGGTGGCCGACCGCCACGCCGGTGGGCGCATCGTGTCCTGCCTCGAGGGCGGCTACAACCTGAGCAGCCTGGCGCGCAGCGTGGCCGCGCACCTGCGCGTGCTCGCCGACGTCTAGGGCCTCGCGATGGCCAAGGGCCACCTGACGGCCGACGAGCTCGGCCGGCTCGGCACTGCGCTGCTCCAGCCGAGCGCGCTGATCGAGGTCGCCGTGCTCGCCGCCTGCGTCGGCGCCGCCTGGCTGCTGGCGCGCGCGGCGCACGGCCCGTCCGACCGACCGCGGTCGATCTGGCTCGGCCGGCGCCCGGTCGACGGGCTGCTGTTCCCGCTGCTGGCGTTGCTGTTCGCTCTGCTCGCGCGCTGGGGGCTGGCGCCGGTGCTGCCGATCGTGGTCCTGCGCATCGCGGTGCCCGTGCTGCTGGCGCTGCTGGTGGTGCGCTTCACGGTGCGGGTCCTGCGTGCGGCCTTCCCGTCCTCGACGATGGTGCGCGCCGTCGAGCGCTGGGTGTCGTGGATCGCCTGGGTCGCGATGGTGCTGTGGGTGCTGGGCGTCCTGCCGCTTCTGCTGCAGGAGATGGAGCAGCTGTCGTGGGCGTTCGGCGGCAGCCGCGTCTCGCTGCGCGACGTGCTCGAGGGCACGGTGGCCGCGGTGGTGACGCTGGTCGGCGCGCTGTGGCTGTCGTCCGCGCTCGAGCAGAAGCTGCTCGCCGGCGCGACCGACAACCTGTCTGTGCGCAAGATGGCGGCCAACGCGCTGCGCGCGGTGCTGCTGTTCCTGGGCCTCATCTTCGCGCTGACCGCGGCCGGCATCGACCTGACGGCGCTCGGCGTGCTCGGCGGCGCGCTCGGCGTGGGCATCGGCTTCGGCCTGCAGAAGCTCGCGGCCAACTACGTCAGCGGCTTCGTCATCCTCGCCGAACGCAGCATGCGCATCGGCGACATCGTGCGCGTCGACAACTTCGAGGGCCGCATCACGGACATCACGACGCGCTACACGGTGATCCGCGCGCTCAACGGTCGCGAGTCGATCGTGCCGAACGAACTGCTGATCACGTCGCGGGTGGAGAACTCGTCGCTGGCCGATCCGAAGGTGCTGATCAGCACGATCGTTCAGGTGGCCTACGGCACCGACCTCGACCGGCTGATGCCGCATCTCGTCGGTGTCGTCCGCGGTGTGCCGCGCGTGCTGGACGACCCCGGTCCGGCCGTTCAGCTGTCCAACTTCGCGGCCGACGGGCTCGAGCTTACGGTCCTTTTCTGGATCTCCGACCCGGAGAACGGCCAGGGCAACGTTCGCTCGGCGGTCAACCTCGCGATCCTGCGCGAGCTCAACGCCGCGGGTGTCGAGATCCCGTACCCGCAGCGCGTGGTGCGCGGGCTGCCGGCGGGCTGAAGCCGGGCGCGGCGGGCTTCGGCCCCGACGACCGGCGGGTGCTTCGGCGGACCCGCAAGGGACCGGCCCGCGCTCTTTCTAGAATCGCGGGTTTCGCGGCGGGCTGTCGGACGCGCGCGAGGCCCCCCAGAAGACCCCGCCGCGATGCATCCGCTCGTCCTCGTCGTCCTGCTGCCGCTCGTCGCCGGCACGCTGCTGTGCGCGTGGGCCGGCGCGGTCGAGACGCCGGCACGCCGTCGCCTGACCGCGGGTGTGGCCGGCGCGGTCACCGCGGCGGCCTTCGCGCTGCTTCTGGCTCAGGCGCCCGCGGTCTTCGCCGGCCAGGTGCCCGAGTTCCACGCCGCCTGGATGCCGGCGATCGGGCTCGACATCCACTTCCGGCTCGACGGGCTGGCGCTGATGTTCGCCGGGCTGATCACCGGCATCGGCCTGCTCATCGTGCTGTATGCGGCCTATTACCTGGGCAGCGACGACCCGGCCGGCAAGTTCTTCGCGACGCTGATGCTGTTCATGGCCGCGATGCTCGGCATCGTGCTGTCGGACAACCTGATCCTGCTGCTGGTGTTCTGGGAGCTCACCAGCATCTCGTCGTTCCTGCTCGTCGGCTACTGGGGCAGCCGGCCCGATGGCGGCGCCGCGGCGCGCGACGGCGCGCGCATGGCGCTGGCGGTGACGGGTGGCGGCGGGCTGGTGATGCTGGCCGGCTTCATCGTGCTCGGCCGCATCGGCGGCAGCTTCGAGATCTCCGAACTGGTCGCGCGCGCCGACGTCATCCAGTCGCACGAGCTGTACCCCCTGGCGCTGGCGCTGATCCTGGTCGGCTGCTTCACGAAGAGCGCGCAATGGCCGTTCCACTTCTGGCTGCCGGAGGCCATGGCCGCACCGACGCCGGTGTCGGCCTACCTGCACTCGGCGACCATGGTCAAGGCCGGGCTCTTCCTGCTGCTGCGCCTGCACCCGGTGCTCGGCGGCACGCAGCTCTTCGAGACCGTGGTCGCGAGCACCGGCCTGGCGACGATGGTGTTCGCCGCCTTCGTCGCGATCTTCCGCCACGACCTCAAGGGACTGCTCGCCTACTCGACGGTGAGCCACCTCGGACTGGTGATGTTCCTGATCGGTCTCGCGTCGCCGCTGGCGCAGGTGGTCGCGATCTTCCACATCCTCAACCACGCGGCCTTCAAGGCGGCGCTGTTCATGAGCGCCGGCATCGTCGACCACGAGACCGGCACACGCGATCTGCGGCGCCTGGGCGGACTGATGGCCGCGCTGCCGGTGATGGGCACGCTCGTGATGCTGGCCGCCGCCGCGATGGCCGGCCTGCCGCCGTTCAACGGCTTCATCAGCAAGGAGATGATGCTGGACGAGGCGCTGCGCGCCGGCGACCGCATGTGGGGCGGCATGGGCTGGGCGGTGCCGGTGCTGGCCACCCTCGGCGGCCTGTTCTCGGTGGCCTACTCGCTGCGGCTGGTGCACGACACCTTCTTCAACGGCCCGGCGCGCGACCTGCCGAATCCGCACCCGCACGAGCCGCCTTGGGGGATGAAGGCACCGGTGCTGCTGCTGGTCGCGGTGTGCATCGCCGTCGGGCTGGCGCCGATGGCCGTCGCCGGGCCGCTGGTGCAGGTCGCCGCGGCGGCCGTGGCGGGCGGCGAGGCGCCGGCCTTCAAGCTGGCCCTGTGGCACGGCTTCAACCTGCCGCTGGCGATGAGCGCGATCGCGACCGCGGGCGGCGTGGCCGCCTATGCGGCGATGATGCGCGGTCGCCGCCTGCACGGCTACACGACCCGACGCTTCGGCGGCAAGGCGGTGTTCACGGCCTGTTTCGAGGGCCTGTTCGCGGTCTCCCGTTCCATCACCGGCGTGCTCGAGAACGGATCGCTCCAGCGCTATGCGGGCTGGATGGTCGCCTCGGTGATCGTGCTCGTCGCCTGGCCGCTGCTCGGCACGCCAGGGCTCGAGACCGGGGCGCGGCCGACGCAGCCGGCCTCGCCGCTCTCGGTGGCCGTGTGGGCGCTCCTGATCGCCACTGCGCTCGCGCTCGTCGTGATGCACCACCACCGCTTCGTCGCGGTCGTGCTCGCGGGCGCGATCGGCCTCGTCGCCTCGCTCGCGTTCCTGGCCTTCTCGGCGCCCGACCTGGCGCTGACGCAACTCTCGGTCGACGTCGTCTCGACTGCGCTCCTGCTGATGGGGCTGGCGCTGCTGCCGGCGTTCACGCCGCGCGAGTCCGGCGCGGGACGCCGCGCGCGCGACGCGGTGCTCGCCGGCGCCGGCGGACTCGGCATCGCGTGGATCACCTGGCTCGTGCTGACGCGCGACTTCGACTCGATCAGCTGGTACTTCCTCGAGAACTCGGTGCCCGAGGGCGGCGGCAGCAACGCGGTCAACGTCATCCTCGTCGACTTCCGCGGCTACGACACCTGGGGCGAGATCACCGTGCTCGGCATCGCCGCGGTCGGCGTGCTCGCGCTGCTCGACGGCCTGCGCGCGCGGCGCCCGGACGCCGATCCCGAGGGCCGCCCCTGGAGCTATGCGCGCGTGCCGCTGATGCTGCGCGTGATCGCACGCCTCGTGCTGCCGCTCGCGCTGGTCGTCACTGCGTACGTCTTCTGGCGCGGCCACAACCTGCCCGGCGGCGGGTTCATCGCCGGGCTGATCACCGCGGTGGCGCTGGTGCTGCAGTACATGGCGATGGGCCAGCAGCGCGCCGAGGCGCTGCTGCATGCGGCGCAGGGACGCCGCTTCGTGCGCTGGATCGGCATCGGGCTGGCGATCGCCGCGCTCACCGGCATCGGCGCGTTCTTCGTCGGCCACCCTTACCTCACCAGCACCTACGTGAGCCCGGAGCTGCCGCTGCTCGGCAAGATCCCGCTGGCCAGCGCCGGGCTGTTCGACCTCGGCGTCTACGTCACGGTGGTCGGCGCGACGATGCTGATGCTCGCCGCGCTCGCGGGCGCCACCAACGACGCGCGCGCCGGCGCCGCGCGGGGAGTGCGCTGATGCCGAGCCTCGAGTTCCTGGTCGCCAGCGGCATCGGCGTGACGACCGCGTGCGGCATCTACCTCCTGCTGCGCGGCCGCACCTTCCCGGTGGTGCTCGGGCTCACCGTTCTGGGCTATGCGGTCAACGTCTTCATCTTCACGATGGGGCGCTTGTGGAGCGGCGTGCCGCCGATCCTCGAGACCGGCGCGCGCGTCTTCGCCGACCCGCTGCCGCAGGCGCTGGTGCTGACCGCCATCGTGATCGGCTTCGCCACCACCGGCTTCGTCATCGAACTGGCACTGCGCGCAAGGCACGAGCAGGGCAACGACCACGTCGACGGCACGCCGCCGGACGGTGCCGGCGAGAAAGGGCCGTGATGACCGGCGCGATCTCGATGCACCTGCCGCTGCTGGTCGTGCTGCTGCCCGCGGCGACCGCGGTGCTGCTGCTGCTCGTCGGCGATCACGGTGGCGACGCGCACGGCGGCCATGGGCACCACAAGCTCAGGCTGGCGCGTCGCGTCGCGCTGGCGTCCACCACGCTCGGCGTCGTGCTGGCGGCCTGGCTGGTCGCGCGCGCCGCATCGGGCGAGCTGATGGTCTATCGCCTCGGCGACTGGCCGGCGCCGTACGGCATCGCGCTCGTGGTCGACCGGCTCGGGGCACTGATGGTGCTGCTGGCGGCGCTGGTGGCCTGGCCCGTGCTGCTCTACGCGTCGGGCGGGTGGGACTCGCACGGGCGCTACTTCCACGCCATCTTCCAGTTCCAGCTCATGGGCCTGAACGGCGCCTTCGTCACCGGCGACCTGTTCAACCTCTTCGTGTTCTTCGAGGTCCTGCTGATCTCCAGCTACGTGCTGCTGCTGCACGGCCAGGGCGTCGCGCGGCTGCGCGCCGGCACGCACTACGTCGTGCTCAACCTCGTCGCGTCGGCGCTGTTCCTGGTCGGCGTCGCGCTGCTCTATGCGAAGACCGGCACGCTCAACCTCGCCGACCTCGCGCTGCGCGTGCCGATGGTGCAGGGGCCGGACGCCGCGCTGGTGCAGGCGGCGGCCCTCGTGCTGCTCGTCGTCTTCGGCTTCAAGGCGGCGTTGATGCCGCTCGCGCTGTGGCTGCCGGCCACCTACTCGGCGGCGACGGCGCCGGTGGCGGCGCTGTTCGCGATCATGACCAAGGTCGGCGTCTACGCCATCGTGCGCGTGCACGGCGTGGTCTTCGGCGACGGGCAGGGCGCGTCGGCGCTGACCGCCGAGCCCGTGCTGCTGCCGCTCGCGCTGGCCACCGCGCTGGTCGGCGTCGTCGGCGCGCTCGCGGCGCCCAGCTTCACGCGCATGGTCGGCTGGATCACGGTGGCCTCGGTCGGCACCACGGTCGCGGCGCTGGCGCTGTTCAGCCCGGCGGCCTGGTCGGCGGCGCTGTTCTACATGGTGCACAGCACGCTCGCAGGGGCTGCGCTGTTCCTGCTCGCCGAGCTGCTCGCGTCGCAGCGGGGCGATGCGGGCGACCTGTTGCGGCCCGCCGCGGCGGTCGGCCAGCCTGCGCTGCTGGGCACGCTGGTGCTGCTCGCCGCGGCGTCGACTGCCGGGTTGCCGCCGCTGCCGGGGTTCGTCGGCAAGCTGATGATCCTCGAGTCGGCCGGCAGCCATCCCTGGCAGGGCTGGGTCTGGACCGTCGTGCTGCTCGTCGGCTTCTTCACGCTGCTCGGCCTGGCGCGTGCCGGCAGCGTGATGTTCTGGCAGGTGCGCGCCGACCTTCCGGCCTGCACCCAGGCCGGATGGAGCGCGCGCCTGTTCGGCGCGACGCTGGTGCTGCTGGCCCTTACCGTCGCGCTGACGGTCGCCGCGGCGCCGGTTCAGCGCTACACGCAGGCGGCGGCCGAGCAGCTGGTCGATCGCGCCGCGTACGCGACCGCGGTGCTCGGCGCCGAGCGTGCGGCGCTGGGCACGACACGCCCGTACCGATTCGACGATGCGCCGGCGGCTCCTGCTGCGGCGGCGTCCGCCGCGGCCGCGCTCGCGCCGGTCGCGACCCCCGTGGCGCTGCCCCGATGAGCGAGCGATGAGCCCCGACCCCGTCAGACCCCACCCGCCCCCCGGCGCTGCCGCCCGTCCGCCCGCCCGCGGATGGCTGCCCTACCCGGTGCTGTCCGCGCTGCTGGCCGTCGTCTTCCTCCTGCTCTACCAGAGCCTGCACCCTGCGCAGGTGCTGTGGGCGCTGATCCTCGCGGTGGCGATCCCGCGCCTGGTGGCCGGCTTCCTCGCACCGCCGACGCGGGTGCACGCCTGGGGCACGGCACTGCGCTTCCTGTTCGTCGTGCTGTACGACATCGTCGTCTCCAACGTGGCGGTGGCCCGGTTGGTGCTGAACCCGGCCGCGCGGCCCGTGCCGGCATGGGTCGAGGTGCCGCTCACGCTGCGTCACGACGGGGCGGTGACGCTGCTGGCCGCGATCATCACGACGACGCCCGGCACGGTCTCGTGCGTCGTCGACGACGAGCGCTGGAGCATCCTCGTGCACGCGCTGGACTGCGACGACCCGGCGGCGATGTCGGCGCAGATCCGCGAGCGCTACGAGCGTCCGCTGCTCGAGATCTTCGAAGGGGTGCGAGCATGATCGCCTGGGCGCTTCACTTCGCGTTCGCCTGCGTCGGCGTGGCGCTTCTGCTGGTCGCGTGGCGGCTGCTGCGCGGGCCCGAGCTGGCCGACCGCGTGCTCGCGATCGACACGCTGTACGTGCTCGTCGTCGCGCTCGTCGTCCTGATCGGGATGGTGCTCGGCACGGCCCTGTTCTTCGAGGCGGCGCTGCTGATCGCGCTGCTGGGATTCGCGTCGACGGTCGCGCTCGCGCGCTACCTGTCGCGTGGCGACGTGATGGAGTGAGGGGCGGGGATGGAGACGCTGCAGTCGCTTCACTGGGCCTGGCAGGCCGTGATCGCCGCGTTTCTGGTCGTCGGCGGGATCTTCGCGCTCGTCGGTGCGATCGGCATGCTGCGCTTCCCGGACTTCTTCATGCGTCTTCACGCGCCGACCAAGGCCACGACCCTGGGCGTGGGCGGCGTGCTGCTGGCCAGCATCGTCGCCGGCTGGGCGGAGGGCCGCTGGGGGATGCACGAGCTGCTGATCACGCTGTTCCTGTTCGTCACCGCGCCGGTCTCGGCGAGCCTGATGGCGAAGGCCGCTCTGCACCTGCGTGCGCCTTCGCGCGCGGCCGTCCCACCCGATCAGCCGCAGCGCTGAGCGTGAGCCCCGGGGCGCACGCGTCGGGAGGCGCGCGTCGCTACGGGGACGATTTTCGGATGGTGGCCACGACCAGCGTGACGACCGTGATCGGCACGACGAAGCTCAGCATCGCGGTCGAGAACGCCCCCAGCGCCTCGTGCTGCTGCGCGGCGAGGATCAGGTAGGTCACGTACGCGACGTAGTACGCGACGAAGACGCCGCCCTCCCAGCGCGCGATCTCGCGCCCGGTCAGGAACACCGGCAGGCAGGCGAGCGCGACCGCCAGCATGACCCAGATGTCGAAGGCGAGCAGCGCCGGGGCGAGCGCGATCCCGTCGGCGCCCGCGACGATGCCGGCGAGCCCCAAGCTGCCGAGGATGTTGAAGGTGTTGCTGCCGACGACGTTGCCGACCGCGATGTCGCGTTCGCCCTTGATCGCGGCGGTGATCGAGGCCGCCACCTCGGGCATCGACGTGCCGGCGGACACGATCGTCAGCCCGATCACGAGGTCGCTCACGCCCAGGGCCCGCGCGAAGGCCACCGCCGCGGTCACCAGCCATTCCGAGCCGACGACCAGCGCGACGAGACCGGCGACGACGAGTGCGATCTGCGCCGGCAGCGACGCATCCCAGGCCCCCTTCTCGGCAGGCTTGACCTCCTCGGCGTACTCGTCCTGCGCCGCCTGGGTCTCGCGGCGCGACTGCACGATCAGGAACACCGTGTAGGCGATCAGCAGTCCGAACAGCACCGCGCCGTCGAGCCACGAGATGCGGCGGTCCAGGCCGAGGGCCAGCGCCAGAAGCGAGGCGCCGATCATGATCGGCACCTCCTGGCGGATGAGCTGGATGTTGACGACGAGCGGCGTGATCAGCGCGCTCAACCCCAGGATGAACAGCACGTTGAAGATGTTGCTGCCGACGACGTTGCCGACGGCTACGTCGCCCTGGCCGTTGAGCACGGCGCCCACCGACACCGCCATCTCGGGCGCGCTGGTGCCGAAGGCCACGATGGTGAGCCCGACGACCAGCGGCGAGATGCCGAACGACAGCGCCAGCTTGGAGGCGCCGCGCACCAGCAGGTTGGCTCCGACGATGAGTGCGGCCAGCCCGGCCAGGAAGAGCAGGATGTTCATGCGGGGCGTCCGTGGGGCGGCACGGCACGGACACCGCCTCGGGAGTCGGTAATGTACGGCCCGGGCGAGCTCCGACCACTGAGGCCCTGCGCGAGCCCCGGGCGGCGGTGAGTGCTTCGCGCGGCGGAGCGGTCCGACGCAGCCCCTACACTGGATGGGCGACGCGGCCGCGGGAGCCGGGTGCGGCGAGGTGGCAGCTCGTGGAAGGAACCGGGGACGGAACGGCGGAGGGGGCGTCGGCGATGCGGCCCGGCGCCGGCGAGGCGCTGGACCTCGCGCAGAAGTTCGGCCGCATGGGCCTGTTCGTCCGCGACCCCGAAACGGGCGAGGGGCACTGGGACGCGCACGCCTTCCGCATCCTCGGCCTCGAACCGGCTCCCGCGACGCCGCCCTGGGCGCGGCTGCTCGCCGAGATCGTGCACCCCGAGGACCGCGCCGCGCTGACTGCCCACCACGAGTCGGTCCGGCGGCTGGGTGACGGGCAGCCCGGGTCGTTCCGCTACCGCATCGTGTGGCCCGATGGCGCGGTGCGCCACATCCACTCCATCTACGAGGTGCGGCGCGGTGCGGACGGCCGGCAGCGCATGGTCGGAATGCTCATCGACGACACCGAGGTCGTCGAGCGGATCGACAGGGAGCGACGGGCGGCCGAGTACCTCGACCGTGCCCTCGAGCTGGCCGGCATCTCCGTCTGGCGCATCGACCTCGCGTCCTCGCGCATCCACTTCAACCGCGTCGGCTTCCACGTCATGGGGATGGACTTCGACGCCGACGGCATCCCGCTCGACGAGATGCGCTCGACGATCCACCCGGCCGACCGCGACGCGGTGGTGCAGGCGGCGCAGCAGGCGCTCGACCACGGCGGCGTCGTCGACGTCACCGCGCGCTACCGCAATGTGGATGGCAGCTGGCGCACGCTGCTGACGCGGCGCGTCGCCGACCGCGACGCCGACGGTCGCGCGCAGGCGCTGGCCGGCATCTCGCTCGACGTGACGCGGCAGGCCGCCGAGCGCGAGCGCGCCGAAGCCGCGCTGCGCGAGAAGCTGCTCGCCGAGCGCGCCAGCCGCGAGAAGTCGGCGTTCCTCGCCCGCATGAGCCACGAGCTGCGCACGCCGCTGAACGCCGTGCTCGGCTTTGCGCGGCTGCTCGACGAGGACGGCGCCGAGCCGCCCAGCGCCCGCCAGCGAGAGAGGCTGCGCAGGATCCGGGACGCCGGCGAACGCCTGCTGGCGATGATCGACACCCTGCTCGAGGTCTCCGGCGGGGACGAGGGTCGCGAGGAGGGCGTGCGCATCGAGCCGGTGGCGGTGGACGAGCTGCTGCGTCCGGAAGCGCCGGGGCCGCCGGCACCGTGCGCATCACCCTAGACGCCTGGCCCCGGGCGATGCGGATCGCCTTCGACGCCGTCGTCGCCACGCCGCCCGGTGTGCAGGTGGCTCTCTTCGACACCCCCGGGCCCGCGGCAGCCGCGACCACCGGCGACGCGGCTGCGATCGTCGCCGAGGTCGCGCGCGGCCTGCTGGCTGCGCTGGGTGGCGACCTGGTGGTGCCGCTGGACGCCGGCGCCGGCGTGTGCGCCTCGTGGGTGGCCGAGCTGCCGCTGGCCGATACCGGTGCCGCCGCGGCGACGGATGCACCGTCCGCGCGGCACGCCGCCCGGTCGCCGCTGCGCGTGCTGTGCATCGAGGACAACCCGGTCAACACGCTGCTCGTGCGCGAGCTGCTGGCCGATCGCCGCGACTTGCGCCTGACGTGCGCCGCCGACGGGGCGAGCGGGATCGCGGCTGCCTTGTCGGAGTGCCCTGACGTCGTGCTGCTGGACGTGCAGCTGCCCGACATCGATGGCCACGAGGTCCTGCGCCGTCTGCGCGCGCGGCAGGCGCTCGACGGATGCACGGTGATCGCGCTGTCGGCCAATGCGATGCCGGCCGACGTCGAGGCCGCGCTCGCGGCCGGGTTCGACGACTACTGGACCAAGCCTATCGACTTCCCGCGCTTCGTCTCCGGCATCGACAGGCTGGTGGCCGCGAAGCACGCGCGGCCCGCCGACTGAGGATCAGGGCGCGAGGCGCTCGCGCATCCACCGGTCGCCGTCGCGGCGGTAGCGCAGCCGGTCGTGCAGTCGGCTCCTGCGGCCCTGCCAGAACTCCCAGCGGTCGGGGACGAGCCGGTAGCCCCCCCAGTGCGGCGGCCTCGGCGGGTGCAGGCCGTGCAGCGCCGCGTGACGGGCTGCGGCCGCGACCAGCGTGGCGCGCGACGCGATCACCTCGCTCTGCGGGGATGCCCACGCGCCGAGGCGCGAGTCGAGCGGGCGGCTGGCGAAGTAGGCGTCGGACTCCTCGGCCGAGGTCTTCTCGACCCGCCCCTCGATGCGCACCACGCGCTCGAGTTCGACCCAGTGAAACTGCAGCGCCGCAAACGGCTGATGCGCGAGTTCGCGACCCTTGCGGCTGTCGTAGTTCGTGTACCAGACGATGCCGCGCGCGTCGTAGCCCTTGATCAGCACGACGCGCGTCGACGGACGGCCGTCGGACCCCACGGTGGCCAGCGTCATCGCGTTGGGCTCGGGCAGCTCGGCGGCCAGCGCCTGCTTCATCCAGACGTCGAACTGGTCGAGCGGATCCGCGGCCGACGCCGACTCGTCGAGGGCATCGCGTTCGTAGCTCTTGCGCAGTTCGGCCAGCCGCATGCGGGCAGTATAGGAAACGCGTGGATCGCGCGCCGCCGGTCGCGCGGGTTGCACCGCACGGGCGTCGTCCGACGGGGACCCGGGGAAACTCGGTCAGTGAACGTCCCAGTTCCTGACGCCGGCGCAAGCCCCGATCCTGACGCGTCGCACCATGATCCGACCGCCGACCCTGGTCGTGCTGGCGGCCGGGCGGGCCGCGCCCCGGGAGGCGCCGCGCTCCGCATCCGTCCTGCCTGCCGACGCCCACCTGCCCGACGTGCCTGCCAGCGCACTCGCGGCCACGCTTCGTCGCGCCGTCGAAAGCCGGTTGCCCATCCTCGTGGTGGCGCACCAGGCGCAGGTCGACGAGATCGCGACCTGGGTCGCACGCCGCGACATCAAGTCGCTGCCCGATGGCGATCGACGCAGCGTGGCCGCGCTGGTGGCCGTCGGTGTCGCGGAGCGACCCGACGCGCCCGGCTGGGTCGTGCTGCCGGGCGAGTCGGCGGGGCCGAGGCCCGAGACGCTGCGTGCGCTGGCCGGGGCGCTGGACGACCACGCGCTCGTGTTCGCGCAGTTTCGCGGCCGGCGCGGACGACTCGCCGCCTATGCCGGCGAGCTGTACCCCGAACTCGTCGCGCTCTCGTCCGACGACGACTGGCGACGCCTCGTGGCGCGCTACCCCGCCACGGGGGTCGAGGTCGACGACCCCGGGATCCTGCCGGCGGTCGGTGCCGCACCGGCGGCAGCGCCGCCGACTCGCGTGCGCGCCGGCTGAGGGCACGGCGCATCGCCCGCGGCGCCGGTCAGATCAGGCCGTGGCGGCGCGCCAGCGCCATCAGCCGCTCGATCTCGCGGTCGCGCACGCCGCGTGCGGCCAATGCCGCCGCCGTCTCGGCCAGGTAGTCCAGCGTGCGTCCGCAGCGACCGCTGGCGTGACGCAGGATGTGCAGCAGCTGGTCGTCGGGCAGGCGGCCGACATAGCTGTCGCTGCGGCGGTTCAGCGTGAAGGCGAGCGCCGAGACGTTGCCCTGGGAGGTCGTGCAGGGCAGCCAGCGAGGGTCGTAGACGCCGGTCGGCATCTCGCGCGCCCAGAGACGGTCGAGCTCGCCGTCGACGGCTTCGGGGCGCAGGCGGTAGACGACGCCGCGGCAAGAGCCCCCGGGCAGCAGCGCGAACACCAGCCCGGGCTGCTGCGGCGTGCCGCGGTTGACGCGCGACCTCATGCGCAGCGCGCGGTGCCAGCCGCGCACGAGGGCCGGCCGGTGCTCGACGGCATCGAACTCGGGTCGCCAGATGAGAGATGCGTAGCCGAAGACCCAGACCTCGGGACGCCCGCGCGTCTGCGCGCGCAGGCGCGCCAGCTGCAGCGCCGGGTCGCGAACGATCAGCGCCGGGTCGATCGGCTCCTGGAACACGGGAGCGAGCATGTCATTGCACCTTGGCCCCGCCAACGCGCTCGGACATTCATCGGTTGACCATGTAATCCAGTTTCATCAGAATCGAGCCATGGGTTACCTCTGCGGTCGTCTCCGATGAAGCCTGCCGTCGCTGCCGTCACCCGGCGCATCCGGCAGCGCAGCGCCACGCTGCGCGCCGCCTACCTGGACCGCGTCGACCGGCTGGCGGCGCGCCCGCGCGGGTCTGACCGCATGGGCTGCGCCAACGTCGCGCATGCCTTCGCCGCACTGCCGTCGGCGGACAAGCTGCGCGTCGTCGCCGAGCGCGCGCCGAACATCGGCGTCGTCACCGCCTACAACGACATGCTCTCGGCGCATCAGCCCTACGAGGGCTTCCCGGCCGTCATCCGTGACGAGGCGCGCCTTCACGGCGCCACCGTGCAGGTGGCCGGCGGCGTGCCGGCGATGTGCGACGGCGTCACCCAGGGTCAGCCGGGGATGGAGCTGTCGCTGTTCTCGCGCGACACGATCGCGATGGGCACGGCGGTGGCGCTGTCGCACGATGTCTTCGACGCCGCGCTGCTGCTCGGCGTCTGCGACAAGATCGTCCCCGGGCTGCTCATCGGCGCGCTTCACTTCGGCCACCTGCCTTGCGTGTTCGTGCCCGCCGGCCCGATGTCGAGCGGCCTGTCCAACAGCGAAAAGGCGAAGGTGCGCGAGCAGCATGCCCAGGGGCTGGTGGACCGCGACGAGCTCCTGAAGGCGGAGAGCGCCGCCTACCATGGCCCGGGCACCTGCACCTTCTACGGCACGGCCAACAGCAACCAGATGCTGCTCGAGGCGATGGGCCTGCACGTGCCCGGCAGCGCGTTCGTGCACCCGCACGCGCGGCTGCGCGAGGCTCTGACGCGCGAGGCGGTGCGCACCGTGCTGCG
>JALORQ010000061.1 GCA_025458805.1 Rubrivivax sp.
CTCTACCGCCTCGAGCCGACGCGCCCCGGGATGCTGGCCGATCGGCCGACCGAGCGCGAAGTCCGGGTCGTCGGCGAGCACTTCGCCTACCTGAAGGAGCTCACCGAACGCGGGGTCGTGCTGATGGCTGGCCGCACGCTCACCGCCGACGAGAGCACGTTCGGCATCGTCGTCCTCGTGGCCGCGACCGAGGCCGACGCCGAGTCGGTGATGAACGACGACCCGGCGGTGAAGCACGGCGTGATGCGCGCTCGGCTGTTTCCGTTCCGGATCGCCCTGTGGCGTGCCGACGAACCGATGCCTCGAGAGCCGGGCTGAACGCGCGGATCGCCCGGCGTCGTGCCCTGCCACGCGGAGCGGCTGCGCGGACCGGATCGCGGCACGGCCGAGGATCTCTGCCAGAATCCCGCCGCCCGGGGCGGACGCCCGGCCGGAAGGACGCGACATGTTCAGCCACGTGATGGTCGGGACCAACGACATCGAGCGCTCGAAGCGCTTCTACGACGCCGTGCTCGCGGTGCTCGGCGCCGGCGAGGCCGCGCGCAACACCGCGAAGTCGGGCCACGAGCGCCTGTTCTACCGTCACGGCGGCAGCATGTTCTGCGTCTCTGAGCCCATCAACGGCGAGCCGGCAAGCGCCGCGAACGGCGGCACGATCGGCTTTCAGTGTGCGTCTCCGGAGCAGGTGCGCGCCTTCCACGACGTCGCGGTCGCACATGGCGGCACCTCTATCGAGGATCCGCCCGGGCCGCGGGAAAGCAAGCCCGGCGCGCTGCACCTCGCCTACGTCCGCGACCCGGACGGCAACAAGCTCTGCGCGCTGCACCGTCCCGCCTGAGCGCCGGACGCGTCGCCAGTCTGACACGCCCCGCCCCGGTGACGGCCGACGCCGTTCGCTGCGGACGCGCGTGGAGGCGCCGCCGATGAGGACGGTGCGCACCATGTGCCCGATGAACTGCCACCCGACGCTGTGCGGGATGCAGGTCGACGTCGAGGGCGAGCGCATCGTCGGCGTGCGGGGCGATCCCGACAACCCCGACAGCCGCGGCTTCCTCTGCATCCGCGGGCAGGCCGCGCGCGAGATCGTCGGCAACCCGGCACGGCTGCTGCACCCGCTGGTGCGCGACCGGCGGGACGAACCGTTCCGCCGCGCCACCTGGGACGAGGCGCTCGACCGCATCGCGCGCGCCATCGCCGCCGATCCGCCGCAGGCCACCGCGCTGTGGCCCGGGCACGGCACGTTCACCAGCAACTACGGCACGCGCGTCAGCGCGCAGCTGTTCGCCCGCTTCGCCCATTTCCACGGCAGCCAGTTCTTCAACCCGACCATGATCTGCTGGGGGCTGGGCGCCTTCGGGCTGGCGCTGACGGGCATGCTGGAGACCCACACCAAGGAGGACATGGGCGCGCACTCGGCGCTCGTCATCCTGTGGGGCGCGAACCTCGCGAGCCAGCCCAACACCGGTCCGCACCTGAACGCGGCCCGCGCCCGAGGTGCCAAGGTCGTGGTCATCGACGTGCGGCGCACCGAGGCCGCGGCCCGGGCCGACACCGTCCTGCTGCCGCGCCCGGGGACCGACGGCGCGCTCGCGCTGGCGCTGATGCACGTGATCTGCGGCGAACGGCTGCACGATGCGGCGTTCGTGCGCGACCACACGATGGGCTTCGACGCGCTGGCGCGCCACGTGCGCCGCTTCACGCCGCAGTGGGCGGCCGCGATCACGGGCGTCGACGCTGCGGAGATCGTGGCACTGGCCCGGCTCTACGCGGCCACGAAGCCGGCGATGATCGTGCTCGGCGGCAGCTCGATGCACAAGGGCGCCAACGGCTGGCAGGCGTCACGCGCGATCGCGTGCCTGCCCGGGCTGACCGGCAACGTCGGACTTCCCGGCGCGGGCTTCGGGCCGCGCCACGGCGCATCGGCGCACGGACGGGGTCTGGCCAGCGTGATCGAGCCGCAGCGCCGCGCGCCAGGCACGGCGTGGCCCAACCAGATGTCGACGGTACTCGACGCGCTGAACGACGGGCGCATCTCGAACCTGCTGCTGATGGGCACGAACATGCTGTCGTCGTTCGCCGACAGTTCGCGGGTGGCGCAGGGGCTGCACCGCACCCGTCTGGTGGTGAGCTACGACCTGTTCCTCAACGAAACCGCCCGACACTTCGGCGACGTCGTGCTGCCGTCCACGAACTGGCTCGAGGAGCTGGGCTGCAAGTCCGCGGCCACGCACCTGTACCTGATGGAGCCGGCGCTGCCCCCTGCCGGCGAGGCGCGGCCGGCGACCTGGGTGATGCGCGAACTGGCCGCGCGCCTCGGCCTGGACGGGTACTTTCCGTGGTCGTCCGACGAGGCGCTGCTCGACGCGATCCTCGCCCACCCGGCGACCGGCCACGCCACCGTGGCCTCGCTTCGCGAGCAAGGCGGCATCGGCGAGCTGCGTGTCTCGCACGTCGCCAACCCGACGCTGCAGTTCGACACCCCCTCCGGGCGCATCGAGTTCGAGTCCCTCGACGCGGCACGCCTGGGCCTGCCGTCGCTGCCCGACTGGCACGAACCCGACCGCGCGGCGGGCGCGGGGCGCCAGCCGCTGACCCTCGCGCAGGGCCGCACGCTCGTGCACTTCCACGGCTTCTACAACAATGGCCGCGAGCTGCCCACGCTCGCCCGCCGCGAGGCGGAGCCGCGGCTGTGGATTTCGGTCGCTGACGCGGCCGCACGCGGTCTCGTCGACGGTTCGGCGATCCGCATCCACAACGACCGCGGCGAACTGCGGGCGCGGGCGCACGTGACCGACCGCATCCCGGCCGGCACGGTCTGGCTGCGCGACGGGTGGCCCGGGCTCAACACGCTGACGGACGGCGGCCCGGTGCTGCCCGACGCCGCGGTCGACCGCTTCGCGTTCGCCGCCGGGCAGTCGAGCTTCGATGCCCGGGTCGAGGTGTCCGCGGCGTGAGAACGCCCTCGCCGACGGCGCAGGCGACCGTGCGAACATCCCGCCGCGCGAGGCGGGACGGCGGTTTGCGCGCCTCGGTCCGACGTCGTCGGGGTCGGGTCGATGCCCCGCGCCCGCGACCCGCCCGGCTGCAGCGGCATCACCGATGAAGATCGAGATCGACGACCCCGCACGCGACGACGTGCGCGCTCTGCTCGACGAGCATATGCGGCACATGCACGAGCTGTCGCCGCCCGAGAGCGTCCACGCGCTCGACATCGCCGGGCTGAAGGGCCCCGGCGTGACGTTCTGGACCGTGCGCGACGGCGGCCGGCTGCTCGGCTGCGGGGCGCTCAAGCAGCTCGACCGCGAGCACGGCGAGGTGAAGTCGATGCGCACGCCCGACGGGCTGCGGCGGCGCGGCGCCGGTCGGGCGATGCTCGACCACATCGTCGCCGAGGCGCGCCGCCGCGGCTACCGCCGGCTGAGCCTCGAGACCGGGTCGATGGAGGGCTTCGCGCCCGCCAAGCGCCTCTACGAGAGCGTCGGCTTCACCGAGTGCCCGCCGTTCGCCGACTATCGCCCGGATCCGAACAGCACCTTCATGACGCTGGCGCTCGATGCCGCCGGCCGCTGACGCCGCCCGGGCACGGCGCGTCAGGAGCCGCGATAGGTGCTGTAGCCATAGGGGCTGACCAGCAGCGGCACATGGTAGTGCCCGGCCGCATCGGCGATGCCGAAGTCCAGCGCCACGACGTCGATGAACGGCGGCTCGGGCAGCACGACGCCCCGGCCGCGGAAGTACGCGGCGACCTCGAAGAGCAGCCGCCAGCGCCCGGCGGCCATCGCCGACGCGTCCAGCAGCGGACCGCCGTCGTTGCGGCCGTCGGCGTTGAGCGTGATCGCGCGCACCGTCTCCGCGCTGCCGTCGGCGCGCACGCGCTGCAGCGTGACGCGCATGCCGGCCGCCGGGCAGCCGTGGGCGGTGTCGAGGACGTGGGTGCTCAGGTGTCCCATCGGTGGGTCTCCGCGTGGCGTGTCGAGGGCCGCCCGCCGGCATGCGCCGCGGGCGGCCGCATCCGGATCAGTGCACCGGCGCGCCCGACTCGAACCAGCGGCGGACCAGTTCGCGCTCGGCGTCGGTGATCTGGGTGGCGTTGTTCAGCGGCATCAGCTTGAGCACCGAGGTCTGCTGGTAGACCGCTTGCGCGTGGCGCTGCAGCAGCTCGGGCGTGTGCAGCGCGACGTTCTTCTGCTGCACGGCCGCGTTGTGGCAGGTCAGGCAGCGCTGGTCGATGACGGCGCGCACCTGCGCATAGCCGGCCGGCGCCGCGGCCGCCGCGCGTGCCGCGGCCTGCTGCTCGGCCGAAGGCGGCGCGGGTGCGAGCCAGATCGCCAGCCCGACCAGCAGCGCGGTGCCCCCGATCGCGTGTTCCCAGGGCGGGCGCCGTCCCTGCACGTGGGCCTTGTGGCGCGCGACGAAGCTGTGCCGGATCAGCGCGCCGGCAGCCATCAGCAGCACGAGCACGATCCAGTTGTTCGGCCCCTGCGTCAGCCAGCCGTAGTGGTTGGACAGCATCGCGACGATGACCGGCAGCGTGAAGTACGTGTTGTGCACGCTGCGCTGCTTGCCACGCCGGCCGTGGATCGGGTCGGGCGACTCGCCGGCGCGCAGCTGCGCGATCACCTTGCGCTGGCCCGGGATGATCCAGAAGAAGACGTTGGCGCTCATCGCGGTGGCGAGCATCGCGCCGACGAGCAGGAAGGCCGCGCGCCCGGCGAAGAGCTGGCACGCGAGCCACGACGCGAAGACGACGAATGCGGCGACGCACAGGCCGACGACGAGGTCGCCGCGCTCGCCCTGCCCGAAGGCGCGGCAGATGAGGTCGTAGACGATCCAGAAGGCGACCAGGAAGCCGAGCGACGCGGCGATGGCCGCGGCCGGCGACCAGTCGAACACGCTCTTGTCGACGAGGAAGGTGCCGGCGTTGAACAGGTACAGCACCGTGAAGAGCGCGAAGCCGGTGAGCCAGGTCGAGTAGCTCTCCCAGTACGACCAGTGCAGGTTCTCGGGCAGCGCGCGCCAGCGCGGCGCGACCATGTACTTGTTCGAGTGGTAGAAGCCGCCGCCGTGCACGGCCCACATCTCGCCGTCGACGCCCTTGCGCTTGAGGTCGTCGTGCTCGGGCGCGCTCAGGCTGTTGTCCAGCAGCACGAAGTAGAACGACGAGCCGATCCAGGCGATCGCGGTGATGACGTGGGCCCAGCGCAGCAGCAGGTTGGCCCAGTCGAGCAGGTACGACTCCATCGCGCGATCTCCGGGGCGCCGCCGGGGCGCACCACGCCGCGGCGAGCCTTCATGCACTCGTCCAGATGATGGCGTCGATCATCGCACGCCGGGGGTGCGGCAGGCAGCGCCGCTCCGGCGCGGCCGGCGTCAGCCGAGGCCCAGGTCGGCGAGTCCGTCGAGCAGGCCGCCACCTTCGCCAGCGCCGGCCGCGAGGTCGGGCGCCTGCGCGGCGGCGTCGACACCGTCGAACGCCGACCATGCGGCCACCGCGGCGCCTGTGAGCGCGACGCCAGCGACGCCGCCGGCAAGGCCCGCGAGCAGCAGGGCACGATTCGACCCCGCAGAAGGCGGCACGGACTGCGCCAGCCGGTCGAGCAACCCGGGATGCCGCGCCGAGAGTCGCGTGAGCAGCCGTGCGAGCCCGAGCGGCTGCGAATTCGACGGGCCGGCGAGCGCGCGGTCGGCGGGCGGCAGCAGCGCGGCGATGCGCTCGAGCAGCGCTCCGCGCTCGGCCGAGGACAGGCGCGCGAAGGCCTCGGCCTGCGCCCGCTCGGCCTGCTCCGGCGCCAACCCGGCCCAGCGCCGCTGCTCGCGCAGCAGGGCGACGGCCTCGACGGCGTCGGTCGGTGCAACGGCGGGGTTCGGGGACGTCATGACAGGTCTCCAGAGCGGTCGGATCCCGGCAATCTAGCGCCGCCACGCATCGAGGGCGGGCCCGGCGTCGCGAGGCCCCACCGCGCCCGTGGACCATGGCGCCCGAACACCGGGACGTGCATGCGCTGACGCAGGTCAGCGCCGCCGCGGGTCGTCGCGGCCCATACTCGCGGCATGCTGATGGAGACGCTGGGCACGGCGCGCGACCTGGGCCGGCTGCAGGAGATCGCGGGCGTCTTCGTGCGGCACGGCCTGGGCGACGTCGTGCGGCGGCTGGGCCTGGCCGACGCGCTCGAGCGGGCCGGGCACGCGCTGCATCGCGAGCACGCGGCCGACCTCGCGCGGCTCGACCCGCCGGTGCAGCTGCGGCGCGCGCTCGAGGAGCTGGGGCCGGCCTTCGTCAAGCTCGGGCAGCTCATGGCCGGGCGTGCCGACCTGTTCGGCCCGGAGTGGATTGCCGAGTTCGAGAAGCTGCACAGCCGCGTCCCCGCGCTGCCGCTCGATGCGCTGCGCGGACAGCTGCGCGAGGACCTCGGCGGCGATCCGGAGACGGTCTTCGCCCGCTTCGACGCGGAGCCGCTGGCCGGCGCCTCGATCGCGCAGGTCCACCGCGCCCGGCTGCAGGACGGCACGGAGGTCGTGGTCAAGGTCCGCCGCCCGGGCATCGAGGACGTCGTCGAGGCCGACCTGCGGCTGCTCGCCCGGCTGGCCGCGATGGCAGAGACCGAGTGGCCCGCGCTGCGCCCGTACCGGCCGCGGCAGCTGGTGCGCGAGTTCGCGCGCTCGCTGCGCCGCGAGCTCGACCTCGCGGTCGAGTGCCGGCACGCCGAGCGTATCGCCGCCAATCTGGCCGGGCTGCCGTGGATCGCGATCCCGCGCGTGCACTGGCCGCACACCGGGCGGCGCGTCAACGTGCAGGACTACGTCGACGGCATCCCGGGCGAGGCGCTGGACCGCGTCGACGCGGCCGGCATGGACCGCACGCTGCTGGCGCGCCGCGGCGCGCAGGCGGTGCTGAAGATGATCGTCGAGGACGGGATCTACCACGCCGATCCGCACCCCGGCAACGTCTTCTACCTGCCCGGGCACCGCATCGCCTTCATCGACTTCGGCATGGTCGGTCGGCTGTCCGCGCGGCGGCGCGAGGAGCTGCTGCAGCTGCTGCTCGGCCTCGTGCAGCGACAACCGGAGCCCGTGGCCGAGGTGCTGCTCGACTGGGCCGGCGACGCGCCCGCGTCCGACCTCGGGATGCTGGAGGCCGAGATCGAGGCCTTCGTCGACCAGTACCACGGCACGCCGCTCGCCCAGCTGCGCCTGGGCGAGATGCTGTCCGACGTGACGACCATCCTGCGCGAGCACCGGCTGGCGCTGCCCTCGGACCTGGCGCTGCTGATCAAGGCCTTCGTCTCTCTCGAGGGGATGGGGCGCGCGCTCGACCCGGGCTTCCACATGGCGACCGAGGCGCTGCCGCTGCTGCGCCAGGTGGTGCGCGCGCGCTACCGGCCGAAGGCGATCGCGGCGCGCGGCTGGCAGCTGCTGCGGCGCTCGCTCGCCGCGGCGGAGCAGTTGCCGCGCGACGTCTCGCGGCTGCTGCGCAACGCGCGGCGCGGCCGGCTGCACCTGGGCATCGAGATCGCGCACATCCGCCGCGTCGGCGACCAGGTCGACCGTGCCGCGAGCCGGCTGGCGCTGGCGCTGGTCATCGCGGCGCTGATCATCGGCTCGTCGATCGTGATGACGGTGGGCGGCGGGCCGACGCTGCTGGGTCTGCCGGCCTTCGGGTTCCTCGGCTTCGCGGGGGCCGTGGCCGGCGGGCTGTGGCTGCTGCGGTCGATCTGGCGCGGCAGCCATCATCGGGACGACACGGACGGCGACCGCTGACCGGACGCGGCCCCACGGGCGATCCCGGGTGGACGCCAGGCCCTCGCCGGCCTAGGCTGCGGGTTGTCGTGTCGACCGGCCGATCGGCCCCCCAGCGGCGATGGATGTCTCGCAGTCCCCCGGCTCCGGCGAGCCCGGCAAGCGCAGTGCGCCGGCCGCGGATGGCGACGCCGCGACGTCGCCGCGCATCGTCCTCAACCGCCTGGGGTTCGCCGACCCGCTGCGCTGGCTCGCGCTCGGCTGGCGCGACTTCCGCCGCGCGCCGCTGATCGGCATCTTCTACGGCGCCTTCTTCATGGTGATGGGCTGGGCGCTGCTCGAGGTCTACCGCCACGCCCCGGCCTACGTGCTGGCGCTGTCGGCCGGCTTCCTGCTGCTGGGGCCCTTCCTGTGCCTCGGGCTGTACCGTGTGAGCCAGCGCCTCGAGGCGGGCGAGAAGCCCGACTTCGGCGACTCGCTGCTGGCCTGGGACACGCGCACGGGCCAGCTCGCGATCTTCGGCTTCGTGCTGCTGATCCTCGAGATGCTCTGGGGCCGCACGACGATGGTCATCTTCGCCGTCAGCTTCGACGGCATGCCCGACTTCAAGGGCTCGCTGCTGGCGCTGCTCGACCCCGAGAACATCGGCTTCATCGTCGCCTGGGTCTCGGTGGGCGCGCTGTTCGCCGGGCTCATCTTCGCGGTCAGCGTCGTGTCGATCCCGATGATCCTGCACCGCCAGACCGACGCCATCACCGCCGGCCTGACCAGCATGCGGCTCGTGCTGACGCAGACCGCGGTGATGGTCTGGTGGGGCGCGCTCATCACGGTGCTCGTGGTGCTCGCAATGCTGCCCGGCTTCGCCGGGCTGCTGGTCGTCGGGCCGCTGATCGGGCATGCCTCGTGGCACGCCTATCGGGCGGCGGTGCGCGACTGAGGGCTGCTGCCGCCGCGCCGTCCGGCGTCAGGGCACGAGCACGGTCGAGCCGGTGGTGCGGCGCGACTCGAGGTCGCGGTGCGCCTGCGCCACGTCGGCCAGCGCGTAGCGCTGGTCGATGCGGATCTTCACCGCCCCGCTGACCACCACCGCGAACAGCTCTTCGGCCATCGCCTGCGTGCTCTCGCGCGTGGCGATGTGGGTGAACAGGGTCTGGCGCGTCAGGTACAGCGACCCCTTGGGCCCCAGCAGCCCGGGCGCGAAGGGTGGCACCGGGCCGCTGGCGTTGCCGAAGCTGGCCATCAGCCCGAACGGGCGCAGGCAGTCCAGGCTCTTCTCGAAGGTGTCCTTGCCGACCGAGTCGTAGACCACCTTGACGCCGCGGCCGCCGGTGATCTCCTTGACGCGGGCGACGAAGTCTTCCTTCGAGTAGTCGATCGCGTGCGCGGCGCCATGCTCCAGCGCGAGCCGGCACTTCTCGGCGCTGCCCGCGGTGCCGATCAGCTGCAGCCCGAGTGCGCGCGCCCACTGGCAGGCGATCAGGCCGACGCCGCCGGCCGCGGCGTGGAACAGCACGAAGTCGCCCGGCTCGAGCCCCTCGACGGGCCGCGTCTTCTTCAGCAGGTACTGCACCGTCAGCCCCTTGAGCATCATGCCGGCGGCGGTGTCGAAGGGGATGCCGTCGGGCAGCCGCACGACGTTCTTCGCCGGCATCACGCGCAGTTCGCTGTAGGCACCGGGCGGGTTGGCGGCGTAGGCGGCGCGGTCGCCGGGCCGCAGGTGCGCGACGCCCTCGCCCACCGCCTCGACGACGCCCGCGCCTTCCATCCCCAGCGCCAGCGGCAGCGCATTCGGGTACAGCCCGGTGCGCTGATAGACGTCGATGAAGTTGAGGCCGCAGGCATGGTGCCGGATGCGGATCTCGCCGGGGCCCGGGTCGCCGACGGGGAGGTCGACGAGCTCGAGCTTCTCGGGGCCGCCGAATTCGCGGATCTGGATGGCGCGGGGCATGGGGGTCTCCTCGGGACGGGGTCAGTCGGCGCGACGGGGCGCGAGGTTAAGCCATGCCGCGCTCGCCCGTCGCGCGACGGGCGTTCGCGGCGCGCCGCCGGCGCCAAAGACCGGCGTAGGCAAGCGCGTTGACCGCCAGCACCAGCCCGGCAAGCAGCCACTGCAGCTCGCGCGTCAGCCCGTCGGGGTAGATCAGCGCCGTCAGGTAGCGCTCGACGAAGGTGCCGTCCCAGCCGGCCTCGCCGGCGGCCACGCGCAGCCGCACCTCGAGCGGGGTCAGCGGGCACAGTCCGCCGGAGGCCTCGATCCAGACGCCCCAGGCCGCGGCCGGCAGGTGCAGCCAAACGAGCCAGGGCCAGCGCCAGGCGACGAATCCGCCGGCCATCACCCAGACGATGAACAGCGCGTGCACGACGAGCACGGCATCGGCGGCAAGGGCGATCCAGAAGGCGGTCATCGGGCGTCGAGCCCGTCGCGGCAGCGGCGCGCTCGGGATCGCATCGTGCACGACAATCCGCGCCCCTGCCGACCCCGATGAAACGCCTGCTGCAAGCCCCGAACCTCGCACTCGCCACGCTGTGGGCCGACCAGCTCTCGGCGGCCGGGATTCCGGCCAGCGTGCAGCGCGCCTTCGTTTCGGGCATCGCCGGGGACATGCCGCCCGACCAGTGCCTGCCCGAGATCTGGCTGTTCGACGACGACCGCCTGGACGAGGCGCGCGCGCTGCTCGACGAGTGGCGCCATCCGCCCTGGCGCCACTGGGCCTGCCGCCGCTGCCACGAGATCATCGACGGCCCGTTCGAGCAGTGCTGGAACTGCGGCGCGGAGCGCCCGCAGTGAGCGCCGCATGACGCTCACGCCGCGTCTGGCGGTTCTGATGACGCTGCCACCGCTGCTGTGGGCCGGCAACGCGGTCGTCGGCCGGCTGATGGCGGGCGAGGTGCCGCCGCTCACGCTCAACCTGATGCGCTGGTCCCTGACGGCCGTGCTGCTTCTGCCGTTCGCCTGGCGCGCGCTGCGGCCGTTCGAGCGCATCCGGCGGCGCGCCGGCTACCTGTTCGCGATCGGGCTGCTCGGCGTCGGCGCGTTCAATTCGCTGCAGTACCTCGCGCTGCTGACCTCGACGCCGATCAACGTCACGCTGGTCGCGGCAAGCATGCCGGTGTGGATGCTGGCGGTCGGCGCGCTGTTCTTCGGCGAGCGGCCGACGCCGCGTCAGCTCGCCGGGGCGGCGTTCGGGCTGGCCGGGGTCGCGGTCGTCATCGGGCGAGGATCGCTCGAGACGCTGCTCGCGGTGCGGCTGGTTCCCGGCGACCTGTTCATCCTGCTGGCGGTGATCGGCTGGGCGGTCTACAGCTGGCTGCTCGCGCGGCCGCCGGCACACATGCGCGGCAGCGAGCGGCCCGACTGGGACTGGGCCGGCTTCCTGCTCGTGCAGACGCTGTTCGGCGTCGCTGCGGCGGCCCTGTTCACGGCGGGCGAGCAGGCGCTGGGCACGCACCCGATCCGCTGGAGCTGGGGGGTCGCCGCGGCGCTGGCGTACGTCTCGCTCGGCGCCTCGATCGTCGCCTACCGCTGCTGGGGCCTGGGGGTGGCCGAGGGCGGGCCGGCGCTGGCCGCGTTCTTCAACAACCTGACGCCGCTGTTCGCGGCGCTGCTGTCGGCGCTGCTGCTCGGCGAGTCGCCGCAGCCGTTCCACGGCGTGGCCTTCGCGCTCATCGTCGGCGGCATCCTGGTGTCGTCGGGGGCGCTGGCGCGACGGCTGCCGTAGACTGGAACGCACTCCTCCACGCGACCCGCCGATGACCGCCCTGCCCAGCCGATTCTGGTCCGACCTCACCAGCGAGCACCTGGCGCGCCTGGACCGCGAGCGGCTGATCGCGGTGCTGCCGGTGGCCGCCACCGAGCAGCACGGTCCGCACCTGCCGATCAGCACCGACACCGCCATCGTCGACGGCGTGGTGCGCGCCACCGTGCCCAAGCTGCCCGCCGCGCTGCCGGTGGTGTTCCTGCCGACGGTGCCCTTTGGCAAGAGCAACGAGCACGCCCGCTACCCCGGCACGCTGACGCTGTCGGCGACGACGCTGATCGCGCTCTGGATGGATCTGGGCGCCAGCGTCGCGCGCGCCGGGGTGAAGAAGCTCGTCATCTTCAACAGCCACGGCGGGCAGATGTCGGTGATGGACATCGTCACGCGCGACCTGCGCGAGAAGCACGGCATCCTCGTCGTCGCCAGCAACTGGTACACGCTCGGGCTGCCGCCCGGGATGTTCGACGACCACGAGATGGCGCACGGCATCCACGCCGGCGACCTCGAGACCTCGCTGATGATGGCGCTGACGCCCGACCACGTGCGCGCCGACCGCATGCAGCGCTTCGAGTCGCTCACCGAGGCGCTGGAGCGCGAGTACCGCTACCTGTCGATCACGCCGCGCGGCAAGGTCGGCTGGCAGACGCAGGACCTCAACCCGGCCGGCGCCTGCGGCGACGCCTCGCGCGCCAGCGCCGAGAAGGGCCGCCAGGTGCTCGACTTCGTCTCCGACCGCTTCGTCGAGCTGCTGCGCGAGGTCGACGGCTACGACCTCGCGCGGCTCGGCAACGCCCCCTCGTGGTCCTGAGCGGCGACGCCGTGCGGCTGTCCGACGCACCGCTGCCGCCGCGGGTCTGGATGGCCGGCGCCCGGGTGCCGGCGGCCTTGCTCGGGCAGGCGTCCGTGGCGGCGGCCGTGCGCTGCGCCCTGCTTCTCGACGGCGGGCGCATCGCCGCCGTCGAGGAGACGGTGCCGCCGGGCGACGTGCCGGTCGTCGACCTCGAAGGCGGGACGGTCTTCAGCGCCTTCGTCGACCCGCACACCCACCTGGACAAGGGCGACCTGCTGGCCGCCGGGCTGAAGCCCGAGCGCAACCTGTTCCGTGCCATAGACGCGGTGCGCGACGACTATGCGCGCTGGACGGCCGACGAACTGCGCATCCGCATGGGCTTCGCTCTGCGCACCGCGCAGGCGCACGGCACGCGCGCGCTGCTCGGCTACTTCGACTGGGCGGCGACCGGCCCGCGCGGCCACCCGCTCGCGCTCGACACGATGCTCGACCTGCGCGACGCGTGGCGCGGCCGCGTCGAGATCGTGCCGGCGTCGCTGGCCACCATCGACGTGCTGGCCGACGACGCGGCCGCCGAGCGCCTGGGCCGCACCATGGCCGATGCGCGCGGCGTGCTCGGCGTCTTCGTCTACCCGTCGCCGCATGTCGCGGCGCTGATCCCGCGCGCCTTCGACCTCGCCGCGCGCTTCGACCTGCCGCTCGACTTCCACGTCGACGAGCACCTGGCGCCGCCGGTGGCCAACCTGCCGGTGGTCGCGCGGCTGGCGCGCGAGCGCGGCTGGGGCGCGCGCACGGTCTGCGGCCACGCCTGCCTGCTCTCGGCGATGGACGAGGCCGCCCGCGACGCGACGCTCGACGAGGCCGCGGCAGCCGGCCTCGCGCTCGTCGCCCTGCCCTACACCAATCTCCACCTGCAGGACGGCACGCCCGAACCGCCCTGGGCGACGCCGCGACGGCGCGGCCTGCTGCCGGTGCACGAGGCCGCGGCGCGCGGCATCGCGGTCGCGCTCGGGTCCGACAACCATCGCGACCCGTTCTTTCCGGCCGGCGACCTCGACCCGCTGCAGACGCTGGCGCTGGCGGCCTGCGCCGTGCAGCTCGACGACCCGGTCGAGCGCTGGGCGGCGACGATCACCCGCACGCCGGCCGAGCGTCTGGGCCTGGCGTGGGACGGCGTGCTGCGCCCGGGCGCGCCGGCCGACCTGGTGATCCATCCCGGCCGCCGCAGCGCCGAGGTGATGGCCCGCCCGACCCGCGGCCGGGTCGTGCTGCGCGTCGGACAGCCGCTGCCGCCCGAGGCCGCCGAGCCGCCGGACTTCCGCGAGCTCGACGCGCTGCGCCGCTGACGTCCGGCCGGGCCCGACGCGCGATGCAGAACCTTGCCCTTCCGTTGCCGCCGGCCCTTGGCCCGGCCGCCCACGGGCTGCGCCCCGACGTCGACTGGTCCGCGGTCGCGCGCGACCTGCAGGGCCTGCACCTGGTCACCGACGAGCCGGCGCGCCGACGGCTGTCGAGGGACTTCCACTGGTACAGCCCGATCCTCGCGGGCCAGCTGCGCGACTGCGTCGCCGACCTCGTCGTCAAACCCAGCACCGAGGACGACCTGCTGCGCGTCGCGGCGGTCGCGGCGCGGCATCGGGCGCCGCTCACCGTGCGCGGCGCGGGCACCGGCAACTACGGCCAGTGCGTGCCGCTGGCCGGCGGGCTGGTGGTCGACACCACCGAGATGATGCGCGTGCTCGACCTGCAGCCCGGCCGCATGCGCGTGCAGGGCGGCGCGCGCCTGCACGACATGGAGATGGCCGCGCGCGAGACCAGGCAGATGCTGCGCATGTGGCCCAGCACCTGGCGCGTCGCCACGATCGCCGGCTTCATCGCCGGGGGCTTCGGCGGCGTCGGGTCGACCGCGCACGGCGTGCTGCGCGACCGCGGCAACCTCATCGCCTGCCGCGTCGTCACCGTCGACGACGAGCCGCGCGTGATCACGCTCCAGGGCGACGAAATCCAGAAGGTGCACCATGCCTACGGCACCAACGGACTCATCGCCGAGGTCGAACTGGCGCTCTCGCCGGCCATCGACTGGGTGCACGCGGTGGTGCTGTTCCCGCACTACCGGCAGGTGCTCGACGCCGCGATCGCCGCCGGCCGGCCGGGGCTGCACAGCTTCCTGCTGTCCGCGGTGGACCGGCGCTTCGCGCCGTACTACGGGCCGCTGCGTGACCACTTCCCGGGCGACCGCCACGCGCTGTTCGCGATGGTCGCGCCCGGCTCGCTGGCCGACTTTCGCGGCGTCGTCGCGGCGCACGGCGGCGAGGTCGCGCTGGCGATGGACGAGGCCGCGCTCGAGGGCGCCGCCCTGCCGCCGGCCCACGAATGCGCGTACAACCACACCACGCTGCAGGTGCTGAGGGCCGACCGCTCCTGGACCTATCTGCAGGTGGCCTACCCGCAGCCCTTCGACCCGGCGATCGTCGAGCGCCAGATGGCGCGCTGGGGTGACGAAGTCTGGCAGCACCAGGAGTTCGCGCGCATGCACGGCGAGAGCGCGACCTTCGCGATCCTGCTCGTGAAGTGGCGCGGCGCCGAGCGCCAGTACGCGCTGATGCGCGAGATCGAGGCCGACGGCTGCACCGTGTTCGACCCGCATGTGGTGACGATCGAGGACGGCGGCATGAAGGCGATCGACGATTCGCAGATCGCCTTCAAGCGGCTCGCCGATCCGATGGGCCTGATGAACCCCGGCAAGACGCGAGGCTGGCACCCCGGCATGGCGCGCGCGGCGCGATGAACCCGCGCGTCCTGACCGTCCGCGTCGCGCGCATCGTGCCGTTGACGCCCGAGGTCCGCGCTTTCGAGCTCGCGCACCCGCGCGGGCTGCCCCTGCCGCCGTACACGCCCGGCGCGCACCTGACCGTGCACACGCCGGGCGGCTTCGCGCGCCCTTATTCGCTGGCGCGCGCGCCCCGCGGCGGTGAC
>JALORQ010000196.1 GCA_025458805.1 Rubrivivax sp.
CCGCCGCCGGCGCCCTCGGTGTGGAAGCTGTGGATCGTGCGCCCGCGGAAGGCGGCGATCGTGTCCTCGACGAACCCGCTCTCGTTGAGCGTGTCGGTGTGGATCGCGACCTGCGTGTCGGTGGCCTCGGCGACGTCGAGGCAGTTGTCGATCGCCGCCGGCGTCGTGCCCCAGTCCTCGTGCAGCTTCAGGCCGACGGCGCCGGCGGCGATCTGCTGGCTCAGGCCCTCGGGCCGGCTCGCGTTGCCCTTGCCGAGGAAGCCCAGGTTCATCGGGAAGGCGTCGGCCGCCATCAGCATGCGGTGGATGTTCTCGGGCCCCGGCGTGCAGGTGGTCGCGAACGTGCCGGTGGCCGGGCCGGTGCCGCCGCCGATCATCGTCGTGATGCCCGACATCAGCGCCTCTTCGATCTGCTGCGGGCAGATGAAGTGGATGTGCGTGTCGATGCCGCCGGCGGTGACGATCATCCCCTCGCCGGCGACGATCTCGGTGCCCGGGCCGATCACGATGTCGACCCCCGGCTGCACGTCGGGGTTGCCGGCCTTGCCGATGGCCGCGATGCGGCTGCCCTTGATGCCGATGTCGGCCTTGACGATGCCCCAATGGTCGACGATCAGCGCATTCGTGATCACGCAGTCGCAGGCCTCGCCGTGGCCGGGGCCGTTGGGGCGCTGGCTCTGGCCCATGCCGTCGCGGATGGTCTTGCCGCCGCCGAACTTGACCTCCTCGCCGTAGCCGCCGGCACGCAGCGTGTGGTCGGCCTCGACCTCGACGACGAGCTCGGTGTCGGCCAGCCGGACACGGTCGCCGACCGTCGGCCCGAACTGCTCGGCATAGGCGCGTCGCCCGATGCGCGTCATGGCTGCAGGCTCCCGTTGACGAGGCCGCGGAAGCCCCAGACCTGGCGGTCGCCGGCATAGGCGACGAGCTCCACCGTGCGCTGCTGCCCGGGCTCGAAGCGCACCGCGGTGCCGCTCGGGATCGCCAGCCGCATGCCGTGCGCGGCGGCGCGGTCGAAGCGCAGCGCCGCGTTCGTCTCGGCGAAGTGGTAGTGCGAGCCGACCTGGATCGGGCGGTCGCCGGTGTTCTCGACCACCATCGTGATCGTCGGGCGGCCGGGCAGCAGCTCGTGCTCGCCGTCGTCGACCAGCAGTTCGCCGGGAATCATCGCGGCCCCTTCACTTGCGGCGGATCCACCAGGCCGCGGCCGCGACGGCCAGCGCGGCGACGATCCACAGCGCGACATCGGTGGCGTGCCAGTGGCTGTGGCCGGGCATCCCGTGCCCCTCGTGGGCGAACGCAGGGGCGGCGGCCGCGGCGGCCAGGCCGAGCGTGGCGATCATCCTCTTCATGGTGCCTCGCGTGTCGTTTCAGGCAATGGGCTGGTGCACGGTCACCAGTTTGGTGCCGTCGGGGAAGGTGGCCTCGACCTGGATCTCGGGGATCATCTCGGGCACGCCCTCCATCACGTCGCCGCGCGTGAGCACGGTCTTGCCGTCGCTCATCAGCGCGGCGACGCTCTTCCCGTCGCGCGCGCCCTCGAGGATCGCGGCCGTGATCAGCGCCACCGCCTCGGGGTGATTGAGCTTGAGGCCGCGCGCCTTGCGGCGCTCGGCCAGCAGCGCGGCAGTGAAGACGAGCAGCTTGTCTTTTTCTCGGGGCGTGAGGTCCATGCACGGTCTCGTGTCGGGCACGCTGCACGGCCCGTGCCGGCGATGGTAAGCGCATCGGCCTCTGCCGCGACGCGCTGGCGCGGATCTTGATGCCCATGTGTGTCGTGCATGCCGAGACCGCCCCGCCGCCCGCCGCCGCGCCGCAGCGCGTCGTCAAGGTGCGGCGCGACTACAACAGCTGGGTCGCGCGCGAGACGGTCGAGGACTACGCGCTGCGCTTCACGCCGCGCTCGTTCCGCCGCCAGGGCGAGTGGCGGGTGGCGATCACGGCGCTCGGCGGCGCGGGTGCCTTCCTGATCCTCGAGGCGCTGGGCGCCACGCTGCTGGTGCAGCACGGCTTCGTCAACGCCGCGCTCGCGATCCTGGCCACCGGGCTCGTGATCCTGCTCGCGGGCTGGCCGGTCAGCGTCTACGCCGCGCGCCACGGCGTCGACATGGACCTGCTGACGCGCGGCGCCGGCTTCGGCTACATCGGTTCGACCATCACCTCGCTGATCTACGCCAGCTTCACCTTCATCTTCTTCGCCCTCGAGGCCGCCGTGATGGCCTACGCGCTCGAGCTGGCGTTCGACATCCCGCCCGCGTGGGGCTACCTGATCTGCGCGCTGGTCGTCATCCCGATCGTCGCGCACGGCGTCACCGCGATCGCGCGGCTGCAGGTGTGGACGCAGCCGCTGTGGCTGGTGATGCTGGTCGTGCCCTACGTCTACGTCTTCTGGAAGCACCCGGAGCTGCCGTCGCAGCTCGCGGCCTACGCCGGCGAGGACGGCACGCAGCGCGGCTTCGACCTGCTCGCCTTCGGCGCCGCGACCACGGTCGGCATCGCGCTCATCACGCAGATGGGCGAGCAGGTCGACTACCTGCGCTTCATGCCCGAGCAGCGGCCCGGCCGCGGCGGCCGCTGGCGCGCGGCGGTCTTCGTCGGCGGACCGGGGTGGGTGATCCCGGGCGTGCTCAAGATGCTGGGCGGCGCGCTGCTGGCGCTGCTGGCGATCCAGCACGCGGTGCCGGTGGAGCGCGCGGTCGATCCCAACCAGATGTACCTCGCCGCCTACGAGCTGGTCTTCTCGCATTACGGCTGGGCGGTGGCGGCGACGGCGATCTTCGTCATCGTCTCGCAGCTCAAGATCAACGTCACCAATGCGTACGCCGGGTCGCTGGCGTGGAGCAACTTCTTCTCGCGCCTGACGCACTCGCACCCGGGGCGCGTGGTGTGGATGGTGTTCAACACCGCGATCGCGCTCGTGCTGATGGAGATGAGCGTCTTCCAGGCGCTCGAGGAGGTGCTCGGGCTGTATGCCAACGTCGCGATCGCGTGGATGATGGCGGTCGTCGCCGACCTCGTCGTCAACAAGCCGCTCGGTCTGTCGCCTCCGGGCATCGAGTTCCGCCGCGCCTACCTGTACGACGTCAACCCGGTCGGCGTGGGCGCGATGGGCATCGCGTCGGTGCTGGCCATCGTCGCCCACCTCGGCGCCTTCGGGCCGCTGGCCGAGGCCTTCTCGGCGACCATCGCGATGGTCACCGCGTTCGTCGCGGCGCCGCTCATCGCCTGGGCCACGCGCGGCCGCTACTACCTGGCGCGGCGCACGGTGCCGATCGTGCCGGTGCCCTCGTCGCCACCCCCGACGGCCGGCGTCGTCGGCGCCGACGAGGGCCGCTACCGGCGGCTGGGCCGCTGCACGATCTGCGAGCGCGACTACGAGGCCGAGGACATGGCCGCGTGCCCGGCCTATCAGGCGCCGATCTGCTCGCTGTGCTGCACGCTCGACGCGCGCTGCAACGATCTCTGCAAGCCCGACGCGCGGCTGTCGGCACAGTGGCTTGCGCTGCTGCGGCGGCTGCTGCCGTCGCGCATGGCGCCGCAGCTCGAGGCGGGGCTGGCCGACTACCTGCTGATGATGGCGCTGGTGACGCCGGCGCTGGCGCTGCTCGCGGCCGTCGGCCACCGGCTCGCGGTGCGCGCGCTCGCCGAGCAGGCGCCTCAGCTGGCGACGATGCTCTGGCAGGGCTTCGTCGGTGGCTTCCTGCTGCTGTGGATCGCGGCCGGCATCGTCGCGTGGTGGCTCGTGCTCGCGCACCGCAGCCGCGTCGTGGCGCAGGAGGAGTCCAACCGCCAGACCGAGGCGCTGCAGCGCGAGATCGAGTCCCATGCCGCCACCGACGCCGCGCTGCAGCAGGCCAAGCGCGACGCCGAGCGCGCCAACCAGGCCAAGAGCCGCTATATCACGACCATCAGCCACGAGCTGCGCACCCCGCTCAACAGCATCCTCGGCTACGCCCAGCTGCTCGAGGAGGACGAGGCGATGCCGGCGCACCGGCGCCAGGCGGTGAGCGTGATCCGCCGCGGCGGCGACCACCTGCTGTCGCTGATCGAGGGCACGCTCGACATCGCCCGCATCGAATCGGGCCGGCTCGAGCTCGATCAGCGGCCGATGCGCCTGGCCGAAGGGCTGTCCGAGATCGCGCGCCTGTTCGAGCTGCAGGCGCGCGGCAAGGGCATCGGCTTCGCGTTCGAGGTCGACGGCGACCTGCCCGCGGTCGTGCGCGCGGACGAGAAGCGGCTGCGCCAGATCCTCATCAACCTGCTCGGCAACGCGGTCAAGTTCACGGCGCAGGGCGGCGTCGCGTTGCGCGCGTGCTGGCGCCGCGACACGGCGCGCTTCGAGATCGCCGACAGCGGCCCGGGCATGGACGCCGCCGAGCTCGCGCGCGTCTTCGAGCCCTTCGAGCGCGGGGCCGCCGCGCGCGGCATGTCGGGGGGCAGCACCGGCCTCGGGCTGACGATCGCGCGCATGCTCGTCGACCTGATGGGCGGCGAGCTGCAGGTCGCGAGCGCGCCCGGACGCGGCACGACGTTCACGGTGCGGCTGTTCCTGCCCGCGGTGCACGGCGTCGCGCCGGCCGCGGCGCCGGCACTGCGCCTGGCGATCGACGGCCCGCCGCGCCGGCTGCTGATCGTCGACAACGAGGAGGCCGACCGTCGCTTCGTCGCCGACGCGCTGCAGCCGCTGGGCTTCGACGTCGCGACCGCGGCCTCGGGCGAGGAGGCGCTGTCGATGCTGGCGACGCCGGCCGTGGTGCGCTACGACGCGGTGTTCGTCGACCTGGCGATGGCCGGCATCGACGGCTGGGAGACGATCCGTCGCCTGCGCGAGGCCGGGCACGCGATGCCGCTGGCGGTGGTGTCGGCCAACGCCTTCGAGGCGCGCACCGACAACCCGGTCGGCCTGGCCCGCGAAGACTTCCTCGTCAAGCC
>JALORQ010000197.1 GCA_025458805.1 Rubrivivax sp.
CGCGGTCGTCGGCTCGTCGGCGATCAGCAGGTCGGGCCCGCAGGCGAGCGCGATCGCGATCACCACGCGCTGGCGCTGCCCGCCCGAGAGCTGGTGCGGCCAGGCGTCGAGCCGGCGCGCGGCATCGGGCAGCCGGACGCGGTCGAGCAGGCGCAGCGCCTCGGCGCGCGCCTCTCGCGCCGACAGCCCGCGGTGCAGGCGCAGCGGCTCGGCGATCTGCCGGCCCACGGTGTGCAGCGGGTTGAGCGCCGTCATCGGCTCCTGGAACACCATGCCGATGCGGTCGCCGCGCAGCCGGCACCAGTCGCGTTCGTCGAGTCCGACCAGCTCGCGGCCGCCGAAGCGGATCGATCCCCGCACCTGCGCGCCCTCGGGCAGCAGGCCCATCAGCGCGAGCGCCGTGAGCGACTTGCCGCAGCCCGACTCGCCGATCAGCCCCAGCGTCTGGCCGCTCCCGATGGACAGCGACACCCCGCGCAGCGCCTCCGCCGGGCCGCGCGCGGTGGGCAGCGTGACGCGCAGGTCGGTGACTTCGAGCAGGGACACCGCGGGACGATAGCGCAGGGCAGCGACGCCGTCGGCGGCGAGAGGCTTTCGGGCGTCGGCACGCCCAGCCGGTGCGCGGCGGGCCGGGCACGAGCCCGCGAGCAGGCGCGACGCCCGGTCTTCAGCGCGCCCGCGCCAGCTTCGGATCGAGCAGGTCGCGCAACCCGTCGCCCAGCAGGTTGAGGCCGAGCACGCTGGCCATGATGGCCAGCCCGGGCCACACCGCCAGCCACGGGGCCTGGAACATCTGCGCCTGCGCCTCGTTGAGCATGCGCCCCCAGCTCGGCTGCGGCGGCTGCGTGCCGAGGCCGAGGTAGCTCAGCGCCGCCTCGGCCAGGATCGCGGTCGCGAAGGCGATCGTCGCCTGCACGACGATCAGGCTCGAGACGTTGGGCAGCACGTGGTCGACGGTGATGCGCAGCGGCCCCTTGCCGGCGGCGCGCGCGGCGAGCACGTACTCGCGCGCCCACACGGCGCGCGCCGCGCCGCGCGTGATGCGCGCGAAGACCGGGATGTTGAAGATGCCGATCGCGACGATGCTGGTCAGCAGACCGGGACCGTAGATCGCCGTGAGCATGATCGCCGACAGGAGCGCCGGGAAGGCGAACGTGAAGTCGCTGGCGCGCATCACCAGCTCGTCGACCCAGCCGCGCCGTGCCGCGGCCAGGCAGCCGAGCGCGACACCGGCCAGCAGCCCGATGCCGACCGCGACGACGCCGACGACGATGCTGTTCTGCGCCCCGGCCATCAGCTGCGAGACGATGTCGCGCCCGAGGCTGTCGGTGCCCAGCCAGTGCGCGGCGCTAGGCGCCTGCAGCTTGTTCGCGACGACGATCTCGCCCGGCGGGTGCGGCGTCCAGACCAGCGACAGCGCCGCCACCGCCAGCACCCAGGCGCTGAGCAGCGCGCCAGCGACGAAGCTCGGGCTGCGGCGCGCGCGCGCCACGAAGCCGGGGCCCGCGGCCGGGCCGGGTCGTGCCGCCGTACTCATGCGTCGGCCCGCCGCAGCCGCGGATCGACGAGCGCGTAGAGCACGTCGACCGCGAGGTTGACGACGACGACCATCGCCGCGAGCAGCATGACGACGTCGCGCACGACGACGAGGTCGCGGTTGGCGATGGCCTGGAACACCAGGCGCCCGATGCCCGGCAGCACGAAGACGTTCTCGACGACGATGGTGCCGGTGATCAGGTTGGCGAACTGCAGCCCGGCGACCGTGAGCACCGGGATCATCGCGTTGCGCAGCACGTGGCGGCGAAGCGCCTGCGCGCGCGTGAGTCCCTTCGCGCGCGCGGTGCGCACGAAGTCCTCGCGCATCACGTCGAGCACCGCCGACCGGGTGACGCGCGCGAGGATCGCCGCCTGCACCACCGCCAGCGCCACCGCCGGCAGCAGCAGCGCCTGCAGCCCGGGCCACAGGCCGCCGCCGTCTTCGGCGCTCCAGCCCGGGAAGCCGCCGGCGCCGACCCACTGCAGGTGCACCGCGAAGACCAGGATGAGCAGGATCGCGAACCAGAAGTTGGGGATCGCGATGCCGAGCTGGCTCGCCGCCATCACGCCGACGTCGCCCGCCCGCCCGTGACGCGACGCGGCGAAGACGCCCGCGGCCAGCGCGACGACCACGGTCAGCGCCATCGCCAGCAGCGCCAGCGGCAGGGTGACCGCGAGCCGCTCGGCGATCAGCTCGGCGGTCGGCGTGTCGTAGGCGATGCTGCGTGCCGTCTCGCCGCGCATCAGGCCGCCGACCCAGTCGAGGTAGCGCTCGAGCGGCGGCCGGTCGAGCCCCAGCCGCGACTCGAGCGCGGCCAGCGACTCGGGCGTCGCGCTCTCTCCGAGGATCACCTGCGCGGCATTGCCCGGCAGCAGTTCGAGCACCGCGAACACGCCGACCGACGCGGCGAGCAGCGTGAGCGCGAAGGCGGCGAGCCGCCGCAGCAGGTACCCGGCCATCGCGACCTATGATGCCCGAAGCCCCGGCATCGTCCGGGCGGCGGGGCCGACCGGGGCGCGACCGGCACCGCGCGGGAGGCCTGCGATGGACACGACGATCCCCTTCGACACGCGCGGCGTGCTGATCGGCGGCCGCTGGAGGCCGGCGGCGGACGGCCGCACGCTGACCCTGACCGACCCGTCGACCGGGCTGGCGCTGACCGAGATCGCGCGCGGCGGCGCCGGCGACGTCGACGATGCGGTCGCGGCCGCGCAGGCGGCCCTCGGCGGCGGCTGGGGACGGCGCGCGGCCGTCGAACGCGGGCGGCTGCTGTCGGCGCTGGCGGCGCGCGTGCGGACCGCCGTCGACGAACTGGCGCGCCTCGAGGCGCTGGATGTCGGCAAGCCGCTCGCCCAGGCCCGCGCCGACGCGCTGGCGCTGGCGCGCTACCTCGAGTTCTACGGCGGCGCCGCCGACAAGGTGACGGGCGAGACGCTGCCGTACGCCGAGGGCTTCACCGCGCTCACGCTGCGCGAGCCGCACGGGGTCACCGCGCACATCGTGCCGTGGAACTACCCGATGCAGATCATCGGCCGCTCGGTCGGCGCGGCGCTCGCGATGGGCAATGCCTGCGTGCTCAAGCCGGCGGAGGAGGCCTGCCTGACCGCGCTCGCCTTCGCGCGCCTGGCCCACGAGGCCGGGCTGCCCGCCGGGGTGCTCAACGTCGTGCCCGGCCTCGGCGAGGAGGCCGGCGCCGCACTGGCCTCGCACGCCGGCGTGCGGCACGTCTCGTTCACCGGCTCGGTGGCGACGGGCCGCCTGGTGCAGGCGGCGGCGGCGCGGCACGCGGTGCCGGTGACGCTGGAACTCGGCGGCAAGAGCCCGCAGATCGTCTTCGCCGACGCCGACCTCGACGCGGCGCTGCCGTTCCTCGTGCAGGCCGGCATCCAGAACGCCGGCCAGACCTGCTCGGCAGCCAGCCGCATCCTCGTCGAGCGCCGGGTGCACGCCGAAGTCGTCGGGCGCATGGCGGCGCGCTACCGCGCGCTGCGCGTCGGCGCCGCGCTCGCCGACCTCGACCTCGGGCCGCTGGTCTCGGCGCGGCAGCGCGAGGTCGTCGAGGGCTACCTGGCCCTGGCCAACGCCGACGGGCTGCGGGTCGCCGCCCGCGGCACGGTCGTCGCCGACGCCCCGGCCGGCGGCCACTACGTCGCGCCGACGCTGCTCGACGAGGTGCCGCCGTCGCACCGGGTGGCGCGGGAGGAGATCTTCGGCCCGGTGCAGGCGGTGATCCCGTTCGACGGCGAGGACGAGGCGCTCGCCATCGCCGACGGCACCGATTACGGCCTCGTCGCCGGCGTCTGGACGCGCGACGTGGGCCGCGCGCTGCGCATGGCGCGGCGGCTGCAGTGCGGGCAGGTCTTCGTCAACCACTACGGCGCCGGCGGCGGCATCGAGCTGCCGTTCGGGGGCGTCAAGCTCTCGGGCCACGGGCGCGAGAAGGGCTTCGAGGCGCTGCGCGGCTTCTCGGTGCTGAAGACGGTGGCCATCCGGCACGGCTGACGAGCCGCGGCACGGGCGTCCGGTCGCCGGCGGCCGACCGGGCAGATCGGGCACATCGGACAGGGGGCGCGAGCGGGGCCCACGACGGCTGCTGGCATGGCGCATGCATGCACCTGCTTGTATACCAGCGCGTGCACCAAACCGATGCCCGACTCTGTCCTGCCGCTCACCGTCGCCGAGTGGATCGATGCCTGGCGTGGCGGCGCTTCGGTGCACGGCCTGCTCGGTGGCCACGTCGCTCGCGTGCGGGCGACGACACCGGCGGCCGCGTGGATCCTGGCGCCCGAGCCGCGCGCGCTGGCCGCCCGGCTCGACGCGCTGGCCGCCGAGGCCGCCGCGGCCGGCGACCGCACGCGGCTCCTCGAGCAGCGCCCGCTGTTCGGCGTGCCCTTCGCCGTCAAGGACAACATCGACGTCGCCGGCTGGCCGACGACCGCGGCCTGCCCCGCATTCGCCTACACGCCCGCGAAGGACGCCACGGTGGTGCGCCGGCTGCTCGACGCCGGTGCGGTGCTGCTCGGCAAGACCAACCTCGACCAGTTCGCGACGGGTCTGGTCGGCACGCGCTCGCCCTTCGGCGCGCCCGCGTGCACGTTCGACGCGGCGCACGTCAGCGGCGGCTCGAGCTCGGGCTCCGCGGTGGCCACGGCGCGCGGCGACGTGGCCTTCGCGCTCGGCACCGACACGGCCGGATCGGGTCGGGTGCCGGCCGGCTTCAACAACGTGGTGGGGCTCAAGCCCACGCCGGGCCGCGTGCCGACCACCGGCGTGGTGCCGGCCTGCCGCAGCCTGGACTGCGTCTCGGTCTTCGCGCTGACCGTCGACGACGCGGCCGCGGTGCTGGCCGCGATCGAGGGCCCCGACGACGAGGACCACTACGCCTGCTTCGCCCGGCTCGACGCCGGCTACGACGCGGCTTGGTCGGAGGCGTTGGAACGCGCCCGGTCGCTCGGCGCCCGCATCGTCGAGATCGACTTCGAGCCGCTGCACGAGATCGCTCGGCTGCTCTACGAGGGGCCCTGGGTGGCCGAGCGCCTGCATGCCGCGCGCGAAGTGCTCGAACGCGACCCGAAGGCGATGGACCCGATCGTGGCGGCGATCATCGCGCGCGGCACCCGCTACGACGCGGCCGAGACCTTTGCCGCGCAGTACGCGCTGCAGCACGGGCGGGTCCTGGCGCAGCGAATCTGGCAGGCCGCGGACGCGCTGCTGGTGCCCACCGCGCCCCGGCACCCCACCTTCGCCGAGGTGGCGGCCGATCCGGTGGGCGCCAACGCGGCCCTCGGCGCGTACACCAACTTCGTCAACCTGCTCGGCTGGGCCGCGCTCGCGTTGCCGTCGGGGTTCACCGAGGCGGGGCTGCCCTTCGGCGTCACGCTGATCGGCCGCGGCGGAAGCGACGCCGCGCTGGCACGCTGGGGCCGCGCCTGGCAGCAGCGCTCGGCGCTGCCGCTCGGCGCCACGGGCCGCGCATGGACGCCGCTGCCGCCGGCCGCCGCCCGAGTGCCGGCCAGCGCCCCGGTGCTGCGCATCGCGGTCGTCGGCGCGCACCTGAGCGGACTCCCGCTGAACGGCCAGCTCGTCGAGCGCGGCGCGACGCTCGAGGCGACCGCCCGCACGTCGGCCGCCTACCGGCTCTACGAGCTGCCCGGCGCGCAGCCACCCAAGCCCGGGCTGGTGCGCGCGGCCGAAGGCGGCGCACCGATCGAGGTCGAGATCTGGCGCCTGCCGGCGTCCGAGGTCGGCTCGTTCGTCGCGCTGATCCCGCCCCCGCTCGGCATCGGCTCGATCGAACTCGACGACGGCAGCCGCGTCCACGGCTTTCTCTGCGAGTCGTCGGCGCTGGCCGGCGCGCGCGACATCACCGAGCACGGCGGCTGGCGCGCCTGGCTGGCCTGCCGCTGACCGCACGGACCGCCCACGATGCACCCCATGCCCCACTCCGCTCCGGTGACCGTGCGATGAGCCGCGACCTCGATGCCTGGATCGACGTGCAGTCGGCGTTGCTCGACCTGCCGATCGACCCCGCCCACCGGCCCGGCGTCCGCCACTACCTGGCGCTGGTCGCGTCGATCGCGCCCCGCGTGATGGACTTCGAGCTCGGCCCGGCCGACGAGCCGGCCAATGTCTTCGTGCCGGTGCCCCCTCCGGCGATGCCGGGAGACGACCGGTGAGCGCACCGACCGCGGTCGACGCGGTGCGCCAGGCGCTGGCCCGCATCGAGGCCGTCGAGCCGCGCGTCAACGCCTTCACCGACGTGCTCGCCGAGCGAGCGCTGACGCGCGCCGCGGCGGTCGATGCGAGCGACGCGGCGCTGCCGCTGCGCGGCGTGCCGTTCGGCGTCAAGAACCTGTTCGACCTCGAGGGTCTGCCGACGCTGGCCGGCTCGCGGATCGAGCGCGATGCGCCGCCCGCGCGGCGCGATTCGGTGCTGGTGCGGCGCCTCGAGGCCGCGGGGGCAATCTGCGTCGGCGCGCAGTCGATGGACGAGTACGCCTACGGCTTCACGACCGAGAACTCGCACCACGGCCCGACACGCAATCCGCACGACCTCGCGCGCATCAGCGGCGGCTCGTCGGGCGGGTCGGCCGCTGCGGTCGCGGCCGGCGAGGTGCCGCTGGCCCTGGGCTCGGACACCAACGGCTCGATTCGGGTGCCGTCGTCGCTGTGCGGGGTGTTCGGACTCAAGCCGACCTTCGGCCGGCTGCCGCGCAGCGGCAGCTACCCGTTCGTCGCCAGCCTCGACCACCTGGGTCCGTTCGCCCGCTGCGTGGGCGACCTCGCCGCCGCCTACGACGCCATGCAGGGCCCCGACCCGGACGATCCGGCGCAGGCGCGGCGGCCGGTGGAGCCGGCCTCGCCCGCGCTCGGCCGCGGAATCGACGGCCTGCGCATCGCGGTGCTCGGAGGCTGGTTTCGCCGCATGGCGCAGCCGCCGGCGCTCGCCGCCGTCGACCGCGTGGCGGCCGTGCTCGGGGCGGCACGCGAGGTGACCTGGCCGGAGGTGGACCGGGCGCGCGCCGCCGCATTCATCATCACCAACGCCGAGGGCGCAGCGCTGCACCTGCCCGACCTGCGCCGCCGCGCGGCCGATTTCGACCCGCTGACGCGCGATCGCTTCCTCGCCGGGGCATTGCTGCCCGCGGCCTGGGTGCAGCAGGCGCAGCGCGTGCGGCACTGGTTCGCGCGCCAGGTGGCCGCCAGCTTCCGCGACGTCGACGTCGTGCTGGCGCCCGCGACACCCTGTGTCGCGCCGGCGATCGGCACCGAGTGGATCGAGGTCGACGGTCAGCGCCTGCCGGCGCGCCCGAGCCTGGGGCTGCTCACGCAGCCGGTGTCGTGCATCGGGCTGCCCGTCGTCGCGGTGCCGCTGTGGGGCCTGGACGCGACCGCGCCGCACCTGCCGATCGGTGTGCAGGTCATCGCCGCGCCCTGGCGCGAGGACCTTTGTCTGCGCGTCGCGGCGGTACTCGAGGCCGCCGGCGTCGCCGCGGCGCCGATTGCACCGCTGTCGGCGGAACGCGGATGACCATGGACATCGACCTGCCCGATGTGCACGCCGAGCTGTCGGCGCTCTTCGCGCGCTACGAGGACGCGCTGGTTCACAACCGCATCGACGAGCTCGACGCGTTCTTCTGGCCGACCGCACTGGCGCTGCGCTACGGCGTGCGCGAAAACCTGCACGGCATCGAGGCGATCCGCGCCTTCCGCGCCGCGCGCCCGGCGCAGGGCCTCGCACGCACGCTGCAGCACACGGTGATCACGACCTTCGGCCGCGACTTCGGCGTGGCGAACACCGAGTTCCGCCGCGACGGCGAGCCGCGCATCGGACGCCAGAGCCAGACCTGGGTGCGCCTGCCCGGCCTCGGCTGGCGCATCGTCGCCGCCCATGTGTCGCTGATGGCGGACTGACCTGCCGTGACGCTGGTGACCGCGCATCGGCACGCGCCTCCCGCCCGCGCGGGAGCGTCGGGCCGGCCGTCGGGGCCGGCCGCCGGCGACGCGTCCCCTTCTTGCCGCCGTCTGGCACGCTCCCTGCAAGCGCCGGCTTGTATACCACGTCGCGCACCAGACCCATGCCGTTCCGACGCGCGCCGCACCGTCACCGCGCATCGCCGAGGGCGGCCGGGGCCGCGCGGCCTGCACCCCGCTCCGACCCGCACCAGAAAGGAACCCCGATGAATCCGGATGACCGTGACACGTTCGCCGTCGCCCTGCCGCGCCGCCGCCTGCTGGCCGCTGGAGCGATCGGCAGCGCCTCGCTGCTTCTGCCCGGCGCGCTGCGGAGCGCCTTCGCGCAGGCGCCCATCACCGTGGGCATCATCTACGTCGGCCCGCGCGACGACTTCGGCTACAACCAGGCGCATGCCGAGGCCGCGGCCGAGCTGAAGAAGATCGCCGGCATCAAGGTCGTCGAGGAGGAGAACGTCCCCGAGACGCAGGCCGTGCAGAAGAGCATGCAGGGCATGATCTCGCAGGACGGCGCGACGCTGCTGTTCCCGACCTCGTTCGGCTACTTCGACCCGCACATGCTCGCCATCGCGGGACGCAACCCGAACGTGCGCTTCGCGCACTGCGGCGGGCTGTGGACGCAGGGCAAGCACCCGGCCAACACCGGCAGCTTCTTCGGCTACATCGACGAGGCCCAGTACCTCAACGGCGTGATCGCCGGCCACATGAGCAAGAGCAAGAAGCTCGGCTTCGTGGCCGCCAAGCCGATCCCGCAGGTGCTGCGCAACATCAACGCCTTCACGATGGGCGCGCGC
>JALORQ010000062.1 GCA_025458805.1 Rubrivivax sp.
GCGGCATGTGCGGCGCGCACCGCGTCGGGGCCGAAGGTCTTGCTGACTGCCAGCAGCGTGACGCCCTGCACGTCCCGCCCGGCTTCGGCGCACGCGCGGGCGATGCGCCCCTTCACTTCTTGCAGCCGGCTGACGATGGTCCCCATAATCCCCCGGAGCTTACGCGCCGCCTGCGCGCCTTGTTCATGGACATCACCCAGCTGCTCGCCTTCTCGGTCAAGAACAAGGCCTCCGACCTGCACCTGTCGGCCGGCCTGCCGCCGATGATCCGCGTGCACGGCGACGTGCGCCGCATCAACGTCGAGCCGCTGGACCACAAGATGGTCCACGACATGGTGTACGACATCATGAACGACGCGCAGCGCAAGCACTACGAGGACACGCTCGAGTGCGACTTCTCGTTCGAGATCCAGGGCCTGGCGCGCTTCCGCGTCAACGCGTTCAACCAGAACCGCGGCGCCGGCGCGGTGTTCCGCACCATCCCGAGCAAGATCCTGACGCTCGAGCAGCTCAACGCGCCGAAGGTCTTCGCCGACCTGGCGCTCAAGCCGCGCGGGCTGGTGCTCGTCACCGGGCCGACCGGCTCGGGCAAGAGCACCACGCTGGCCGGCATGATCAATCACCTCAACGAGAGCGAGTACGGCCACGTGCTCACCGTCGAAGACCCGATCGAGTTCGTGCACGAGAGCAAGAAGTGCCTCGTCAACCAGCGCGAGGTCGGGCCGCACACGCTCAGCTTCGCGAATGCGCTGCGCAGCGCGCTGCGCGAGGACCCCGACGCGATCCTGGTCGGCGAGATGCGCGACCTCGAGACGATCCGCCTCGCGCTCACCGCCGCCGAGACCGGCCACCTCGTCTTCGGCACGCTGCACACCTCGAGCGCCGCGAAGACCATCGACCGCGTCGTCGACGTGTTCCCGGCCGCCGAGAAGGAGATGGTGCGCGCGATGCTGTCGGAGTCGCTGGTCGCGGTGATCTCGCAGACGCTGTGCAAGCTCAAGGACGGCTCGGGGCGCGTCGCGGCGCACGAGATCATGATCGCCACGTCGGCGATCAAGAACCTGATCCGCGAGAACAAGATCGCGCAGATGTATTCGGCGATCCAGACCGGGCAGAGCCTGGGCATGCAGACGCTGGACCAGAACCTCTCGGACCTCGTGCGCCGCAACGTCATCTCGCCGGCGGAGGCGCGCTCGAAGGCCAAGATCCCCGAGAACTTCCCCGGCTGACGCCCATGGACCGATCCGCGCCCGTCGTCGGCGCCATGCCCGCCGCCGTCGCGCCGATGACGTGGGCCCATCGGGCGCGCGCCGTCGGTGCCCGCCCGATGCCGCCTGCCGACGGCGTGGCGCGGCTGGTCGCGCTGTGGTCCGGTGGCCGGCTTGCCCCGGCGGTCGATGCGGCCGCGCTCACCCGGCTCGCCGACCACCTCGACTTCGTGCATGTCGATGCGGGCCGCGCGCTCATCGTCCAGGACGAGCCCGGCGACTTCCTGCTCGTCGTGCTCGACGGCAGCGTCGGCATCGACCGCGCGGCGGCGGCCGACCCGGCGCACCTCGGCGAGGCCCGCCCCGGCGACGTGATCGGCGAGATGGCCGTGCTCGACGCCGGGCCGCGCGTATCGACCTGCGTCACGCGCACGCCCTGCGCGCTCGCGGTGCTCGAGGCCGCGGCGCTGCAGCGGCTGATGAACGACGAGCCGCGCCTGGCGCTGCTGCTGCTCGCGGGGCTCGCGCGGCGCCTGTCGCTGCGGCTGCGCCACGCGAGCACGCGGCTGGCCGCATTGCTGGGCGACGGCTGAGACAGACACCCCCGGGGAGCCACGATGGAGCGAGACCAGGCGTCGAAATTCGTCAACGACCTGCTGCGGCTGATGATCAGCCGCAACGGCTCGGACCTCTTCCTCACGGCCGACTTCCCGCCGGCGATCAAGATCGACGGCAAGGTCACGAAGGTGAGTCCGCAGCCGCTGACCGGGCAGCACACGCTGCAGCTGGCGCGCGCGGTGATGAACGACAAGCAGGCGGCCGAGTTCGAGCGCACGAAGGAGTGCAACTTCGCGATCGCGCCGGCTGGGATCGGGCGCTTCCGCGTCAACGCGTTCGTGCAGATGGGGCACGTCGGCCTCGTGATGCGGACGATCCCGGCGCAGCTGCCGACGATCGACGGGCTCGGGCTGCCTGTGGTGCTCAAGGACATCGCGATGACCAAGCGCGGGCTGGTGGTCTTCGTCGGCGCGACCGGCTCGGGCAAGAGCACGTCGCTGGCAGCGATCGTCGACCACCGCAACGAGCACAGCTTCGGCCACATCATCACCATCGAGGACCCGGTCGAGTTCGTGCACCCGCACAAGAACTGCATCGTCACCCAGCGCGAGGTCGGCATCGACACCGACGGCTGGGAGATGGCGCTGAAGAACACGCTGCGGCAGGCGCCCGACGTGATCCTGATGGGCGAGATCCGCGACCGCGAGACGATGGAGCACGCGGTCGCCTTCGCCGAGACCGGCCACCTGTGCCTGGCCACGCTGCACGCCAACAGCTCGAACCAGGCGCTCGACCGCATCATCAACTTCTTTCCCGAGGAGCGCCGCCAGCAGCTGCTGATGGACCTGTCGCTCAACCTCAGGGGAATGGTCTCGCAGCGCCTGATCCCGCGCCAGGAGGGTCGCGGCCGCGCCGCGGCGGTCGAGATCCTGCTCAACACGCCGCTGGTCGGCGACCTCATCTTCAAGGGCGAGGTCGGCGAGATCAAGGAGCTGATGAAGCGCTCGCGCGAGCTCGGCATGCAGACCTTCGACCAGGCGCTGTTCGACCTCTACGAGAACAACGTCATCACCTACGAGGACGCGCTGCGCAACGCCGACTCGGTCAACGATCTGCGGCTGCAGATCAAGCTCAACAGCCAGCGCGCGCGCAACAAGGACCTCTCCGCCGGCACCGAGCACCTGCGCGTGGTGTGACGCCGTCGGGACCGGCGCCCGCGGCGGTGGCAACATCGCGGGCATGAGCACCCGCAGCTACGACCCGATTCCGCCGCGCCGCGTCGCCTTCCTGGGCCTCGGCACGATGGGCCACCCGATGGCCGGCCACCTCGCGCGCGCCGGGCATCAAGTCACCGTCTTCAATCGCACGGCGACCCGGGCCGCGGCGTGGGTGGCCGAGTACGGCGGCCGCGCGGCCGGCACGCCCGCGGCGGCGGCCGCCGGCGCCGAGTTCGTCTTCGCCTGCGTCGGCAACGACGACGACCTGCGCGCCGTCACGACCGGCCCGGACGGCGCCTTCGCCGGCATGGCGCCGGGCGCGATCCTCGTCGACCACACGACGGCATCGGCCGAGGTGGCGCGCGAGCTGCACGCCCAGGCGCGGGACCGCGGGCTGCACTTCGTCGACGCGCCGGTCTCCGGGGGCCAGGCCGGTGCGGTCGGTGGCGTGCTGACCGTGATGTGCGGCGGCGACCCTGCGCCGTTCGACGCGATGAAGCCGGTCGCGATGGCCTTCGCACGCGCCGTCACCCTCGTCGGCGGCCCGGGCAGCGGGCAGCTCGCGAAGATGGTCAACCAGACCGCGATCGCCGGCATGGTGCAGGCGCTGGCCGAGGCCATCGCGTTCGGCGAGCGCGCCGGCCTCGACATGAAGCTCGTGCTCGACGTCATCGGCAAGGGCGCGGCGCAGAGCTGGCAGATGGACCACCGCGGGCCGACCATGATCGAGGACCGCTTCGACTTCGGCTTCGCGGTCGACTGGATGCGCAAGGACCTGGGCCTCGTGCTCGACGAGGCGCGGCGCAACGGCGCGTCGCTGCCGGTGACGGCGCTGGTCGACCAGTTCTACGCCGACCTGCAGGCGATGGGCGGCCGGCGCTGGGACACGTCGAGCCTGATCCGCCGGCTGCGCCGGCCGGCCGCGGCGCTCAGCGCGGCGCCGAAGAGCGGCCCGTGATGCGGGCCAGTTCGTCGTCGCTCACGATCTCGAACACGCGCACCACCTTCTGCACGCCCGAGACAGACCGCGCCGCCTCGGTGGCGCGCGCGGCCTCGCGCTCGGTGACGATGCCCATCAGGTGCACGACCCCGCGCTCGGTGACCACCTTCACCGAGGTGGCCAGCGGGTCGGTCTGGTCGACGAGGGCGGCCTTGACGCGGCCGCTCAGGTAGGCGTCGTTGGACTGCGAGCCGAGCGAGCTGTTGCCCATCACCGCGAGCTCGTTGACCACCGCGCGCACGTTGTCGATGCGCGCCACCGTCTGCTCGACGCGCTGGCGCTCGGCCTCGCTCGGCACCTCGCCGGTGAGCAGCACGGTGCGGTTGTAGCTGGTCGCGTTGACGTGCGCGCCGTTGCGCAGCGCCGAGATCGCCGACGCGGCCTTCAGCTCGATCGACTGGTCCTCGACCTGGGCGCCCGTCGTGCGCCGGTCGGTCGCCACCAGCGCGCCGCCGACGGCCATGCCGCCGACGATCACGGGCGTCGCGCATCCGGCTGCGAGCAGTGCCGAGGCGAGCACGGCCGCGACCCCGGCTCGCAAGGGTCTGGTCATGTGTCCTGTTCTCCCATCAGTTGGAGGTCGACCGCGTCGCACAGGCAGTGCAGGATCAGCAGCTGCAGCTCGACGATGCGGGCGCTGCGTTCGGCGGGCACGGCCACCAGCACGTCGGTGTCGACGAGCGTCTCGCGCCAGACGGCCGCACCCTGTCCGACGACGGCCACCACCGTCATCTCCTTGTCCTGCGCGGCGCGCACCGCGGCCAGCGCGACCTCGGCGTCGTCGCCCGAGGCCTCGAGCAGCAGCAGCACGTCGCCGGGCTGGCCCAGCGCCTGCACCTGCTGTGCGAACACGCGCTCGCCGCCGCCCTGGGGCGTCGGGGCCGCGTCGGAGGACAGGGCCATCGCCGCCAGCGGCGGGCGCTCGCGCTCGAAGCGGCCCACCATCGCGCCGGCGAAGTGCGGTGCCAGCGAAGCCGCCGGGCCGCAGCCGCAGGCCATGACCTTGGCGCCGCCGGTGATCGCGCCGACGAGCGCGGTCGCGGCTTCGGCGATCGGCCGCGCCAGCGACTCGGCCGCCTGGTACAGCAGGTCCGCGCTGTCGAAGAACTGCTGCTGGATCCGCTGTTCGATCATCGGCGGCATCATATGCGAGGGGGTCGGGCGCGCCGGCCGTCATGCGGCGTCGAAGGCCGCGCGCATCCAGGTCGCCTCGCCTGCGTCGACCGCGACGACGTCGAACCGGCAGGGCGGTGGTGACGGCCAGCGCAGCAGGTAGTGCTGCGCCGCATAGACGATGCGCCGCTGCTTGGCGGCGCCGACGGTGGCCGCCGCCCCGCCGTGCGCGGCGGTCGCGCGCGAGCGCACCTCGACGAAGACCAGCGTGCCGTCGCGGTCGCGCATGATCAGGTCGACCTCGCCCGCGCGGGCGTGCGGGCCCCGTGCGACACCATAATTGCGCTCGACCAGCCGCAGGCCGGCTCGCTGCAGCAGCGCCAGCGCGAGGGTCTCGGCCGCCTCGCCGGCCGAGCGCGTCGCGCCGGCCGCCCGCGCGGGCCCGGATGGCCTGCCCGTCCCGCGCCCCCCGGAGCCGCCTTCCTTGACCATCGACGCCTCCCTGCTGCGGCGTGCCGCCGCCGAGGCGGCCGGCCGGCAACACTACCCGCGCGGTGCACTCTACGTGGTCGCGACGCCGATCGGCAACCTCGCCGACCTGTCGCTGCGCGCCATCCACGTGCTCGAGCGGGTCGATGCGGTGGCCTGTGAGGACACCCGGGTCAGCGCGACGCTGCTGCGGCACCTCGGGCTCGAGCGCCCGCTGATCGCGCTGCACGCGCACAACGAGCGCGAGGCCGGAGCCGGCGTCGTCGATCGCCTCGCGCGCGGCGAGTCGGTGGCGCTGGTCAGCGACGCCGGAACGCCTGCCGTCTCCGACCCCGGAGCACGGCTGGTCGCGGCCGCCGCCGCGGCGGGCCATCCCGTCGTTCCGCTGCCGGGGCCGAGCAGCGCTCTCGCGGCGGTCAGCGCGGCCGGCGACGAGCTTGCCGCCGATGCGGGCGGCGGCTTCGTCTTCCACGGTTTCGTCGCCGCGCGGGGCGCGGCGCGGCGCGAGGCGCTGGCGGCCGCGTCCGCCGATGCGCGGATGCAGGTCTTCTTCGAGGCCCCGCACCGCATCGACGAGATGGCTTCGGCGCTCGCGTCGGCCGCGCCCTCGCGCCGCGTGACGCTCGCGCGGGAGCTCACCAAGCAGTTCGAGACCGTCGCGACGATGCCGTCTGCCGACCTGCCGGGCTGGCTCGCGGCCGACGCGAATCGCCGGCGCGGCGAGTTCGTCGTCGTGCTGCATGCGCGGCCGGCCGGGTCCGAGGGCGCGCTGCCGTCGCAGGCGCTGCGTGCGCTGGACGTGCTGGCGCGCGAGCTGCCGCTGCGGCAGGCGGTCGCGCTGGCCGCCGAGCTGACCGGCGCGCCGCGCAACGCGCTCTATGCCGAGGCGCTGGCGCGCCGCGACGGGGCCGGCTGACCCGCGCCCTCAGGTCGACCGCGCGAGCAGCGTGAAGTGCTCGACCACCGGCGGCGCCGCGAAGAACGGGCCGACGATGGCGCGCCACTCGGCGAACAGCGGGCCGCCGCGGAAGTGCACCGTGTGGTCCTCCAGGGTCTCCCAGAAGATCGTCAGCACGTAGCGCTCGGGGCTTTCGATGCCCTTGTGGACCTTGAAGCCGCGAAACCCGCGCGCACGCGAGATCACGGTGGCGACGCCGCGCTGGATCGCCTCGTCGAATTCGGCCTGGCGGCCGGGCTGGATGCGGATGTCCGCGAGTTCGAGGATCACGGGGGTTCTCCTTGAGGTGGACGCCGTCAGACGCCGAGCCGCCGTGCCAGCTCGTCGCCGTCGAGCGCGTCGGCCTCGCCCTGCATGACGACGCGGCCCTTCTCGAGCACGACGGCGCGATCGGCGTGCGCCAGCACCGCGCGGTAGTTGCGGTCGACGACCAGCGTCGCGATGCCGGTGGCGCGGATCTCGCCGATCACGCGCCAGATCTCGGCCACGATGAGCGGCGCCAGGCCCTCGGTGGCTTCGTCGAGCACGAGCAGCCGCGGGTTGGTCATCAGCGCGCGGCCGATCGACAGCATCTGCTGCTCGCCGCCCGAGAGCTGCTGGCCGCCGTGGCGCAGCCGCTCGGCCAGGCGCGGGAAGGTCGCCAGCACGCGGTCGAGCGTCCAGTCGCGGCGGCCTTCGGGCCCCGGCCGCGACGCCATCACGAGGTTCTCGCGCACGTCCAGGTTCGGGAAGATGCCGCGCCCCTCCGGGACGTAGCCGATGCCCAGCCGCGCCACCTTCTCGGGCGGCCAGCCGGTGATCTCGTCGCCGTCCCAGCGCACGCGGCCGGCGCGCGGCCGAAGGTAGCCCATGACGCTGCGGATCAGCGTCGTCTTGCCCATCCCGTTGCGGCCCAGCAGCCCGAGGGCGGTGCCGGCCGGCAGCTCGAGCGCGACGGCGCGCAGCACGTGGCTGTCGCCGTAGAAGGTGTCCAGCCCCTCGACGCTCAGCATGGCGTCAGTGGCCGCCCAGGTACGCGACCTGCACGCCGCGGTCGGCGCGGATCGCCTGCGGCGCGCCGCTGGCGATGACCTGGCCGTTGACCATCACCGTGATGCGGTCCGCGATGCGGAAGACCGCGTCCATGTCGTGCTCGACGAGCAGGATCGCGTGCCCGGGCTTGAGGGCGTCAAGCACGCCCAGCATGCGGTCGGTCTCCTCGGCGCCCATGCCGGCCAGCGGCTCGTCGAGCAGCAGCACGCGCGGCCGCGTCGCCAGGCACATCGCGATCTCGAGCTGCCGCTTGCCGCCGTGGCTCAGCGCGCCGGCCGGTCGCTCGGCGGCGTCGGCGAGCCCCGCCACCTCGAGTACCTCGCGCGCCACCGCGCCGGCCGCGGGGCACGCGGCCGCCGGCTCCCAGACGGCCCAGGGCCGCGGATGCGCGGCCTGGGCGGCGAGCCGGCAGTTCTCGAAGACCGTGAACTCCGGGAAGATCGTCGTGCGCTGGTAGCTGCGGCCGATGCCGGCGCGCGCGCGCCGCGGCTGCGGCCAGGCGGTGATGTCGACGCCGTCGAGCGTGACGGTGCCGGCCGAGGCCGGGATCTCGCCGCTCAGCATGTTGACCAGCGTCGACTTGCCGGCGCCGTTGGTGCCGATCACGGCGTGCACCTCGCCGACCGCGAAGCCGAGCGTGACGCCGTCCACCGCGGCGAGCCCGCCGAAACGGCGCGTGAGCCCGCTGCAGGCCAGCAGCGCATCGGCACCGCTCACCGCCGCCCCCGCAGCCGCTCGCCGAGCCCGATCAGCCCCTTCGGCAGCAGCGCGACGAAGGCGATGATCGTGAAGCCCAGCGTGAGCTGCCAGTGCTCGGCGAGGAAGGCGCCGACGAAGGCCTGCGTCGCGTACAGCTCCTTGAGCAGCACGAAGGCCGCCGCCCCGATCACCGCGCCGCGCAGGTGGCCGATGCCGCCGAGGATGATCATCAGCAGCACCGCGCCGCTCTCGTGCCACGACAGCAGCTCGGGGTTGACGTAGCCGTCCTTCACCGCGACGAGGAAGCCGGCCACGCCGGCCAGCGCGCCGGCCAGCACGAACGCGGCGAGCTTGTAGAGGTAGGTCGGGAAGCCGGCGGCGCGCATGCGCTGCTCGTTGACGCGGATGCCGGCCAGCGCGTGGCCGAAGCGCGAGCGGCGCACCAGTGCCAGCAGCCCGTAGGTGAGGGCCAGCGCGCCGAGCGCGAGGTAGTACATGTGGCGCTTGTCGCCGGCGTCGATCGGCCCCAGCACCGGCCGCACGTCGAGGTAGATGCCGTCGGTGCCGCCGCCGACCGGGGTGTCGTGGAAGACGAAGTAGGCCATCTGCGCGAAGGCCAGCGTGACCATGATGAAGTAGACGCCCTTGGTGCGCAGCGACAGCGCGCCGACGAACAGCGCGTACGCCGCCGCCGCGCCGACGCTGGCGGCCAGCAGCACGAGCAGGTTGCCGGCCTCGTACGCGGGAGACCCCAGCACGACCATGTAGGCGCCGAGCCCGAAGAACGCCGCGTGGCCCAGGCTCACGAGCCCGGTCATGCCGACCAGCAGCTCGAGGCTGAGCGCGAAGACGGCGAAGATCAGGATCTTGACGACCAGATCGCTGGTGTACGGCGTCAGCACCGGAGGCAGCACGGCCAGCACGGCCAGCACGACGAGCGGCAGCGCGCGCGAGACGGCGTTCATGCGCGCTTCATCAGCCCCTCGGGCCGCCAGACGAGGATGATCGCCATCAGCAGGTAGACGCCGATGCCGGCGAACTCCTGGAAGAAGACCTTGCCGAAGGTGTCGACGAAGCCGACCAGCAGCGACGCGACGAGCGCGCCGGTGATCGACCCGATGCCGCCGATGACGACGACGACGAAGCAGATGATCAGGATGTGCCCGCCCATGCCCGGGTAGACGCTGGACATCGGCGCCGCGATCATCCCGGCGAGCGCCGCCAGCGCGACGCCGCCGGCAAACACGATGCGGTACAGCCGCGTGATGTCGACGCCCAGCCCGCGCACCATGTCTCGGTTGCTGGCACCGGCGCGGATCATCATGCCCAGCCGCGTGCGGTTGACGACCAGGTACAGGCCGATGCCGATCGCGATGCAGGCGGCCGACGCGAAGAGGCGGTACACCGGGTAGGTCATCAGGTCGCCGAGCGGCACGGTGCCGGCCAGCCAGTCGGGCGCCTTGACGCCGTGCACGTCGTTGCCGACCAGCAGCGAGCGCGTCTCCTCGAAGACCAGGATCAGCGCGTAGGTCATCAGCACCTGCTGCAGGTGGTCGCGGTCGTAGAGGTAGCTGTAGAAGGCCCACTCGAGCAGGTAGCCGAAGGCCGCGGCGAGCAGCGTGCCGACCAGCAGCATGAGCAGGAAGTTCTGCCCGAACAGCGGCGCGAGCGAGAACGCGAGGTACGCCCCCGCCATGTAGAAGCTGCCGTGGGCGAGGTTGATCACGCCCATGATCCCGAAGATCAGCGTCAGTCCGGAGGCGAGCAGGAACAGCAGCAGCCCGTACTGGACCGCGTTCAGGCACTGGACGAGGAAGGTGGCGAGGTCCACGGCGGGCAGGCGGAGCGGCGCGATTGTGACCCGTGCGCGGGACCGCAGGCCGATCGGGACGGACGCACCGCCGCGACGGCGATGGCCCCGGGGACAGACCGCGCAGCGGTCAGGGGGAGCGGCGCCGGCCAGCGGGCGGATCGGGCTCGGGTCCCCCGAGTCCGATCCGTGGCCCCCTCGGGGGGCGGGCGCCAGACGCCCGGGGGCTCACATCCTGCAGCCGCGCGCGGGATCGGGCAGCACCTTGACCGCCGTGCCCGTCATGACGTTCTCGCGCCCCTTGACCTCGCGCACGTAGAAGTCCTGCACCGGGTTGTGCGCCGCCGACAGCGTGTACTTGCCGCGCGGGCTGTCGACCGTCATCTTGCGCACCGCGGCGACGAAGGCGTCGCGCTTGGTGATGTCGCCCTGCGTCGCCGCCAGCCCGGTGGCGAGGATCTGCGCCGCGTCGTAGCCCTGCACCGCATAGACGTCGGGGTTGAGCTTGTGCGTGACCGCGAACTTGGTGCGGAAGGCGTTGTTGCGCGGCGTATCGATGCCGTCGGCGTAGTGCAGAGCCGTCATCATGCCCTGCGCCGATGCGCCCTGCGCCTCGAGCACGCCGTCGGTCAGGAATCCCGAGCCGACGAGCGGGATCGTGCGCTTGAGGCCCGCGGCGTCGTAGTCCTTGACGAACTTGGCCGCCCCGGCGCCGGCGAAGAAGGCGAACACGACGTCGGGCTTGATCGCCGCGATCTCGGTCAGCAGCGCCTGGAACTCGACGTTCGGAAACGGCAGCGTCAGCTCCTTGACGACCTGGCCCCCGCCCTTGGAGAAGGCCTCGGCGAAGCCCTTGCCGCTCTCCTGGCCGGCGGCGTAGTTCCAGTAGATCGAGACGGCGCGCTTGTAGCCCTTCTGCGCCGCCATCACCCCCGCGGCATAGCCGGGCTGCCAGTTGCTGAAGCTGCTGCGGATGATGTTGGGGGCGCACAGCGGGCCGGTGATGGCGTCGGCGCCGGCGTTGGGCACGATGAGCAGCGTCCCGCTCTCGCGCGCGGCGCGCGCCATCGCCAGCGCCACGCCCGAGTGGACGGTGCCGACGATGACGTCGACCTGGTCGCGCTTGATCAGCTTGTTGACGTTGTCGGTCGCCTTGCTCGGGTCGCTCTCGTCGTCGACCTTGAAGTACTGGATCTGGCGGCCGGCGAGCGTGCCGCCCTGCTCGTCGACGTACTGCTTGAAGCCCTTCTCGATCATGTCGCCGAGCGCGGCGAAGGTGCCGGTGGCCGGCAGCATGAAGCCGACCTTGATCGGCGGGCGGTTCTGAGCGTGGGCGGTGGCGGCGGCGGCGAGCGCCAGGGCAGCGAGGACGGGCTTGAGCATGACGGGCACTCCGGAGGGTGATCGGGCGCGAGCATGCCCGCCACGGCGCGCCGCGGGCATGCGGGATTAGCCTGAGAGGCTGCCGTCGCGCGCCGCGCCCGGCGCGTCAGGCGAGTGGCAGGCCGACGTAGTTCTCGGCCATCGAGGTCTGCGCCGCCGTCGACGCGCACAGGTAGTCGAACTCGGCCTGCTGCATGCGCAGGCCGAACGCGCCGTTCTCCGGGAAGCGGTGCATCAGCATCGTGAACCACCACGAGAAGCGCTCGGCCTTCCAGATGCGCGCCAGCGCGCGCTCGGAGTAGCGGTCGATGCCGTCGTCGCTGCCGCGGTAGTGCTCGGCGATCGCGCGCGCGAGCAGCGCCACGTCGGTCGCTGCGAGGTTGAGCCCCTTGGCGCCGGTCGGCGGCACGATGTGGCCGGCGTCGCCGGCGAGGAACAGGCGGCCGAAGCGCAACGGTTCGGCGACGAAGCTGCGCAGCGGCGCGATGCTCTTCTCGATCGAGGGTCCCGTGGTCAGGCGTTCCGCCACTTCGGGCGGCAGGCGGCGCGACAACTCGCCCCAGAAGCGCTCGTCGGGCCAGTCCTCGACCTTGTCGTCGAGGCTGCACTGCAGGTAGTAACGGCTGCGCGAGCGGCTTCGCATGCTGCACAAGAGGAAGCCGCGCTCGGTATGCCCGTAGAACAGCTCGTCGGCGACCGGCGGCACGTCGGCGAGCAGCCCGAGCCAGCCGAACGGATAGACCTTCTCGAACGTGCGGATCGCCCGCGTCGGCACGCTGGCGCGGCAGACGCCGTGAAAGCCGTCGCAGCCGGCGATGAAGTCGGCATCGACGCGGTGCTCGGAGCCGCCCTTGCGGTACGTCAGGCTGGGCGTGGCGGTGTCGAAGTCGCGCACCGTCACTGCCTCGGCCAGGTAGACCGTCGGCTGGCCGCTCCCGGCCCGGTCGTGCATGAGGTCGCGCGTGACCTCGGTCTGTCCGTAGACCATCACGCGCTTGCCGGTCCGCTTGTACAGGTCGATGCGCTTGCGTCGCTGCCCGAAGAGCAGCTCGAAGCCACCGTGAGCCAAGCCCTCGGCGCGCATGCGCGCGCCGACGCCGGCCTCGTCGAGCAGGTCGACCGTGACCTGCTCGAGCACCCCGGCGCGGATGCGGCCGAGCACGTGATCGGCGCTGCGCCTTTCGACCACGACGTTGTCGATGCCGGCCCTGTGCAGCAGAGCGCCGAGCAGCAGCCCGGCCGGGCCCGCGCCGACGATGGCGACCTGGGTGCGCATCGGGTGTCTCCTGTCGTGGCGCGGAACCGGGGCGCCGCGCGGCCCCGCGCGGCCCCGGTCCGGCACCCGCTGCGAGCGTAGGCGCAGCGCGCGGCCGCGTCGGCAGGTCGCGCGTGCACGATCGGCGCGTGCGCTTGCACAATCCGCGCATGCCAGCCTCAAGGCCTGCGCCTCTGCCGGCTTATGCACTGTACGGCGAGCCGCACCGTGGCGCGGACGCCGCCCCGCTGCACCTCGAGACGATCGCGGCACGCAGCCGGCTGCACGGCTGGGACATCCGCCCGCACCGCCACGAGATGCTGCTTCAGCTGATCGTGATGGGCGCCGGGGCGGTCGACGTGCACCTCGACGGCCGGGCGCAGCGGCTCGAAGGCACGGTGCTGATCGTGGTCCCGCCGCTGACGGCGCACGGATTCCGCTTCTCGCAGGACGTCGACGGCTGGGTCGTCAGCATCGACGAGGCGCACGCGCGCGCCCTGCTGGCCGCCGACCTGCGGCTGGGCGCGATGCTGGCCGCACCGGCGGCGGTCAGCCTCGCCGGCGCGGCGGCGCACGCGCTCGGCGACGGCGCGGCGGCGCTCGCTGCTGCGTGGGCGCGCGATGCGCCGTGGCGCCACGTGGCGCTCGATGCCGCGCTGCTGACGCTGCTCGTCGAAGCCGCCCGCGCACTGCCGTTGCCCGCGTCCGGCGCCGGCGCGGAGCAACCCGCCCGTGCGCTGGCGCAGGTCCGGCGCTACCGCACGCTGGTCGAGCGCGACTTCCGTCGCCAGCCGAAAGTCGGCGCTTTCGCCGCCGAGCTCGGCATCACCGCCGCGCAGCTCAACCGGCAGTGCCGCCGCGTGCTCGGGCATTCGGCGCTCGGCGTCCTGCATGCCCGGTTGCAGCTCGAGGCCGAGCGCGAGCTCGCCTACGGCGGGCTCAGCATCAAGCAGGTCGCGCTCGGTCTCGGGTTTCGCGACGCTGCTTACTTCAGCCGCTTTTTCGCACGCCATGCCGGTGTCGCGCCGGGCGCATGGCGTCGACGCTACGATCGCGGCGGCTTTCCGCCGCCAGCCGCCTTCCTATCGCGATGACCGCCCCGATCCCCGCGCCGCGCTTCGAGCCGGTGTCCGGCGCCCCGGTCTGCGAGCTCGGCGAGTCGCCGTTCTGGCACCCCGGCGAGGCCGCGCTGTGGTGGTGCGACATCGCCGGCCGCCGCCTGCACCGCTGGCACCCCGGGCGCGGCCAGGCGGACTGCTGGGTCCTGGAGAGCGAGCCGGCCTGCATCGCGCCGTGCCTGGGCGGAGGTCTCGTCGTCGGCATGCGCGACGGCCTGTGGGCTTTCGATCCCGATGCCGACGGCGGCCGAGGCCGGCGCAACCGGCTCGCCGCGCCGCCCTACGACGCGGCCGCCCAGCGCTTCAACGATGGCAAGGCCGATGCGCAGGGGCGCTTCTGGGTCGGAACGCTCGACGACGCACGCCGTCCGCTGGCCGCGCTCTGGCGCTGGGCCGGGGGGCGCCTCGAGCGCGTGGCCGAGGGCGCGACCGTGGGCAACGGCCTCGCGTGGAGTCCGGACGGACGCACGATGACCTGGGCCGACACCACGTCGCACCGCATCTTCGCCTTCGACGTCGACCCGGCCGACGGCACGCTCTCGGCGCGTCGCGTGCTCGCGGCGTTCACGCCCCGCGCGCCGGGGGCGCCGCTGACGGACTACGGCGGTCGGCCCGACGGGGCCGCCGTCGATGCCGACGGGGCGCTGTGGGTCGCGATGTACGAGGGCGCCCGGCTCGTGCGCCTGGCGCCCGACGGCCGGCTGCTGCAATCCGTGGCCTTGCCGGTGCGCTGCCCGACGATGCCGTGCTTCGGCGGCGCCGACCTGCGCACCCTCTACGTCACCACCGCGCGCCACGGGCGCCCCGCGGCCGAGCTCGAGGCCGAGCCCTGGGCCGGCTGCGTGCTCGCCGCGCGCGTCGACGTGCCGGGGCTGCCGGTCAACTTCGCCCGGCCGTGAGCGAGCGCCTCGAGCGTGCCGCGCTCTGGTCGCGGCTGGTCGACCCGCCCGGCGGAGGCCGCGACCTGCTCGTCATCGGGGGCGGCGCCACCGGTCTCGGCATCGCGCTCGATGCCGCGGTGCGCGGCCTGTCGGTGGCGCTCGTCGAGTCGCACGACTTCGCCGAGGGCACGTCGTCGCGCGCGACCAAGCTCGCGCACGGCGGGGTGCGCTACCTCGCGCAGGGCGACATCGCGCTCGTGCGCGAAGCGCTGCACGAACGCGGCGCGATGCTCGCCAACGCGCCGCACCTCGCGCAGCGGCTGCCCTTCGTCGTGCCGGGCTACGGCTGGTGGCAGGGCGGCTTCTACGGCCT
>JALORQ010000198.1 GCA_025458805.1 Rubrivivax sp.
GGATCTCCTCCCACAGGATCTTCAGCTGCAGCTCGGCCAGGCGGTTGCCGACGCAGCGGTGGATGCCGAAGCCGAAGCTCAGGTGCTGGCGCGGGCGCGCGCGGTCGACGATGAAGCGCTCGGGCTGCTCGATCGCGCTCGCGTCGCGGTTGCCCGACAGGTACCACATGACGACGCGGTCGCCCTTGCGGATCGTCCTGCCGGCCAGCTCGGTGTCGGCCACTGCGGAGCGCGCCATGTGCGCCAGCGGCGTCTGCCAGCGGATGATCTCGGGCACCAGCGATTCGACCAGCGCCGGGTTGGCGCGCAGCTTGGCCCACTCGTCGGGGTTGCGGTGCAGCGCGAGCAGGCCGCCGCTCATCGAGTTGCGCGTGGTGTCGTTGCCGCCGACGATCAGCAGCCCGAGGTTGCCGAGGAACTCCATGAACGGCACGTCGCGCGTCGCCTCGCCCTGCGCCAGCATGGTCACCAGGTCGGGCTTGGGCGGGCCGTCCTTGCGTGCGTCCCACAGGCGCTTGAAGTAGGCGGCCATGCCGTGCATCTCGGCGATGCGCGCCTCCTCGGTCGGCACGACGCTGTCGACGCCGGGGATCGAGGTCGCCACGTCGGACCACCAGGTGAGCTTGCGGCGCTCCTCGAGCGGGAAGTCGAACAGCGTCGCCAGCATCAGCGTCGTCAGCTCGATCGAGACGCGGTCGACCCAGTTGAAGGTCTCGTTGCGCGGCAGGCCGTCGAGCACCTTGCACGTGCGCTCGCGGATCAGCCCCTGCAGGTTGGCCAGGTTGGCCGGCGCGACGATCGGGCTCACCACCTTGCGCTGCTCGTCGTGCTTGGGTGGGTCCATCGAGATGAAGCTCGGGAACGCGCCTTCCTGCGGGCGGTTGGTCAGCGACACGCCGCCCAGCGTGCGCTCCGACGAATACACGGCGTGGTTGGTGTCCACGGCCATGATGTCCTGGTAGCGGGTGACCGACCAGAAGTCGCCGAACAGCGGGCTGTGCGAGCGGTGCACCGGGTCGTCGCGGCGCAGGCGCTCGAAGTAGTGGCCGATCGTGTCGTCGGCGAACAGCGCCGCGTCGCTGGGGTCGATCTGCTCGATCGGCATGGCGAAGGCGCGCTCGCGCGCGGCGGCCTGGCGTGCGGCGTCGGGGCGTTGCGTGCGGGTGGTGGCGGTCATCGGGTCTCTCCTCGGCCGGGGAAGGTGGGGCGGCGCTCAGTGCTGGCCGACGGGCATGCGCACCTCGATGCCGTCGAGGTCGTCTCTCAGCTTGATCTGGCAGGCCAGGCGCGAATCGGGCAGCCGCTCGGCGGTGAAGTTCAGCATCTCGTCCTCGTGTTCGTCGGGCGGTGCGAGCCTGGCCGCCCAAGGGCCGTCGATGTAGACGTGGCAGGTGGCGCAGGCGCACTGGCCGCCGCAGTCGCCGTCGATGCCGCGCACGCCGTGGGTCACGGCGGCCAGCATCAGCGACGTGCCGACGGGCGCCTCGACCTCGCTGCGCGTGCCGTCGTGGGCGATGAAGGTGACTTTGGGCATGGGGGTCTCCTGGAGCGGGGTTCGGAGGGGGGCCGGGCGGCGTTCAGCAGGGGCGGCCGTCGCGGGCGGCGAGCCAGTCGGGCAGGTCCTGCAGCGCCACCGGGCGCAGGAAGCGGTCGAGCGCGGCGTCGCCGACCGAGGTGGTCATCGGTTCGGTCGACGAGGGCCAGGGGCCGCCGTGCTGCTGCGCGGCCGTGATCGCGACGCCGGTCGGCAGGCCCTTGAACACCACGCGCCCCGCGATCGCCATCGCGCCGCGCACCAGCGCGCGGTGGTCGGGGGTGTCCTCGTCGGCGCCCCAGATCGTCGCGGTCAGGCTGCCGCCCACGGCCTGCAGCACCTGCAGCGTCTCGGCCACCGAGGCGACGCGAACGATCAGCGTCGACGGCCCGAAGACCTCCTCGTGCAGCGCCGGCCGGGCGACGAAGGTCGCGGCGTCGACCTCGGCGACGAAGGGGCGCGGCGCCGGCGCGTCGGTCGGCTCGTGCAGCAGCGCGCGCGCGCCGGCGGCGAGCTGCGCCGCAACGCCGGCGTCGAAGGCGCGGCGGATCACGGGCGTGACCATCGCGTGCGGCTGCTGCGCGCGTAATGCGGCGACCAGTTGCCCGACGAAGGCGTCGCTGACCGGATCGCGCTGCAGCACCAGGAGGCTGGGGTTGGTGCAGTACTGGCAGCTGCCGGCGCCGGCGAACATCGCCAGGCCCTGGGCGAGGGCGGCGCCGCCGGCTTCGAGCGCTGCCGGCAGCGCCACCACCGGGTTGACCGCACCGAGCTCGCAGTAGAACGGGATCGGTCGCGGCCGCTGGCGCGCCGCGGCCTGCAGCGCGGCGCCGCCGCGCGTCGAGCCGGTGAAGGCGCCGGCGGCGATCAGCGGGTGCCGGATCAGCGCGACGCCGAGTTCGTGGCCCGCGCCCTGCACGTGGCCGACGAGGCCGGCGGGCAGGCGCAGCCGGTCGAGCACGGCCTGCACCACCGCCATCGTGCGCAGCGAGGTCTGCGGGTGGCCGGGATGCGCCTTGACGACGACGCTGCAGCCGGCGGCCAGCGCCGAGGTCGTGTCGCAGCCGAGCACCGAGAACGCGAACGGAAAGTTGCTGGCCGAGAACATCGCCACCGGGCCGAGCGGCAGCCGCACGCGGCGCAGCGCCGGGCGGCCGGCGGGCGGCGCACCGGCGATGGCTTCGGACTCGACGGTGCGGTACGGCGCGCCCTGGCGGCACAGTTCGGCGAAGTGGCGCAGCTGCGCCGCGGTGCGGCCGATCTCGCCCGCGAGCCGCGGCAGGCCGAGGCCGGTCTCGGTGTCGGCGACGGCGGCCAGCGCGTCGCGCTGCGAGTCGAGGCCGTCGGCCAGCGCGTCGAGCAGCGCGCCGCGCGCCGCCCCGCTGCTCGACTGCCAGCTGGCGAAGGCGTCGGCGGCGGCGCGGACCGTGCGGTCGAGCTCCTCGGGGGTGGTCTCGGGCAGCGCGGCGCCGGCGGGCTGGCCGCTGCGGGCGTCGATCGATTGCAGCATGGCGGAAGGGGTCTCGGTGTCTTCGGGTCGAGCCCGGCCCGGCCGGCGGTGGCGGCCGGAGGGGACGGGGTCGGGTTCGGGGTGGCGGCGCGGGTCGTTGCGCGGCGGCGGCCGGGGCGTCAGCGGTGCGGGGCAGCGGCGTCGGACGGTCGTCGATGCGGCGTCACTGCCAGCGCAGCAGCGAGCGCTCGAGCCAGGTCATGCCCTGCGTGACGATCATCCCCAGCACCGCCAGCAGGACGAGCAGCCCCATCACGCCGTTCATGTTGAAGGTCGACTGCAGGTAGGCCAGGGTCTGGCCGAGCCCGCGCTCGGCGGCGATCAGCTCGGCGCCGATCACGCCCAGCATCGAGTAGATCAGCGCCAGCCGCAGGCCCGAGAAGATCACCGGCACCGCCGACGGCAGCGTGACCTTGAAGAACACCTGCAGCGGCCGCGCGCCGAGCGAGCGCGACAGCGTGATCGCATCCTGCGAGACGCCGCGGATGCCGGCGACGGTGTTGGCCAGCACGATGAAGAACGCCAGGCTCACGCCGACCGCGATCTTCGATCCGAGCCCGAGCCCGAACCAGAGCAGGAACAGCGGCGCCAGCGCGATGCGCGGCATCGCGTTGAGCATCATCAGGTGCGGCTCGAGCGCGTGCTCGACCCGGGGGAACATCACGAACAGCAGGCCGAGCATCAGCGCCAGCCCGCTGCCGATCACGAACGAGATCAGCGTGCCGGCCACCGTGTAGCCGAGGTCGACCCAGAGCTTGCCGCCACCGGCGAAGCCGTCCCACAGGTAGGCGAAGATGCCCGAGGGCTGGCCGAAGAAGGCGACGTCGATCCAGCCGCGGCGGGTGGCGAGTTCCCACAGGACCAGGAAGGCGGCGACGGCGACGAGCTGCTTGAGCACGAAGCCCCAGTTGACCTGCATCACAGCGCCTCCCTGGCGTTGACCATGCCCTGTTCGAGCTGCTCCCAGATGTGCGCGTACAGGTCGTGGAAGTGGTGGTCCTTCTGCAGCGCGCGCGCGTGGCGCGGGCGCGGGATGTCGATGCGCACGTCGGCGACGATGCGCCCCGGGCGAGCGCTCATCACGATCACGCGGTCGGACAGCGTCACGGCCTCGGCGATGTCGTGGGTGATGAAGACGACCGTGCGCTTGTGCTCCTGCCACAGACTGAGCAGCACCTCCTCGAGGTTGAGCTTGGTCTGGGCGTCGAGCGCGCCGAAGGGCTCGTCCATCAGCATGATCGGCGAGTCCAGGCAGAAGGTGCGCGCCAGCGCGCAGCGCTGGCGCATGCCGTGCGACAGGTGCTTGGGGAACTTGTCCTCGAAGCCCTTCAGCCCGACGCGGGCCAGCAGGTCCAGCGCGCGTGCGCGCCGCTCGGCCGGCGGCACGCCGCGCACCTCCATGCCGTAGCTGGCGTTGTCCAGTGCGCTGCGCCACGGCAGCAGGCAGTCGCGCGCCAGCATGTAGGCGACGTCGGGGTTGCCGACGAAGGGCGCCTTGCCGCGCATCGTGATGCGGCCGTCCTGCAGCGGCACCAGGCCGGTGAGCATGTTCAGGACGGTGGTCTTGCCGCAGCCGCTCGGGCCGACGATCGAGACGAACTCGCCGTCGGCCAGGTCGAGCGACACGTGGTCGACCGCGAGCACCTCGCCGAAGCGGACCGTCAGGTCCTGGATCGAGATCGACGGCGGCGCGGCGCTGGCCATGGGTCGCAACGGCAGCGGGGTGACCTTGGACGTGGGCGCGAGCATGGCACTCAGAGGGTGTAGCCAAAATAATTGTGCTGCCCTATGCTTCGTCTTGTCGAAGTCAAGCGAGACGACGGATGGCACAGGACAGCACGACTCGAGGTAGGCCGGGCCGCAAGCCGGCGCTG
>JALORQ010000063.1 GCA_025458805.1 Rubrivivax sp.
GCCACGCTCGCTGCCGCTCTGCGTCGAGCGCGCGCAGGCGCCACGCCAGCCACCCCGCAAGGCCGGCCAGCGCCAGCACGGCGAGCGCCAGCGGCATCACCCATCCGGCGCGGTCGGCATCGGCGACGGCACGCGCGCGCAGCGCCTCGGCTTCGCGACGCTGCGACGCGGCCTCGGCGCGCAATTGCACGACGGTCGCCTCGAGCTCCGACACGCGTGCCTGGGCCGCGGACGCGGCGGCGGCCGTCGCACGCGCGGCGCTGGCGGCCTCGGCCACCGCCGCGAGCGCCTCGTCGATCGCCGCCGCCGCGGCCGCCGACGGGGCGGCCGCCTGGGTCGTGATGCGCGCCTCGTCGAGCTGCAGTCGCGGACGCGCCTCGGTACGCGGCGAGGCCGCCGCACCGGGCGGCCGGGGGCGGCCTGCCGCCGGCGCCGCGCGCGGCGGACGCTCGGCGCGAGGGCGCGCCGTCGCCTCGCGTGCAGGCGTTGCGCGAGGGGCAGCGGCCACCGGGCCGGTCGCCGCCGCCGGCGCATCGGCCACGGCGGGCGCAGCAGCCGCGGGCGGTGCGGTCGCGGACACGAGCGCAGGCGGATCGGCCAGCAGCACGTAGCGTCGCTCGAGGCGCGAAGCGCAGCCGACGGCGACCGCGAGCTCGACCACCGGCTCGTCGACGACGACGCTGCTGCGTATGCGCACGCGCCCGGCGTCCCCGCGCGATTCCACGGAGATGTCGAGCGCACCGGGCGAGAGGCGGCGCGCGCCGAGCGCGACATCGGCGGTGACGCAGCGCGCCTCGAGAGCCTCGCCCGGGTCGAGCACCAGACGCACCGCGATGTCCAGCGGCGCACCGAGCACGACGCCCGTCGGCACGCCCGAGAAGCCCAGCGCGGCGGCGGTGCCGCCCGCCATCCCGAGGACGACCGCCAACGCGAATCGAACGAGGGCTTGGAGGCAGTGCGTCGGCATGCGGCGGTCGATGCCCGCGGAAGGCGCGGGGACTCTAGCACGAAGCGCTACGGCCCCCGGACCACGCCCGGTCGCGGCAGCGCGGCGGGGCGCCACGCGCGGGCGATCGTTCAGGTGTCGTAACCCGGCAGCCGGCGGTCCAGCCTGCGCAGCAGCGCGGGCCAGGCGAGGGCGCCGCCGAGGCCGCGCGTGACGGCGGCCGCCTGCTGTCGCGCGCCCGCGATGATCGCCGTCGGCACCGGCACGAGTTCGCCGCCGCCTGCCTGCGCGCGCACCTGGATCGCGCAGACGGCCTCGAACAGGTACATGTTCAGGAAGGCGTCGGCGATCGTCGCGCCGACGGTCAGCAGCCCGTGGTTGCGCAGCATCAGGAAGCTGTGCGGCCCCAGGTCGCGCACGAGCCGCGGCTTCTCGTCGTCGCGCAGCGCGACCCCCTCGTAGTCGTGGTAACCGAGGCTGGCGAGCACGAAGATCGACTGCTGCGACAGCGGCAGCACGCCGCCGCGCTGCGCCGAGACGGCGACCCCGTTGATCGAGTGCGTGTGCAGCACGCAGGCGGCGTCGTGCCGCGCCGCGTGCACGGCGCTGTGAATGACGAAACCCGCCGGGTTGACGTCGAACGGCGAGTCGTCGAGCTTGTGTCCGTCGGCATCGACCTTGACCAGGCTCGACGCCGTGATCTCCTCGAACGCGAGTCCGTACGGGTTGATCAGGAAGCCGCCCTCGCCTCCCGGCACGCGCGCACTGATGTGCGTGAACACGAGATCGTCCCAGCCGAAGAGCGCGACCAGCCGGTAGGCGGCGGCGAGATCGACCCGGCAATGCCACTCGGCATCGGTGACGTCCTCGCGGCGGTTCGGGATGTGGAGGGCGCGGGCGGGCATCTCGGTCTCCTCGGGCTGGCTGCACAATGCCCGGGCATCGTCGCGCGCCTGTCGCCCGCGGGACAAGCCATGAATACCCCCGCCCTTACGATCGAGGAACGCCACCACATCGACTCGGGCGCGTGGTTCTCGCGCCTGTCCCCGCCGCTGCGCCATGCCATCCTCGAACGCTCGCACGTGCGCCGCCTGCCCGACGGCACGGCGCTGGCCGCGCGCGGCACTCCGGCCGAGGAGTGGGTGGGCGTCGCGCGCGGCGCGGTGCGCGTGAGCTCCGTCTCGCTCAGCGGCAAGCCGGTGACGCTGACCTACGTCGAGCCGGGCACCTGGTTCGGCGACATCGCGCTGTTCGACGGCCTGCCCCGGACGCACGATGCCGACACGCACGGCGAGACGACGCTGCTCGAGGTGCGAAGAGCCGACTTCCATGACCTGCTCGCGCGCCACGTCGAGCTCTACGACGCGCTGCTGCGCCTCAACTGCCGCCGGCTGCGACTGATGTTCGACCAGTTCGAGGACCTCGCGACGCGGCCGCTGCAGGCGCGGCTGGCGCGCCAGATCCTGCTGCTGGCGCGCAGCTACGGCATCGCGCGCGGCGACGAGATCCGCATCGGGCTGCAGCTCGCGCAGGAGGATCTGGCGCAGTTGCTGGGCGCGTCGCGCCAGCGCGTCAACCAGGAGCTCAAGGGCTTCGAGCGCGAGGGCGCGGTGCGCGTCGAGCCGACGCGCCTGGTGGTGCTGTCGCGCGAGAAGCTGCTGGCGATCGCCGAGCGCTGACGCTGCAGCAGGGGGACACGATGGAGCAGTTCACCGGCACCCGCCCGATGGCCGAGAGCCATGCCTTCGACGTGGCCGCGCTCGAGTCGCACCTGTCGCGTGCGCTGCCGGGCTTCGCGGGCCCGCTGCAGGTCGAGCAGTTCAAGGGCGGCCAGTCCAACCCGACCTACAAGCTCGTCACGCCGGCGCGCGCCTACGTGATGCGCACCAAGCCCGGCCCGGTGGCGCGGCTGCTGCCGTCGGCCCATGCGATCGAGCGCGAGTTCCGGGTCATGAGCGCCCTTGCAGCGACCGACGTGCCGGTGGCGCGCATGGAGCTGCTGTGCGAGGACGAGTCGGTCATCGGGCGCGCGTTCTACGTGATGGAGTTCGTCGACGGGCGCGTGCTCTGGGACCAGGCGCTGCCCGGGATGACGGGAATGCAGCGCGCCGCGATCTACGACGAGATGAACCGCGTCGTCGCGGCGCTGCACCGCGTCGATCCGGCGGCCGTCGGGCTGGCCGACTACGGCAAGCCGGGCAGCTACTTCTTGCGCCAGATCGGCCGCTGGAGCAAGCAGTACCAGGCTTCGGCCACCGAGGTCATCGCCGAGATGGACCGGCTGATCGACTGGCTGCCGGCCCACCTGCCGGCCAGTGCGGCCGACGAGACCCAGGTCTCCATCGTGCACGGCGACTACCGGCTCGACAACCTGATCTTCGACCGCGACGAGCCGCGCATCGTGGCCGTGCTCGACTGGGAGCTGTCGACGCTGGGTCACCCGCTGGCCGACTTCAGCTACCACTGCATGGCCTGGCACATCCCGCCCGGCACCTTCCGCGGCCTCGGTGGACTCGACCTCGCGGCGCTCGGCATTCCTCAGGAGCGGGAGTACGTGCGCCGCTACTGCGAACGCACCGGCCGCGCCGATCCGGATGCGGTGATGCAGGACTGGAACTTCTACCTCGCCTACAACCTGTTCCGGCTGGCGTCGATCACGCAGGGCATCGCCCGGCGCGTGGTGGACGGCATCGCGTCGAGCGCGCACGCGCGCGCCACAGGCGCCGCGACGCGGCCGCTGGCCGAGATGGCGTGGCGATTCGCGCAGGCCGCGCGCTGAGCGGCACCGACACCGACAAAGGAGACGAACCATGGACTTCGGCTATTCGCCGCGCACCCAGGAGCTGCAGCAGCGCCTATCGGCCTTCATGGCCGAGCATGTCTACCCGGCCGAGGCCGCGTGGTGGCAGGAGATCGAGTCGAACACGCGCGCCGGCCGCCGCTGGCAGCCGCTGGACACCATCGAGCGCCTGAAGCCGCGGGCGCGCGCGGCCGGACTGTGGAACCTCTTCCTCCCCGAGAGCGAGTACGGCGCCGGGCTCACGAACCAGGAATACGCCCCGCTCGCCGAGATCATGGGCCGCGTGCCCTGGTCGAGCGAGGTCTTCAACTGCTCGGCGCCCGACACCGGCAACATGGAGGTGCTGGTGCGCTACGGCACGCCCGAGCAGAAGAGGCGCTGGCTCGAGCCGCTGCTGGCCGGCGAGATCCGCAGCGCCTTCGCGATGACCGAGCCGGCGGTCGCCTCGTCGGACGCCACCAACATCGAGGCGCGCATCGAGCGCCACGGCGACCACTACGTCGTCAACGGCCGCAAGTGGTGGACCAGCGGCGCCGGCGATCCGCGCTGCGCGATCTTCATCTTCATGGGCAAGACCGACCCGCAGGCGCCTCGGCACTCTCAGCAGTCGATGATCCTGGTGCCACGCGACACGCCGGGCGTCGAGGTGCTGCGGCCGCTCACCGTGTTCGGCTACGACGATGCCCCGCACGGCCACATGGAGGTCGACTTCCACGACGTGCGCGTGCCGGCGTCGAACATCCTGCTCGGCGAGGGCCGCGGCTTCGAGATCGCGCAGGGCCGCCTCGGGCCGGGACGCATCCACCACTGCATGCGGCTGATCGGGCTGGCCGAGCGCTCGCTCGAGCTGATGTGCCGCCGCGCCAGCGAGCGCGTCGCGTTCGGCCGCACGATCGCGCAGCAGACCGTGACGCAGGAGCGCATCGCCGAGGCGCGCTGCATGATCGAGCAGGCGCGGCTGCTCACGCTCAAGGCGGCGTGGATGATGGATGGACACCGCCGGCAACAAGAGCGCGAAGGCCGAGATCGCGATGATCAAGGTGGTGGCACCGCAGATGGCCTGCCAGGTCATCGACTGGGCCATGCAGGCGCACGGCGGCGCCGGCATGTGCCAGGACTTCCCGCTCGCCTACTTCTACACGCTGGCGCGCACGCTGCGCTTCGCCGACGGGCCCGACGAGGTGCACCGCAACGCGATCGCCAAGCTCGAGCTAGGCCGCCACGCCCCCCCGCCGCGCGGCTGAGCCGGGACGAGAGGACCTGCCTGCGCAGGTCCGAACGCCCGGCGAGGAGTCGGGCGTGTCCCGCACGCCCGACGCGGCCTGCAAGATCGAGCCGCCGAGATCAGCGCGGCGGCTCGTCGGCCGCCATCTGGCTCGGCGACCACAGGCTGGGCTGCGTGCTCGGCGCCGCTGCGGCAGCTGGCGGCGAGACGCGCCGCGTCTCGGCTGCCGCGGTCTGGAAGATCGAGACCCAGTCCTTGAGCAGCGCCGGCTCGGGGTTCCCCAGCGCCGTGCGCAGCGTCAGCCGGCCGCGCGCGACCATCAGTACCATCGGCTGCCCCTCGGCCAGCGGCGCGCGCGCCAGCGCGGTCGCGAGCGGCCCGTCGATCCAGCGCTGCATCCAGGCGCGCGCGTTGCAGACGGCGCCGAAACGGTCACGCAGCGGGCCCAGCTCTGCGCCGCCGAGCTTCTGGCACATCACGAGCCAGCGCATCTCGGGCGGCGTCTGGTTGTCGATGCGCGTCTGCACGCTCTCGACGAACTGATCGAAGATCGCCCGCTCCATGCGCGCCTGGAGCTCGCGGTCGACGACCATCGCCTGCAGGTCGCCCGGCACGCGGACTTCGGCGCGCAGCCTGAGCTCGGCACCCTCGACGTAGCTGCGCTGCGAGGGCCCCCACTCGAGCCGCCAGGGCTGGGTCGCGGTGCCGCCGTCGATCGCGAAGCCGGCCACGCCGCGCGCCGGACGCAGCGTCAGCCCGCGCTGGGCGGCCCAGTCGGCGAGTTCCGGCCACGCGTCGACGCCGCTGACGGCGGCCCCGGCGCGACGCCCGAACCAGCGTTGCAGCGATCCGAGCATGATTCAGAATCCTCCGCGCGCGGCCGCAGCGCGCGCCGAGGCAGGAGCGCACGATGATCGATCTCTACTCATGGGCCACCCCGAACGGACACAAGGTCCACGTCATGCTGGAGGAGTGCGGGCTGCCGTACCGCGTCCATGCGGTGGATATCGGCGCCGGCGAGCAGTTCAGGAGTGAATTTCTCGACATCAGCCCGAACAACAAGATTCCGGCCATCGTCGACCCCGACGGTCCCGACGGAGCGCCGATCTCGCTGTTCGAGTCGGGTGCGATCCTGCTGTACCTCGCGGCCAAGACCGGCCGCTTCCTGCCCGAGGACCTGCGCGGTCGATGGTCGACGCTGCAGTGGCTGATGTTCCAGATGGGCGGGGTGGGCCCGATGCTCGGGCAGGCGCACCATTTCCGCATCTACGCGCCCGAGAAGATCCCGTATGCGATCGAGCGCTACACGAACGAGGCACGCCGGCTCTACGGCGTGATGGACCGCCGCCTCGCGCGATCGACCTACATCGCCGGCCCCGAGTACACGATCGCCGACATCGCGATCTTTCCCTGGCTGCGCAGCTGGAAGAACCAGGGCATCGACTGGAACGACCACCCGCACCTGAAGGGCTGGTTCGACGAGATCGCCGCCCGTCCCGCGGTGCAGCGCGGCGTCGAGGTGCTGGCCGACCGGCGCAAGCCGCTCACCGACGACCGCGCGCGCGAAGCGCTGTTCGGCGACACGCAGTACGGCAAGCGCTGACCCGCCGCGCGGCGGGCCGCACGGCCCCGTCCCTAGAATGCCAGGGCTGCCCGTAGCTCAACCGGATAGAGCAGCTGCCTTCTAAGCAGCAGGTCGGGGGTTCGAGTCCCTCCGGGCAGGCCACCAAGCCGTTCCAGAACGTCCCGAAAGATCCCGTGACAGGATCGTGTCCCAACGCGTGGTGTAGGTCCACAGCCCGGAAGGGCCGAGATGCACGCGGGTCTCAGCGCTGCACAGCAGACAGCCGAGGCTGAGCAGTATCGCTGAGGGACTGCAGGCCCTCAAGCTGCATGTATCGGCGCTGCAGGGTCCACTCGTCGTTCTGCTCGAGCAGGATGGCGCCCACCAGGCGCGTGACGGCGCGGTCGTTGGGGAAGCCGCCCACGACATCGGTGCGCCGCTTGATCGCGGCGTTCTGGCGTTCCAGCGGGTTGGTGGAGTGGATCTGCAGCCAGTGCGAGCGGGGAAGTCCATGTAGGCCAGCACCTGGTGCTCGGCGCTGTCCATGAGCGCGCCGATCTTGGGGAACTTGCCGCGCGGCTGATCGGCGACGACGCGCCACTGCTCGTGGGCATTGGCCGCTGTCTCCTGGGCGAAGTCGGTGGCGATGGCCGCACTGACTGTTGCCACCCGATCATGCCGGTCGCGACCGTGCTCGCGATGGCGGCACCGCCGACGCCGCGCGGTCTTCAGCATCCTGGGAAGGCGGCGGTAGCGAGCCCTTGGCCCGGCCGCGATGGTCGCAGGTCGCCCCCCGCTCGACCCGTCGCCCTCGCCCGCCGCGGCGCGGGCTGCCGCGCGGGCCGATACGCAGCCCTGTGCGTGAACGGCGTGGTCAGTCGACGATTCGGCCGGGCAGCCGGACATCGATCCACACGAGCCGATGGTCGGAGCTCGGGAAGGGAAACGTCCCGACCAGTCGAAAGAGCGGATCGTCCTGGGTCGGCCAGAACACGCCAGCCGCCGTGATGCGCATGTCTCGACGCGGCAGCACGTAGTCCGCACGCAGGTTTCCAGGCGCGGTGTCGGAGAAGTCGGCGGTGTCGAAGGCCGGATCGCTCATGTGAGTCGCGTTGGCGCCGCCCTGCAACGCCGACTGCTCGGTTCCGCCGGCGCTGTCGGGGGTGACGCGAGCGTTGATGCGGGGATGGTCGAGCAGTTGCTGGATCGCGCCCGGGATGCTGTCGCCGTCTCGCGGGTCCGAATTCTGGTCGCCGGCGATGACGAACAGACTTCCCGCAGGCAGTCCACCGATGACGCCGTTGTCGTCGTAGATGTAGCCCGCCCTCCGCGGACGGATGTAGTCTGCCCAGAAGCGGATCTCGTCGAAGTTGCGCGTGCCGTTGCGGTCCTCGGGGCCGTCGAACACCGGCGGCGTCGGGTGACTGACGAGGAAGTGCACCACCGTGGGTGATGCTCCTGCCGCCCCGCGCGGGACTCCGCGGCGCCCGTCGACGCCGTCGGAGCGTCGATCGATCAAGATGGGCACGTCCCAATGACTCTTCGAAGAGAGACGAACCACGTCGAGTTCGGCCGGCGTGTAGAAGCTGCCCGTATCACCGTTTCCATCGCTGTCGACAGGGTCGGCCGGCAAGAGCGCGCCCGGCATGTCCTTCCACAAGAACTTCTGGAAGGTCCGGATCCGGTCGTAGTCGATAGGGTACTTCGAGTACACGGCCATGCCAAACTGGCCTGGAAAGAAGCCGAAGCCGTACGCATCGTTCGGCCCGCCCACCACGCCGTCGTTGTTGAGGTCGAAGGGAGCAGGAACGCCGGTGTTCGACGGTGCCACGTAGCGATAGCCATAGAAGATGGGCTGAGCACCTTGCTGCGAAACGCTCAGGTAGTTTTCCTGGAACAGCCTGGCCGCATCACCCCCGGCGTCGAAGTCGAACTCGTTGATCAGCAGAACGTCGGGACGCACGCGCTGGATGATCTCCGCGACGGCGGCCGCCTGGAGGTTGCCCGGCACGGACAAGTCGCTGATGAGATCCCCGGCGTTGTTCCGGTTCAGCGAGGCGTTGAACGTGGCGAACCGAATCACGGGGTTCGGGGCGGACGCGCCACCCTCGCCCGCCGCTTGGGCGCGACTGCCTGCCATCGCCGCCGCCGTCGCCAAGGCCGCATAAAGGACCCCGCGCAGGCAGGTCGGAACGATCGGGTAAGCCATGCTGATCTCCGCTGTCGTGTCGTGCCGGGAAGCTACCGGGTACGGGTGTCGGTTTCGTGAATCAGCCAAGCCCCGCTCACAGCCCAGTGCGCGCGTGGGATGCACCGTCGCGCGCTGCGCCACGACCCGCTCTCTCTGCGCATGGGGATTTCAACCGCCTCTGGAAGGCCTGACTGCCAATGGGTTGGCGGCCGATGCCGGCCTGGATGGCTTGGAAGTGACGGGAAGCGCGCCCGTCCTCGGGGCGGTGGCTGCGGATCCACGCCCAGGTGGGTGAGGATCTTCTCGACTACCGGCCGCTCGAGGATGGCGACGATGATCTTGAGTTCCCCGGCGCCGCAGTTCGGGCAGTGCTGCATGTCGAGGCAAGGACGCGCTTGAGCAGCTGCGCTCCGCTGATGCGGTGTGGCCGGGCCTGAACCGTCTGGACCTCGCACTCGCCGCCGGCAACTGCGACTTCGCTGGCTTGCTCTTGCACCTCGGGTCACTGCGGCACCACCAGCAAGCGGAGCTTCGCGTTCGGGGCCAGCACCCCGTGGTTCGCGAAGAGGGGGTCCGCTCATTTCGCGCAGCGAAGTGACGCGAACACCAAGCTGATGAGGTGCAGCCTCGGCCGCGGCAGCAGGGCGGCCAGCCGCTGCATGAACTCCAGTGGGCTCATGACCAGGTGCGTCGTGCCGTCGCGCCACGGCGTCTTGAGCTTGAGCTCCACCTACCCCGCCTCGTCGAGGTGCCCCCGTTCATCCGACAGCGCCGAGCCCGGACACAAGCAGTCCAGTGGACTGCTTGTGCCTGGCGAGGAGCCGAGCCTCTGGCCCGCCGCGGCCAGCAAGGCGGCCGCGTGATGTAGCGGCACAGCTGCTCCAGCCGCTTGCGGTCGTGTGCTTCGACCCGCACCGCCGCGTGCAGGCTGAACCCGTCGATGTCAGCGCACAGGGGCTGGCGCGCGGTGGCCTCGCGCGGCGTCGGCCCTGCAGACCGCGCTCGCGCTTGCAGGCGCGGGCCCTCCGCGAGGCACGGGCCCGCCCGCAGGGGCGGTCCCGTGTCCACGCTCAGCCCCTGAGGGTCGGCACCTTCTGCCCGGCGCGGGGCCCGAACGCGATACGGCAAGTGATCGCCGCCGCCTGCAGAGACCGCAGCGTGCGCGCCTCCGCGCCGTCGGCATCCGGCTCGGCCAGCCAGGTCTGTCACATGCCCTCGACCAGCACGCCCCGGCGAGTGAGCATCTTCATCAGACGGTCGATGACGGTGTGCAGCAGCGCGTGCAGCTCATCGTCGGTGGCTGCGCTCGCCTCGACGAAAGCGGGTGTCCCATCGGCACTGCACCGATACACGCCGTCCAGCACCAGGCAGTGCAGGTCGATGTTGAGATTGGCGGCCGAGCCCTTCAGTCACAAGCTCGGCTGGATCAGCGTGACGGCACCGCCCTGGCCTTCGTCGGCCTCGAAGCTGCGCGTCGTCGAGCAGGTGCCGAGTGAGCACGGGCTGCACCACCTGCAGTACCCGCTAGTGGAGCGGGTGCCATCGTGCGCCCGCTGGGGCTGCCGGCCGACAGCTTGCACGATGGGCTCCCGAGGCGGTGAGCCCGCACGGCCACAAGCCGTGCGCCGCACATCAATCGCCCTGACGGCCCCCGACTGATGCGTGCCCTCTGCTGCGGGGCCTCCACCGGGTGCCTGCTGCGGATTCGACCGGCCGCTTCAGGGCGGTGGGACCAAGGCAGCGGATGTCTCGTCAGGGTCGACGCGGGCCGATCGCGGCTCGCGAGCACATCATTCGGCCGTGCGCACCCTGGAGGTCAACTCCATGCCGAGGCCGTGATGGTCGTACCAAACGGCCCCGGGTGGCGGGTCCCCTACACCGCGATCCGCGATTCGAACGCGACCGCGCGAGCCCCTTGCCCTCAGCCGCGCCGGCGCGCGGCGCGTGCGACCACCAGCATGCCGGCGAGCATCAGGGCCAGCGTCGCCGGCTCGGGCACCGGCGCGGGCACGAGGCCCAGCGACAGCAGCAGCGGGTCGTGGTCGGACACTTGGTCGAAGAACTCGCTGTTCATGTGCACGATGTCGTACGCCCAGTCGCCCTTGCCGAGCAGGTTCTTCGACACCCACATGTGGTCGAGCGCCTGCAGATTGCCCTCGAAGTTGTAGGTGTAGCGCTCGCCCTCGGGCAGCAGCCCGGTCAGGTTGACGAGCCCGGCCTCGGCCAGCGGGTCCAGCGTCTCCGCGAACTGGAAGTCGTTGAAGTCGCCCGTGACGACGATATTGGCGAACGGGTTGATCGCCAGCAGCCCCTCGACGAAGCTGGCCACCGCCTCGGCCTGGGCGAGCCGCTGCACTTCCGTCGAGCGCACCGGCGCCTGGTTGGGGCCGAACAGTGGCTGGTCGCCGCCCTTGCTGTTGAAGTGGTTGTTGACGACGATGATCTGCTGGCCGTCGACCGAGAGATCGGCTACCAGCGGCTTGCGGCTGTCGTCGAAGGCCGGGTTCGCGGGGTCGATGCGCCCTGCGCCCAGGTTCAGCTCGATGCGCCCGCCGCTGCCCGCGGTCGCCGTGATCGCATCGAGCGGTCCGCCGACGACCTCCGAGAAGCTCACGCGCGAGGTGTCGTAGAGGAAGGCGTTGCGGATGTTGCCGCCGGGCTGGCCGCCGTCGGTGTTGTTGGCCGGGTCGACCGAGACGGCCTTGTAGGTGCGCCCCGTCTGCGCCGACACCGCGGCGGCCAGGCGCGACAGCGTGACGTCGTCGGCGGTCGTGCCGCTGTCGATCGCGCCGTCGTTGTCCTGCACCTCCTGAAGCGCGATCAGGTGCGGTGCCGACAGGCCGTTGGCGATCTGCCCGGCGATGGCGTCGATGCGCGACTGCGGGGCATCGCCGCCGAGGTTGAGCACGTTGTAGCTCGCGAGCCCGAAGCGCCCTGGGGCCAGCGAAGCCGTCTCGCGCTGGAGCGCATTGGAGACGACGGTCGGCGCCTGCGTGACGAGCAGCTTGTAGTTCGAGAAGCTGTAGTCCATCACGCCGACGACGCCGGACAGCTGCGCGCCGCTGTTGACCAGCGGAGTCGCGACCAGCCGATCGTCGAGGATGATGCGGTGGCCGTTGAAGCTCCCGGGCCCGACCACGACGCCGCCGCGCGGCGACGTGATGGCGGCGCCGACCTGCGCCGACGCGATCACCGGCAGTTCGCCGAACGCCTTGTTCGGACCGACCGCGACCGCCGACGGCAGCGAAACGCGCATGCCCTCCAGCGCCTCGTAGTAGTCCATCGCATAGGTAGACGGGTCGAGTCGGTAGCCGGGCGCTGTCTCGACGTTGCCGACGTCGGGCGCGATCGCCAGCGGCGGCAGGAAGCCCGCGCCGACGACCGCGGCCGCGGGCAGCGCGTTGCCGGTGGACAGCGTCGACAGGCTGCCGCCGGCGCCGGAGGTGGCGTTGATCTGCGTCGTCGTCAGGTTGTTGGCGTTGCCGCCGGGACGGAACTCCTGCACCCGCCCGCCGACGCTGACGTCGGCCCCGACCACCGGCTTGCTGCCGCCGCTGCCCCTGAAGACGTAGATTGCGTCCGAGGTCAGCGCATTGCCGTCGCCGGCGTCCTGGATCCAGAAGCCGTTGGCGTCGACCGCGGTGACGATGCCGCGGATGCCTGTGACGGACGAATTGGCGAATGGCGATACGTGGGCCTCGCCCTGCAGCGCCCCGATGGTCTGCGACTGCGCCCACGGGGCGGCCGCGGCGGCCACGAGCACGGCGACGAGGCGGCGGCCCGGGGCCGCGGGTGCGGGACGGCGGGTCATCGACGTCAGCCCACGCGACGGCGGGCGAAGAAGCCGACGGCCAGCAGGCCGGCCGCCATCAGCGCATAGGTGCCGGGCTCGGGAATCGGCATCGCCGAGACGGTGACCATATCGAAGCGCCAGGTGCCGGTGGTGCCGTAGGTGCTCGAGGGATTCGACGCGGCGTAGCTCATGGTGCCGGGCGCGAAGGTCGCCACGACCCGGAACCCGAACTCGGCGTTGTCCTCGACCGCCGCGACCGTGCTCAGGTCGACCGTGCGGCCGTTGAACCAAGCGTCGCCGGCCGACGCGGCGAAGCTGCCGGCGTCGATCCAGGTGCTGCCGTCGGTCGTGTACTGGAACAGCACGTCGCGCGCCGCGGTGTTGCTGTGGCGCTGGTCCCAGGTCACGACGATGTCGCGGTAGCCCGCGGTGCTGACGTTGAACTGCACGCCGCGCGACTTGTCGCCGCTGCCTTGCGCAGCGAAGGTCGTGACGTTCCAGCCCGAGTCGTCGCCGCTGCTCGGATCGCTGGAGCCGCCGCTCGCATCGCCGCTGGCGAAGGTGGCCGTCGTGCCGCCGACGAGTGCGGCGGTGCCGCTGCCGATCACCGGCATCGTCGTGCCGGTGCTGGTGCTGCCGTCCGAAGGCACCGAGTTGAAGTTCCACTGGGCGAGCGGCTCGTCGGCCTGGGCGGACGAGGCCATCGCGATCAGCGCGGCGACAACGAGGGTCCGGGTCATGAAGTCCTCCTGGGGCGTGGGTGAATGCCGGCGGACGCTATCGGCGGCCGATGAAGCTCACGTGACGCGGAGATGCCCCGCCTGCCCACCGGAACAGGGGGTTGACGCACCCGTCCCACGCTCCGTCGTCGGCCGTCGAAACTTGCCGAACGCACCTCCTGCACCCCTGGGCGCCGTCTTCACCGGACTTCTACCGGCGCTCGTCCCGCCCGGCGCGGCCACAGACGCGCTGCCGCCCGGCGTCACCGAAGTCGCTACCCTTCACCCCAGCCGCGATGCGGTGCGGGAGCGGGTCGACCCGTGCGTCACAGCACCACGATCGAGACGAAGCCAAAGTAGATCAGCAAACTCAACACGTCCTGGATGATGGTCGCCAGCGGCCCGCTGCCGTAGGCCGGGTCGAGGCGCAGCCGGGACAAGAGCCAAGGCAGCACCAAGCCAAGCATGGCGGCAATCGTGCTCGCGGCCCCCAGCGCCAGCGCCACCGCGACTGCGAGACGGATCTCGCCGAACACTGCCCACACCATCGGCAGCGCCAGCGCGGCCAGCACGAGCCCGATCAGTGCCCCGGTGCGCAACTCTCCGCCGAGCAGGGGGACGACACCCGAGCGGCTTAGCGACAGGCCGCGCACGGCGACCGCCTCGCTTTGCGTGCCGATGGCGTCGGCAAGGTATACCAGGCCCGGGACGAAGAAGGCCAGCGCCGGCTTCGCGGCAAGCGCGCTTTCGAAGCGCGCGACGACCGCGGTCGCTATGGCGCTGCCGACCAAGCCCACGAGCAGCCAGGGCAGCCGGTGACGGGCACGGCGAAGCGGCGGCGCCTCGATCGCTTCCCTCGCCTGCGTGGTCTCGCGTGTGATGCCCGCCAGGCGGTGCAGATCCTCGACGTGCTCGCGTCGCAGCACGTCCATCAGTTCATGCGGCCCGACGACGCCGACCAGACGCCCCGCGGCATCGACCACCGGCATCGCCGTCACGCCATGCTGCAGCGCGAGCGTGGCCATTTCCTCCTGGTCGGTGCCCGCCCCAACCCGAGGGCCCTCGCGATGCATGGCTTGTCCGACCGGTGTCGGGTCCGGCAACCCGGCAAGCTCCTGCGGCGTCAACGTGCCAAGCAGCCGGTCATCGGCATCGACGACGCACAGCAGGTCCCAGGCGTGGCCATGACGATGCAGGCGATGGCGCACGAGCGCCACGAGTTCCGCCGGATGCGCGCGCAGCGCGTGCGGATTGACGCGCTCAGCGGAGGTCTCAGCGACTCTTCGCGGCGACGCGATCATCCGGGTTCCGCGGCATGGCAAGTTGCGGCATTGTCCATCGTGTCGATGACCGAATCGTGCCCGCAGTGCGCGACGTGGGCGCTGACGCGGTCGCGCGGAAGCACCGGTGGGCCGTGCCGTTCCCCGACGACGCGCGATCGGACGCGCCGCCTGTCACAGAAATGTCATTCACGCGCCTCAGATTCGGGTGGTGTCGACGCGAGTTTCCGAACGTCCCGCCGTGGTCGTCGCTGGTGGTGAGCGTTGGCTGCGGCTGCGCGTCCGCGGCCTGCTGCGCAATGCCGCGCTTGCCGCGCACTTCGAGGCGGCCGGCGCAGTGCGAATCGAAGTGAGGCTGGACACGGGCTCGCTCCGGGTCCCCCTGAGCCCCGAACAAGACGAGGCTTTCTGGATCGACTGGGTCTCGGCCGTGATCGCCGCGAAACCGCCGCGCCGCACCGCCGCGGGTGTTGGCAGCGCCCGGCCGGCCGCGCCACGACCCATGCGCAGCGCACGCCCTGCTTCGATGCCCGACGGCGGCAGCGACAGCCCCGACACCGGCGACGCTCCCCATGCCGTGCCGATGCGCGAGTTGGCAGCACGCATTGGGGTCCCGCTGGACATCGAACGCGGGCTGAGTGACGAAGCAGCTGCGGCGAAGCTGGTCCACGACGGCCCCAACGAGATCCGCGACATCACCGGCCGCACGGCAGCGCAGATCCTGTTCGGTCAGTTGAACTCGGTTCCGGTCGCTCTGCTCGGCGCCTCGGCCGGCATGGCGCTGGCGACCCGCGCCTTCGCCGACGCCGGCGCGATTGGCACCGTGCTCGCGGCCAACGCCACGCTGGGCTTCGTCACCGAGCGCCGCGCCGAGGAAACCGTCTCCAGCCTGCGCAAGCTCGGCCCACGGCAGGCTGCGGTGATGCGCGACGGTAGGGTCGTGACGATCGACGCACGCGAGGTCGTGGTCGGCGACATGCTGCTGCTCAAGCCCGGCGAGCCGGTGGCCGCCGACGCGCGCGTGATCGAGTCCCACCGGCTCGCGACCAACGAGGCGGCGCTCACGGGCGAGAGCCTGCCGGTGCGCAAGGACGCCAGCGACGCGCTGCCCGCTGACACGCCGCTGGGCGAGCGGCGCAACATGGTCTTCCTGGGCACCGTGGTCTCCGGCGGTGTCGGCAAGGCCGTCGTGGTCGCCACGGCCGAGCGCGCGGCGCTCGGCCGGATCCGCCGCCTCGCCCAGGACACCGAGGCGCCACGCACCCAGCTGCAGCAGGAGCTCGACCGCCTCGGTCGCAGGCTGGCGATCGGCGCGGCCACGCTATGCGTCGGCGTGTTTGCCATCGGCCTGCTGCGCGGCCGACCCCTGCTGCCGCTTCTGCGCACCGCGGTGTCGCTCGGTGTGGCCGCCATCCCCGAGGGGCTGCCGACGGTCGCTACCAGCCTGCTGGCGGCCGGGATCCGTTCTCTGCAGCAGCGGCAGGTCTACGCGCGCCGGCTCGATGCCATCGAGAACCTCGGCGCGGTCGACACGGTGTGCTTCGACAAGACCGGCACGCTGACGCAGAACCGGATGAGCGTCGCCTCGCTGACGCGGGGCCGCGATCTCGCGCTCATCGACGACGAACACCCCGTGCCCCCGCTGCCCGACGCTTGGCTGCGCGTGGCGGCGCTGTGCAACAGCCTGGAGCCGGCCGATGCCCGGGCCGAGGGCAGTGCGCGCTGGCAGGGCTCGTCGACCGAGATTGCGTTGCTGGACTTCGCCGCCGCGCAAGGCCTGGACGTCGAGGCTCTGCGGCGTCGCCATCCGCCGATCGCCGTGCGCCACCGTTCCGAGCACCACCCGTACATGGTGACGCTCCACGACTCGTCGGCGAGCGGCCTGCTGGTGGCCGTCAAGGGCCGGCCCGACGCCGTCCTCGCGCGTTGCGAGAGCTGGTTCGACGGTCGGGTCAACCGGGCACTGGACGCTGCGTCACGCCGGCGCCTGCTCGAGCTCAACGACGCCATGGCGGCGCGCGGCCACCGCGTGCTCGCGCTGGCGATCCGGCAGCATTCCGGCAACGAGTACGGCGACACCGCCGGACTCACCTGGCTGGGGATGGCGGGCCTCGCTGATCCGTTGCGGCCGGGGCTGCCGGAGATGATCGAGCGCTTCAGGGCCGCCGGCATCCGGCCGGTGATGATCACCGGCGACCAGCCGGGCACGGCACAGGCCGTAGCCTCGGCGATCGGACTCGCCGGCGCCGAGACCGTCGTCGATGCCGCCGCGCTGCCCGAGTCGGCTGCCGCCATCGTCGATGTCGCCGAGCGCGCCGCCGGGTTCGCGCGCACCAGCCCCGCGATGAAGCTCGAGATCGTGCGTGCGCTGCAGCAGCGTGGGCACGTGGTGGCGATGACTGGCGACGGCATCAACGACGGCCCGGCCCTGAAGACCGCCGACGTCGGCGTTGCGATGGGCGTCACCGGCACCGACTTCGCCCACGCGATGTCGGATCTGGTGCTGCGCGACGACCACCCGGCCGCGATGCTGCAGGCCGTCGAGCAGGGGCGCACGGCGTTCGTCAACATCAAGAAGTCGGTGCGTTACCTGGTCGCGACCAACCTGAGCGAACTCGCGGCGACGACGCTGGCCGTCGCAGCCGGCGCGCCCGAGCCCTTCGATCCGCTGCACCTGCTGTGGACCAATATCGCCACGGACATCTGGCCGGCGATCGCGCTCGGGCTGGAGCCGGCCGAGCCCGGTATCCTCGACCAGCCGCCGATTGCGCTCCGGGGAGGGCTGCTCGACCGCCGGGAATGGGGTGCCGTGGCCACCGACGCCAGCGTGATGACCGCGGCGTCCCTGGCAAGCTTCGCCTGGGGCATGGCACGCGGGGGTGGCCTGCCGCAGGCGCGTACGATGGCCTTCATGACGCTGACGTCGGCCCAACTGCTGTACGCCTTGTCGATGCGTTCGCCGCGCCCGCTGCGCAAGGGGCGGCTCCAGCCCAACCCGATGCTTGGACACGCGGTGGGCTGGTCGCTGGTGGCGCAGGCCGGCACGGTGCTCTGGCCTGCCGCGCGGCGCCTGCTGCGCACCTCGCCCCTCGGCCTGGTGGACGTTGCCGTCGTGGCCGGCACCGCCGCGCTGCCGCTGCTGGTCCGTGAAGTCCTCAAGGAACGCGGGGCGGCCGCGTGAGCGGGCCGACCATCCTGCACGAGACGGCGACGCGGCTGCGTCTGCAGCCTGGCGCCGGACGCGACCTCGACGCACTGGCGGCCCGGCTGCGCGCACTGGCCGGCGTCGAGGCGGTACGCGCGAACCGACGCCTGGGGTGCGTGACGGTCCATCACGACGGCCGGGGAGCGACGCGGGCGGCAGTGCTCAAGACGGTGCGCATGCCCGTACCGGCGGCCGCCACGCGAGCGAAGCGGCCGCGTCGCGACGAAAGCGGCGACGCACTGGGCTGGACGCCGGGCGTGCTGGCGGCCGCGGTGCCGCTGCTGCCGGCCGATTGGCGAGCCGGCGGGGCGCTGGGCGTGGTGGCGACACGGGCGCTCACACAGCGGCGGCGACTCAAGACCGACGCGTCGGCAGTGCTGCTCGACGCGGCCTCGCTCGCCTCGCTGGCGATCAGCGGGCAGCCGCTGGTCGTCTCGGCCTCGGTGCTCCTGCGACTTTTGTCCGAGGGTTTGTCGGGTCGGCTGGTGCGCCAGGCCGACCGGCTTCTCGAACACCTGCTGCCGACGGCCGCCGACGAGTACCGCGTGCTGGGCGACGACGGCGGGCGCGAGCGCTGGTGGCCGCTGCGCCGGGTGCGCGCAGGCGACCGACTGCGCCTGTATCCCGGCGACGTGGTCCCGGTCGATGGCTGCATCGCCGAGGGCCGTGCCACGCTGCACCCGGTGGCGCAGGCGGATGTCCCGCGCGCGCTGAGCACCGGTGCCCACGTCAGCGCCGGCGAGCGCGTGCTCGCGGGCACCTTCGAACTGCTGGCGGAAAGCGACGCGTCCGGTTCGCGCCTCGAACGTCTCCGCGGGCAAGTCGAGCACGCGATCGGCGCCCGCGACCCGGCCGGGCGCCTCGCGCCCGAACTGCAACGGCTGGTCGCGCTTCCGTTGACCGGTGCGGCGCTGGTGTTCGGCCTCACGGGCGACACCTCGCGCGCCGCGGCCATGCTGCAGGCCGATCCTCAGCAGGGCCTCGATATCGCGCTGCCGGTCGCACGCGAAGCCGCGCTCTATTCACTGGCACGCCACGGCCTGGTGACGTCGGGGCTCGAGACCGTCGAGCGTCTGGCAAGCGCCCGCACGCTGGTTCTTCAGGACACGAGCGTACTGGCCGAGGACCGATGGACGGTCGCGCTCGTCGATACCGAGGCCGGCGGGGATGACACGCGGGTGCGCGCGTGGCTTGCCGCTCTGGCCGGCGTGACCGAACCTGCCCTCGCCACGGGCGGCGTGCCGGATGCCCTGGTGCGCCAGTGGGTCCGCCACGGCGCGGTGCTGCGAATCGGCGCTCACGATTTGCACCTCGCCAGCGCGCGCCGGCTGCAGCGCATCTGGGGGCTGGCGCTCGCCGATCCCTGCGCGGCGCTTCCAGACGCCGCTGTTGCACCGGCAGGCCTGCGCCGCGTCTTCGGCGTGGTCGCCGACGGCCGCGTCGTCGCTCGGGTGGTGCTCGCCAGCGCATGGCGCAAGGAGGCCTCGGAACGCCTGGAGCGCCTGCACGCACTCGGTTTCGAGCGCATCGCGGTGTTCGCCGAGGACAACGGCAGCGAGTGCCCATCGCGAGCTTCCTCGGCACACTGGCCCGGGCGCCCGGGCGTCGAGTGCCTGCCCGACGACGCCCTGGCGCGCGCCGATTGGCTGGCCGACGCGGTGCACGACGGCGCGCCGCTGGTGCTGGTGCACACGGTGCTGCGCGATTTGGTGCCGCCCGGGAGCATTAGCCTGACCCCGGCCCAGGCCGACATCGGTGCTCACGGCGTACTGCTCGGTGATCCGCTCGCCGGGCTGGAGACGGCGCGGCGACTGGCCCGCATCGTGCACCGGCGGCTTCGCCTGCAGCAGAACGCGGCGGTCGGCGTCAATGCAGCCTTGATGACGGCGGCCGCTCTGCGCTGGCTGCCGCCGATC
>JALORQ010000199.1 GCA_025458805.1 Rubrivivax sp.
AACCTGCCCGACGACCAGATGCAGGGCATCGTGCGCATCGTCTGCCCGCAGATGATCTACCCGTACCTGCGGGCGATCGTCAGCGACATCTGCACGCGCGCCGGATTTCCGCCGATCCTGCTCAACGAGATCAACTTCCAGGCCATGTTCGAGGCACAGCAGCAGCAGGCCGCGGCTCAGCAGGGCAACGGCTCGCGCATCATCACCGGCGTCAACTGACGCCGCATCCCGCCCGGTCGCGCGCCACGCCGTCCGATGAGGGTCAGCGTGCTCGGCGCCGGTGCCTGGGGCACGGCGATCGCCTGCGCCGCCGCGCAGCGGCACGAAGCGCTGCTGTGGGCGCGCGACGATGCCCAGGCGCGCGCGATCGCGGCGCAGCGGCGCAACGAGCGCTACCTCGGCGCCGTGACCCTGCCACCGACGCTGGACGTGACCGCCGACCTCGACGCGGCGCTGGCGCACGCGCGCGAAGGCCTGCTCGTGGTCGCCACGCCGATGCACGCGCTGCGCTCGCTGCTGCGGCATCTGCCCGAGGGACAGCCGGCACTGTGGCTGTGCAAGGGCTTCGAGCAGGGCAGCGGGGCGCTCGGCCACGAGATCGCCCGCGCCGAGCGGCCGGCCGCCGCCGGCGGCGTGCTGTCAGGGCCGAGCTTCGCGCTCGAGGTCGCACGGCGCCAGCCGACGGCGCTGGTCGCCGCCAGCGATGACGCGGCGCTTGCCGCCGCCGCCGTCGAAGCCTTCCACTCCGAGTCGATGCGCATCTACACCTCGCGCGACGTGGTCGGCGTCGAGGTCGGCGGCGCGGTGAAGAACGTGCTCGCGATCGCCGCCGGTATGCTCGACGGCATGGCCGCCCATGCGCCGCCCGGTGCCGGCGTGCCGGGGCTCAACGCGCGCGCCGCGCTCGTCACGCGCGGGCTGGCCGAGATGACGCGCCTCGGGCTGGCGCTCGGCGGCCGCGCCGAGACGTTCATGGGCCTGTCCGGCCTGGGCGACCTCGTGCTGACCGCGACCGGCGAGCTGTCGCGCAACCGCCGCGTCGGGATGCGCCTGGCCGCCGGGCAGCCGCTCGCCGTGGTACTGGCCGAGCTCGGCCACGTCGCCGAAGGCGTCTACAGTGCGCCGACCGTGCTGGCGCGCGCCCGCGCCGCGGGCGTCGAGATGCCCATCACCGAGGCGGTGGTCGAAGTCCTCGAAGGTCGGCTCGCTCCAGCCCAGGCCGCGGCGCGCCTGATGTCGCGCCAGTCTCGAGCCGAGCACTGACCGCGCGGCCGGGGGCGACGCGCGCCGGGGGCGAGCGACGGCGCGGCCGCACGGTCAGGCCCCTCCCGCGTAACCCAGCCGACGCCAGGCCTCGAACACCGCCACCGCGACCGCATTGCTGAGGTTGAGGCTGCGCTGGCCCGGCCGCATCGGCAGTCGGACGAGGTGGTCCGCGTCGAAGGACGAGCGCAGATCCACGGGCAGCCCGGAGCTCTCGCTGCCGAACACCAGCCAGTCGCCCGGCTGCCAGTCGACGTCGCCGTGCAGCCGCGATGCGCGCGTCGTGAACGCGAAGCAGCGCTGCGGGTCGGGGCGCATCGCGTCGCGCCAGTGCTGCCACGAGGCATGGCGGCGCACCGGCGCGTACTCGTGGTAGTCCAGACCGGCACGGCGCAGCAGGCGGTCGTCCATCGAGAAGCCGAGCGGCTCGACGAGGTGCAGGCTGCACCCGGTGTTGGCCGCCAGCCGGATCACGTTGCCGGTGTTCGGCGGGATCTCCGGGTGCACGAGCACGATATGGAACATCGCAGCGGCGCCGTCGTCAGGGCTCCGGCGTCCGCGCCACCGCCCACACCTCGACCGCCGCGGCGCCGCCACGCAGCAGCGCCCGCGCGGCCTCGGAGGCCGTCGCGCCGGTGGTCACGACATCGTCGACGAGCGCGATGCGCCGGCCGGTCAGCGTCGGCCGCGAGGCGGCGGCGACGGCGAAGGCGGCATGCAGGTTTCGCAGCCGCTGCTGGCGATGCAGACCGGCCTGCGGCGCGCTGTCGATCACGCGCTCGAGCACCGCGGCCGAGGCGTCGAGCCCGAGGTCCGTGGCGACGCGGCGTGCGATCTCCCAGGCCTGGTTGAACCCCCGGCCGCCAAGGCGCGCCGCGGCCAGGGGCACCGGCACGACGAGCGTGCCGGCATGGGCGCCGCCGGCGCGCCGCACCGCGCCGGCCAGCATCTGCGCCAGGGGCGCCGCCAGGTCGACGCGGCCGGCGAACTTCAGTGCGCCGACGAGCGCGTCCCACGGGAACGCGTAATCGACGGCGGCAACGGCGCGCTCGAATGGCGGCGGCTCGTGCAGGCAGGCTCCGCAGCGCGCCACCGCGTGAGCCGTCGGCAATGCACAGCGCTGGCAGCGCAGGCGCGGCGGCGCGAAGCGCGCGGTGCAGGCCGCGCACACCGCACCCTGCTGCCACCCGCGGCACACCTCGCACTGCCCCGCAGGCCGCCAGCGCGCCGCGGTCTCGGCGAGGACTTTCGGGGCGCCCGTCATCGGCTCAATATACTGTTCCGCATGGCCGATGCCCCTGCTGCGCATGCCCGCCAGAGGCCGGTCGATGCAGCGGCGCTGACACGCCTGCGCCGCCGGGTGGCGGGCGCCACCGATGCGCCGTGGCTGCACCGGGAGGTGGCCCGGCGCATGGCCGAGCGCCTGTCGCTCGTCACGCGCAAGCCGGCCCGCGTGCTCGACTTCAACCCGCACTGCGGCGCCAGCCGGGACCTGCTCGCCGCCGCCTACCCGCAGGCACGCATCGTCGACGTGGTCGATTCCGGGCTCGCAACCCGCGGTCGCGCCGAGGCCCCGGCGCCCTGGTGGTCACCGCGCCGCTGGCGCGCCGCGGCAGCGCCGGAGACCTGCCCCGCCGAGGCGCTCGGCCCGGGCTCGGGCGATCTGCTCTGGGCCAACATGGCACTGCACGGCTGGGCCGACCCCCAGGCACGGTTCGCGGCGTGGCAGAGCGCCCTCGCGGTCGACGGATTCCTCATGTTCTCGACGCTCGGCCCCGGAACGCTCGAGTCGCTCGCGACGCTCTACCGCGAACGCGGCTGGCCGCCGCCCTTCGCACCGTTCGTCGACATGCACGACCTGGGCGACATGCTCGTCGAGTCGGGGTTCGCCGATCCGGTGATGGACCAGGAGACGATCACCCTGACCTGGCCCGACGCCGCTGCCGCGCTCGCCGAGCTGCGCTCGCTCGGCGGCAATGCGGACCCGCGACGTTTCGGCGGCCTGCGCACCCCGCGCTGGCGCGACGCGCTGCTCGGCGCACTGGCAAGCACCGCCGGCGCCGACGGGCGTCCGCGACTGGCCTTCGAGGTCGTGTACGGACACGCCTTCCGCGTGGCCCCTCGTCCCCGCGTGACGGCGCGCACCGAGATCGCCGTCGACGACCTCCGCACGATGGCACGCCAGGGAAAACAGCCCTGACCGCGGTGCGGGTGTGGCTAGAATCCCACCCCGTCGGCGAGCATGGGCTTTGCGCAAGATCAAGGGTTAACCCTCGGGTCGATGGCAGCGGGGCCCCGCAGTCGATGCAGCACCCGATGAGCCTCGCCGCAGTCCCGCCGTCCCCGCCGCTAGCGCCCGCCCGCGTGGCGACGACGGCTGCATGTGCGGGCTCGGCGCGAACCTGGCATCTCGCGCGCAACTGCTCGATCTCCCCGGGGCAGCTGGTATGCGTGTACGGCCTGCTCTGCGCCGTGTCGCTGGGCATCGCCGGCGGCTTCGCGGTGCATGGAGCGCCCTGGGTGCTGGGCTTCGCGTGCATCGAGCTGACCGCCGTCGCGGCCGCGCTGCTCGTCTGGGCCCGCCATGCCTGCGACGGCGAGACGGTCACGCTCGGCGCCACGCATGTCGACATCGAGCGCCGCATCGGCGGCATGACCGAACACCTGCGGCTGCCCGCGGACTGGCTGCGCGTCGACCGCGACCGCGGCGACCTCGTGCGACTCGGTCACGGCGACCGGGCGACGAGCGTCGGCCGATTCGTGCCCCACGCGCGGCGCGAGGGCTTCGTGCGCGAGCTGCGCGACGCCCTGGCCGCACGGCGGCAGCCCTGATCTCCTGACCCGAACCGACCCGAAGACGATGAAGACGACGACCTCGATGCCGCAGTGGCTGTCCCGGGCCGGGCTGGCTTTCGTCACCCTGCTCGCGCAGGCGGCGCATGCGACCAATGACCTGCCGGGCGGCCCCGCGGTCAACCAGCTCAACCTGCACCCGCCGGTGACCGCCATCGCCGAGCAGCAGCACTGGCTGCACTGGATGATGCTGATCATCTGCACGGCGATCTTCGTCGGCGTGTTCGGCGTGATGTTCTATTCGATCATCAAGCACCGCAAGTCGGCGGGTCACAAGCCGGCCAACTTCCACGAGAGCGTGGCGGTCGAGATCGCCTGGACGGTCGTCCCCTTCGTCATCGTCATCGCCATGGGCGCGATGGCCACGCGCACCGTCGTCGCGCAGAAGGACACGAGCAACGCGGACCTCACGATCAAGGCCACCGGCTACCAGTGGAAGTGGGGCTACGACTATCTCAAGGGCGAGGGCGAGGGCATCAGCTTCCTTTCGACGCTCGACGCCTCCCATCGGGCGATGTCCGACGCCGGGAAACCGGCCGGCGACGACTACCTGCTCCGGGTCGACAACCCGCTGGTCGTGCCGGTGGACACCAAGGTGCGCATCGTCACCACCGCCAACGACGTCATCCACGCGTGGATGGTGCCGGCCTTCGGCGTCAAGCAGGACGCCATCCCCGGCTTCGTGCGCGACACCTGGTTCCGCGCCGAGAAGACCGGCGACTTCTACGGCCAGTGCGCCGAGCTCTGCGGCAAGGAGCACGCCTACATG
>JALORQ010000200.1 GCA_025458805.1 Rubrivivax sp.
TCTGGGCGTGCGTGAGCCGCTCCACCTCGACCGGCGCGACACCGCCGAGCACGCCCAGCCGCAGCGCCGCCGTGTAGCTGAGGTCGATGACCCGGTCGTCGTGGAACGGCCCGCGGTCGTTGACGCGCACGATGACCTCGCGCCCGTTGGCCGGGTTGCGCACGCGCGCATAGCTGGGCAGCGGCATCGTCTTGTGCGCGGCGGTCATCGCGTACATGTCGTACGGCTCGCCCGAGGCCGTGGGCCGCCCGTGAAACTTGCGTCCGTACCACGAGGCCAGCCCGCGCTCGCGCAGCGGCACGTCGGCGGCGAGCGGCACGTAGCGCCGGCCCAGCACCTCGTAGGGCTTGTTCGGGCCGCCGACGCGCAGCGGCTCGACGCGCGGGACCGCGTCGGGCACGCGGTCGAGGCCGGCCGGCGGCTGCGCGTCCGGCCCGTCCTTCACCGGGCCGGTGGCGCAGCCGGAGAGCGCCAGCGTCAGCGCGATCGCCGAGATCGCCGAGGGCACCGACGCCCCGCTCCCTCGCCGCGCGCCCGGCACCGCGGTCAGACCGTCATCGACATGCCGCGGTAGATGCGCGCGCGGTAGCGCGAGTCCTCGGCGTCGGGCAGCGGGGCGCCGGCCAGCAGCACGGCGCGGCCGAAGCGCTTGACCTCCTCGAGGTGCTCGGTCTGGTTGCGCGGCTCTTCGCCGCGGGCGCGGCGCGTCAGGTTGATCTGGTTGACCGGCACGTCGTGCACCAGGCGCTCGTTCTCGACCGCCACCGTCGCGGTGAAGGCGTGCAGCGTGGTCTTGATGAAGTTGGCGAGCGCGAAGCCGGCACCGAGCTTGTCCTTGCCGGCCGGGACGTCGGGCCCGACGAGCACGAGCTGCGTGCCGTCGATCAGGCTCGCCTTGCGCGCGACACGGAAGTGGTGCGTCAGGTTGTCCTGCACGACCTGGCGGAACTCCTCGGGGCTGAGCGCGGGCGCGTCGGGGTGGGCGTGGGTCGGGAAGAGCCGGTCGGGAAGCGGCACGAAAGGCGTGCTGACGATCGTGGTCGGGAAGCCGTGGCGCGCCAGCGCGCTGTCGATGCCGGCTTCGAGGTCGTCGCCGACCACGTGGCCGTGGATCAGGTCGGGCGCGACGTCGCGCAGCGCGGCCTTGACCGCGTCGACGCCTTCGGCGGTGCGCATCAGCAGCACGACGCGCGCGACCTGGCATTCGTTGACGAGCTGGCGCGCCGCCTCGGCGAGGTACTCGGTGAGGTGCTCGCCGATCAGCCAGACGGTGCGGCCGCGCATCATCTCGAGCCGCTCGCGCTTGGCGCTGCCGAACAGCTCGCGCTCGGTGATCGAGCGCTCGAGCGTCAGGCCGCCCGAAGGCATGAAGGTCTCGCCGCTGACCGCGCGATCGGCGAGGAAGTAGACGGTGGCCAGCGCGACCTCGGTCTCGGTCGGCATCTTGCCCAGGTGCAGCAGCGAGAGCACGCCGTTGCGCACCTTGGCGGCCTCGTCCTGCACCGCGCCGGAGGGCAGGTAGGGCGTGTCCTCGGGGGGCAGGCGCTGCAGCCAGCCGCCGTCTCCCCGTTCCGCCCACTCCGGCACGTCGAGGAAGGCGCCGCCGGTGCGCAGCCGCGCCACGAGCCGCTCGGCGATGCCGGCGTTGAACAGGTAGCTGCCCCAGGTGCATCCGGTGCTGCGCTCCTTGTGCGCGGCGAGCGCCAGCTCGCGCAGCTCGTGCGGCGCGTCGCCGTCCATCGCCAGCGCGGCCACGTCGTTGGCCGCCAGGCGCGCCAGCAGCGCGTCGACGCGCAGCCCGCGCCGCATCGCCTTGACGACCGCGGCGTGCGCCGCGTTGAGCCGCTTGTTCTCGAGGATCAGCCGGCCGCGGCGCTCGAACAGCCCCGGGCGCGCGCCGGTGCCCTTCAGGCGCTCGCCCTCGACCGGTCCGGGCGCGATGGCGTTGAACTGCACCTCGGGGCCGAGGAAGCGCGCCATCGTCTCGACCATCGCGCGCTGCCCGGCCTTGCTGACCGCGTAGTCGCTGCGGTTCGGGTAGGCCACCGCGAGGTACTTCTCGCCGCCGAAGTAGCTCGACACGTTGAGCACGTAGCCGCTGCCCTGCTTCTTCATCAGCGGCAGCACCTCGTGCATCAGCAGGTAGTTGCTCACCAGGTTGGCGTCGAGCGTGGCGTTCCACGCCTTCAGGCTCATGTCGACCGCCATCTCCTCGGCGCCCGAGACGCCGGCGTTGTTGATCAGGTAGTCGATGCGGCCGAAGGCCTCGATCGTCGCCTGCACCGCCGGGCGAAGCGTCTCGAGGCGGCCGACGTCGACGTCGGCGAGGATGCCGACGCGCCGCTCGGCGCCGGGGTAGCCGATGTCCTCTAGCTCGCGCACGATCTTCGCGCGCACCGCCTCGAGTTCGCTGCGCCGGCGCGCCGTCATCATCACGCGCGCGCCGCCGAGCGCCAGCAGCCGCGCCACGGCGCCGCCGATGCCGGCCGAGCCGCCGGTGATCAGCGCCACCTTGCCGAGGTGAAGCCCGGCGAGGTTCTCGCTGAAGCCGGCGGTGGCGCGCCGCGCGCCGCTGGCCTCGACGATGCTGGCCGGCACGTACAGGTTGATCTGGTCGATGCGCTGGTCCTTGTAGAGCAGGCGCGCGGTGTGGCCGGCCGTGAACGGCAGGTTCTCGGTCTCGGCGTTCTCGAAGCGGATGATCTGGTTGCCCCACTCGGGGAAGCGGCGGCGGCCGAGGCGCACGTCGACCTCGCTCTCGTCGCGCCAGACGCGGATCAGCTCCTCCATCGCCGCGCGCAGCAGGTCGGACCAGGCGTTCGAGCCCTCGGCGCTGCCGTCGTGGCCGTTCGTCAGGAAGACGAAGCGCGGCTCGCGCACGAGGTCGCTGCGCTCCTTCCAGTAGCGGCTGAGCTTGCGGGCCACCGCGATCGCGCCGCCGAGCTCGTCGTCGACGAACTGGTCGACGTCGTCGTCGCCGGCGCTCGACAGCGGGCCGCGGAAGCGGCCGGGGCCGTACGCGGGCATCACGATGGCGCCGCTGATCGGGCCGCCGTGGTCCTCGGCGAGGGCGGCGTCCATCGTCGCCGGGTCGGTCCGGTCGAACAGGCGCACCTCGATGCGGCCGGCCTGCGGCAGCGCGGCGATGCGCTCGCGCGCCTGTTCGCAGGTCGAGTCGCGCATGAGGCCGAGCACGACCTTGGCGCCGGCCTCGACCTGCAGCCGGGCCAGCCCGATCGCCTCGTCGACCTGGTCGCCCGCGGTGAGCAGCACGACGTGGCCGCTGCCGTCGACGCTGCGCATCGTCGGCCGGTTCATCCAGGTGCTGCGGCTTTCCTTGGGCACGCGCATGCCGTGCGTGACCTCGAAGTCGTGGCCGTTGAAGGCCGAGGACTCGTCGCTGCCGAGGAAGACGCAGGTGTTCGCGATGTCGGTCGGGATCGGGAAGTCCTTCTGCGGCGCCTCGCCGTCGAAGGCGCGCTTGAGCGACATCATCTCGAAGTATTCGCGCGCGGTGCTGCCGCTCTCGGCCCCCTTGAGCGCGTCCATCGACGCGAAGACGCTGCGGATGCGCTCGCTGCGGATCGGCCCTGGGAACACCATGTTGACGCGGATGCCGCGCTCGCCGAGCTCGACCGCCGCCTGGTTCGACAGCGCGTTGAGCGCGGCCTTGGGCACCACGTACGCCGTGCGCCCGTAGTAGCGCGTGCGCGAGAAGATGGTCGAGACGTTGATCACCGACGCGCCCTCGCGCAGGTGCGGCGCCACCGCGCGCAGCAGGTTCCACGACACGCCGAGGATGTTGCGCGCGGCCTGTGCCAGCGTCTCGCTGTCGGTCGAGCCGGCCTCGCGGAGCGCCTGCAGCTCCTCGTCGGTCAGCGGCACGCGCTCGATCGGCTGCCGCGGCCCGGCCGAGCCGGCGTTGTTGACGAGGATGTCGATGCGGCCGTGGCGCGCGGCGACGTCGGCGACGCCGGCGCGCACGCTGGCCGGGTCGGCGCCGTCCATCACGACGATGTCGGCCTGTTCGGCCGGCACGCCGGCGTCGGCGACCGCGGCGTCCCGGGCCGCCTCCAGCCGGGACCGTGTGCGCCCCGACATCACGACCAGGGCGCCCTGACGCAGGTAATGGCGGACGATCTCGCTGCCGAGGTTGCCGGCCGCGCCGGTGATGAGCGCGACCTTGCCTGCAAGGCGGCCGCCGGGGGTGATTGCCGTGGTCATGATCCGGTCCCTGGTCGTGATTCGTGTCGGTGGGTTCTGGTCGTGTCGCCGGGCTCAGGCGCGCTCGCCGGCGGCCCAGGCCTCGAACAGCGCGTCGCGGCCGCGCAGGCCGCGCGCGGGCAGTGCGTGGTTGACGACGTAGGTCGCGCCCTGGTGGCGGTTGTCCCACATCGCCTGGTGGGCCTCGGGCAGCTCGTGCCAGCGCACCAGCGTCGGCTCGGTGACGTCGAGCAGCCCGGCGGCGATCATGTCGTTCATGCGCGTCACCTCGTAGGCGTTGCACAGGTGCGTGCCGAGGATGCTGGCGCTCGGCATCAGGATGCGGCGCTGCCTCGTCCAGACCTGCGGCGCGTAGAACGCGTAGCGGCGCCCGGTCATCTCCTCGCAGTAGACGATGCGGCCGGTGAACGGCTTGACCAGCGAGGTGCTGACGCCGAGCGCGTCGTGGCCGGCGCGCTCGATGATCAGGTCGGGCGCGCCGCGCGGGTTGTCCGGGCTGCGCAGCAGCGCGCCGACCGCGGCGCCGAAGGGCTTGAGCGTGCGGTCCTGGAAGTCGCGCACGCCGGCGCGGAAGGTCTCGATGTCGCGCTTGGCGTCGGCCAGCCGCGGCATCGTCGACGGCCAGTCGAAGTTCTCGCCCTGGCGGCGGCGGATGTCCTCCCGCGTCCTCGAAGCCGAGCGACTGCACGAACTCGCGCTGCGCGTCGGTGCTCGTCGCGACCACGGTGCGCGCGCCGATCGCACGCACCGCCTCGATCATCTCGAGGCCGGTGGCGTCGAGCAGCGCGGTGCTGTTCGGTCCGTAGTACAGCAGCACGGCCTCGCCGGCGCGCGCGCCGGCGCGCTGCAGCATCGCCTCGGGCGACGCGGTGCCCGGCTTGCCGACGAAGGTCAGGTGGTAGCCCGACGACGCGCCGTAGAACGCGATCGTGCCGCCCTCGGCGAGCAGCTGGAACGAGCGCGGGAACGCGGTCTCGCCGGCGTGCGACACGGCATAGTCGGCGAGCCGGCCGCCGTTCTGGCGCCGGAACTCGTCGAGCAGCGGCGCGCCCGCCGCCTCCCAGCCCGCCGGGTCGTCCTCGGGTACCGGCGTGTACAGGCCCCTGAAGCGCGCATCGGCACGGTCGAGCGCGCCGACCGCGCCCTGCGTCTTGACGAACTCGGCGCGCGCCGGGCTCGAGACGCCGCCGGTCACCGCGCAGCCGGCACGGGTCGCGCTCTTCAGCGCCTCGAGGCCGGTGCCGGTGGCCGCGCCCTCGACGAAGACCGTGCGCCCGGGCGCGATGCGCAGCGTCGTGAAGAGCGCGCGCACGATGGTGCCCAGGTTGAGGATGTAGCTGCCCGCCTGCTCCAGCGTCAGGTCGGTCGGCAGCGGGTGCAGCTGCGGCCCCTGCGTGAGCAGGAACTGGGCGTGGCTGCCGGTGCGTGTCTCGTAGCCCTGGATCGAGAAACCGACGTACATCGGGTCGCGCCCGGCCAGCGGGCTCAGCAGGTCGGTCTGCCCGGAGTAGACCGCCACCAGGTCGCCGACCTTGAGCCGGCCCTCGCGCTTGAGCTCGCTGCCGAGCGCCGCGACCAGCGCCACGCCGCCGGAGCCGGTGACCTGCACGTCCTCCTCGTGGTTGTCGAACGGCGAGACCGGGATCCCGGTGAGCGCCCAGATGTCGTTGAAGTTGACCTCGGAGGCGAGCACGTAG
>JALORQ010000064.1 GCA_025458805.1 Rubrivivax sp.
GCTCAACGGCATGGAGGTGACGCAGTTCACCTACTTCCAGCAGGTGGGCGGCATCGACTGCCGGCCGATCACCGGCGAGATCACCTACGGCCTCGAGCGGCTGGCGATGTACCTGCAGGGCGTCGAGAACGTCTACGACCTGAAGTGGACCGAGGCGCTGACCTACCGCGACGTCTACCACCAGAACGAGGTCGAGCAGAGCACCTACAACTTCGAGGAGAGCGACGTCGACTTCCTGCTCGGCGCCTTCGGCGCGCACGAGCGGCAGGCGCGCCACCTGATGGAGCGCGCGCTCGCCCTGCCGGCCTACGAGCAGGTGCTCAAGGCGGCGCACACCTTCAACCTGCTCGATGCGCGCGGGGCCATCAGCGTCACCGAGCGCGCGGCCTACATCGGCCGCATCCGCCACCTCGCGCGCAGCGTCGCCCAGAGCTACGTCGACAGCCGCGCCCGGCTCGGCTTCCCGATGGCGCCGCGCGCCTGGGCCGACGAGGTGCTGGCGCAGATCGCGAAGAAGGCCGCCTGAGCGATGAGCACGACGCGCAACCTGCTGGTCGAGCTGCTCGCCGAGGAACTGCCGCCGAAGGCGCTGAAGAAGCTCGGCGAGGCCTTCGGTGCCTCGCTGCTGGCGGGGCTGCGCGCCCAGGGCCTGGCCGGCGAGCACTCGGCGCTCAACACCTTCGCGACGCCGCGCCGGCTCGCCGCGCACGTGAGCCACGTGCTGGCCGTCGCGCCCGACCGCCGCGTCGCGCACAAGCTGATGCCGGCGTCGGTCGGCCTCGACGGCGAGGGCCGGCCGACGCCGGCGCTGCTGAAGAGGCTGGCCGCGCTCGGCGCCGGCGAAGCCGACGTGCCGCGGCTGCGGCGCGAAGGCGACGGCAAGGCGGCGACGCTGCACCTCGACGCGACGCTGCCCGGCGCCACGCTCGCCGCCGGCCTGCAGGTCGCGCTCGACGAGGCCATCGCGAAGCTGCCGATTCCGAAGGTGATGACCTACCAGCTCGAGCGCGGCTCCGGCGAGGGCTTCCAGCCGGGCTGGACCAGCGTGCACTTCGTCCGCCCGGCGCACGGCCTGGTGGCGCTGCACGGCGCCGACGTGGTGCCGGTGCGCGTGCTCGGCCTCGAGGCGGGCCGCCGGACGCGCGGCCACCGCTTCGAGGCGCCGATGGACCCGGTGATGCTGCAGGACGCCGACCACTACGAGCGCCAGTTGCTCGAGCAGGGCGCGGTGATCGCCGGCTTCGCGGCGCGCCGCGCCGAGGTGGCGCGCCAGCTCGCCGCCGCGGCGGCGCGCGAGGGCCTGGTGCCGGTCGACGACGAGGCGCTGCTCGACGAGGTGACGGCGCTGGTCGAGCGGCCCAACGTGCTCGCCTGCCGGTTCGAGAGCGAGTTCCTCGCCGTGCCGCAGGAATGCCTCATCCTGACGATGAAGGCCAACCAGAAGTACTTCCCGCTGCTCGACACGACCGGGCGGTTGAGCGACCGTTTCCTCGTCGTCAGCAACATCCGGCCCGAGGACCCGCGGCGCGTCGTCGAAGGCAACGAGCGCGTGGTGCGCCCGCGCCTGGCCGACGCCAAGTTCTTCTTCGACCAGGACCGCCGGCGCACGCTGGCCAGCCGCGTGCCCGGGCTCGCGAAGGTCGTCTACCACGGCAAGCTGGGCACCCAGGGCGAGCGCGTCGACCGCGTGCGCCGGCTCGCGCGCACGATCGGCGCGCAGCTCGGCGGCCCGACGCTCGCCGACCTGGCCGAGGAGGCGGCCACGCTCGCGAAGGCCGACCTGCTGACCGACATGGTCGGCGAGTTCCCCGAGCTGCAGGGCATCATGGGCGCGTACTACGCGCGCCACGACGGCCTGCGCGACGCCGTCGCCGACGCGATCGAGGACCACTACCGGCCGCGCTTCGCCGGCGACGCACTGCCGCGCGGCGCTGTCGGGCTGGCGGTCGCGCTGGCGGACAAGCTCGAGACGCTGGCCGGCCTGTTCGGCATCGGCCAGCTGCCGACCGGCGACAAGGACCCGTTCGCGCTGCGCCGGCACGCGCTGGGCGTGATCCGCATGCTGGTCGAGCGCGACCTGCCGCTCGACCCGGTCGAACTGATCGCCGCTGCCTTCGGCGTGTTCCCCGAGGGACACGGCCAGGCGCAGGCCGAGGTCGGCTTCTTCGTGCGCGAGCGGCTGGTCGGCTGGCTGCGCGAGCAGGGCTGGAGTGCGCAGGAAGTCGACGCGATCGTCGAGGCACGGCCCGTGCGCTGGGGCGAGATCCCGCGCCGGCTCGCCGCGGTGCGTGCCTTCTGCGCGCTGCCCGAGGCCGCGTCGCTGGCCGCGGCCAACAAGCGCGTCGGCAACATCCTGCGCAAGTCCGACGCGCCGCCGGCATCCGCGGTCGACGACGCGCTGCTCGCCGAGCCGGCCGAGCGCGCGCTGTCCGATGCGATCGCTGAGGCCGGGCCCCGGGCCGACGCCGCCTTCGCGGCCGGCGACTATGCCGGCGCGCTGAGCGCGCTGGCGCTGCTGAAGGCGCCGGTCGACGAGTTCTTCGACCGCGTGCTGGTCAACGCCGACGACCCGCGCGTGCGCGCCAACCGGCTCGCGCTGCTGGGCCGGCTGCACGCGGCGATGAACCGCGTGGCCGACCTGTCGCGGCTGGCCGCCTGAGCGTCGAGCGGGCCTCGCGATGCCGCCCCGCCACCCCTCGGCCCATGCCGCCCATGCCGCCCGGCTGGTGATCCTCGGCCGGGACGGCATCCTCAACGAGTTCCGCGAGGGTCACGTCAAGTCGATCGACGAGTGGGTGCCCGTACCGGGCGCCTACGACGCCGTGGCGCGGCTCAACCATGCCGGCTGGCACGTCGTCGTCGCCACCAACCAGGCCGGCATCGGCCGCGGCATGATCGACATGGCGACGGTCAACGCCGTGCATGCGCTGATGCTGCGCCAGCTCGCCGAGCACGGCGGTCGCATCGACGCGGTGTTCTTCTGCCCGCATGCCCCCGACGAGCGCTGCGACTGCCGCAAGCCGCTGCCGGGGATGATGCTCGACATCGGCCGGCGCTACGGCATCGAGCTGGGCGGCGTGCCGATGGTCGGCGACACGCTGCGCGACCTGGTCGCCGCGCAGGCCGCGGGCTGCGAGCCGCACCTCGTGACGAGCGGCCGCGCCGCGGCGCTCTCGGACGACGAGCTGCGCGCCATGGCCGGGCAGGTGCCCGGCACCACGATCCATGCCTCGCTCGGCGCCTTCGTCGACCACCTGCTGCAGCGCGAGCACGTGCCCGACTCCGAGTCCGGGGGGCTGGGCTGATGCGCGCGGTCTGGGCGCTGCGTTCGGCGCTCTTCGTGCTCTGGCTCGCCGTCACCGTGGTGCCCTGGGCGATCGCCATGCTCGGGCTGTCGGTGTTCGTGCGCGGCACGCGGCTGTACTGGCCGACCGTCGGCTGGCTGCGCGTCGCGATGTGGGGCGCGCGGGTGATCTGCGGCGTGCAGCCGCGCGTGCGCGGCCTCGAGCACGTGCCGGCGGCCGCCGACGCGACGCGCGCCGTGCTGCTCGCGTCCAAGCACCAGTCGACCTGGGAGACCTTCTTCTACCCGACGCTGATGCCGCATCCACTGGCCTACGTCTTCAAGCGCGAGCTGCTGTACGTGCCGTTCTTCGGCTGGGCGATGGGCAGGCTGGACATGATCCACATCGACCGCAGCCGCCGCGCCGAGGCCTGGAGCCGCGTCGCCGAGCAGGGGCGGCGGCTGTTCGCGCAGGGCATCTGGGTCATCATGTTCCCCGAGGGCACGCGCACGCCGCGCGGCAGCCAGGGCACGTACAAGACGGGCGCCTCCCGGCTGGCCATCGAGTCCGGGGTGCCCATCGTGCCGATCGCGACGACGTCGGCGCGCTGCTGGCCGCGCAAGAGCTTCCTGCTGCGGCCGGGCGTCGTCGACGTCTCGATCGGCCCGCCGATCGCGTCGGCGGGCCGGCAGCCCGACGAACTGATGGCCGAGGTCGAGCGCTGGATCGAGGCCGAGATGCGGCGGCTCGATCCCGAGGCCTATCCCGCGGCGCCGCCCGTGCCGAATCCCGCGGCCCATCCGGCCCAGGGCTTGGGCAGCGGCGGCGCGTAGTCGCCGCGCTTCGGCGTTGCGAGGCCCAGCGCGGCCAGCGCCTCGACCAGCTTGACGGCCACGGCGACGCCGTCGATCACCGGCACGCCCAGCCGCTGCTGCAGTTCGCGGCACAGCGGCGCCATTCCGGCGCAGCCGAGCACGATCGCCTCGCTGCGGTCGCGCGCCAGCGCCTCGCGCGACGCGGCCTCGATCTGCGCCACCGTCTGCGGGCTGCAGCCCTCGAGCGCGAGCACCGGGATGTCCGTGCCGTGCACGCCGCGGCAGACGCGCTCGAAGCCGTAGCGCTGCACGAGGCGTTCGGCGATGACGCAGGTGCGCGTCATCGTGGTGACGACCGAGAAGCCGGTGGCCAGCAGGCTCGCGGCGTGGAAGGCCGCCTCGGCGATGCCGATCACCGGGGCCTCGACCGCCTCGCGCGCGGCGTCGAGCCCCGGGTCGCCGAAGCACGCGATGACGACGCCGGCGACGCCGCTGCCGCGTGCGCCGTGCACCACCTCGGCGACCCCGGCGGCCGCGAACGCCTCGTCGAAGTGCCCCTCGATCGATGCCGGGCCGAACGAAGGCTGCGTGGCGACGATGTCCGTGCCCGGGGCCGCGACCGCGCGCGCGGCCTCGGCGATGCCGGCCGTCATCGCGGCCGAGGTATTGGGGTTGACGATGAGGAGCTTCATGGGCGGGCGTGGCATTCTTTTGGTGCGTTTTGCATACAAACGGCGCGCCGGGGCTGGGCCATCGTGGCGTGAGAGCACGCCGATGGTGCCTGAAAAGCCGCGGCTTGTCGGGGTTGCCCCCGCCGCCGGTCGTCGCCGGCATGGCATGTGCATTGCATACAAAGCGCCACGCAGTTCCCGTGCCCGGCGGCTCGTCGGGCCTCCTTGCCTGCATCGCCCGCCACGCCTTCCGAAGGAGAAGCCCGCATGACCTCGAAGACCTCCATCCGCCGCCCCGCTGCGGCCCTGCTGGCCGGTGCGCTGGCCGCCGCCCTGCTGGCGGCAGGCCCGGCCGCCGCGCAGGAGAAGGTGCTGCGCATCGCGATGACCGCCGCCGACATCCCGCGCACGCTGGGCCAGCCCGACCAGGGCTTCGAGGGGAACCGCTTCACCGGCATCCCGATGTACGACGCGCTGACGCACTGGGACCTGTCCAAGGCCGACGCGCCGAGCGTGCTGATCCCCGGCCTGGCGCTGTCGTGGCAGGTCGACGCCAAGGACAAGACGAAGTGGGTCTTCAAGCTGCGCCCGGGCGTCAAGTTCCACGACGGCAGCGCGTTCAACGCCGACGCCGTGGTCTGGAACGTGCGCAAGGTGCTCGACAAGGACGCCGTGCACTTCGACGCCAGCCAGGTCGGCGTCACCGCGTCGCGCATGCCCACGCTGCGCAGCGCGCGCAAGATCGACGACCTGACGGTCGAGCTGACGACGAGCGAGCCGGATGCCTTCCTGCCGCTCAACCTGACCAACCTGTTCATGGCCAGCCCCGCGCACTGGCAGAAGAAGTTCGACGCCGCACCGGGCGCGACGCCAGCCGACAAGGCCAAGGCCGCGTGGACCGCCTTCGCGGCCGATGCCAGCGGCAGTGGCCCGTTCAGGATGGCGCGCTTCGTCCCGCGCGAGCGGCTCGAGCTGGTCGCCAACAAGGCCTACTGGGACCCGAAGCGGGTGCCGAAGATCGACCGCGTCGTGATGCTGCCGATGCCCGAGGCCAACGCGCGCACCGCGGCGCTGCTGTCGGGTCAGGTCGACTGGATCGAGGCGCCGGCGCCGGACGCGATGGGCACCATCCGCCAGCGCGGCTTCACGATCCACTTCAACCAGCAGCCGCATGTCTGGCCGTGGCAGCTCAGCTTCGCCGAGGGCTCGCCCTGGCTCGACAAGCGCGTGCGTCACGCCGCCAACCTGTGCGTCGACCGCGCCGGGCTGCTCAAGCTGCTGGGCGGGATGATGGGCGTGCCCAAGGGCACGGTGCCGCCCGGCCACCCGTGGTGGGGCGACCCGAAGTTCGACATCCGCTACGACGTCGCCGCCGCGCAGAAGCTGATGACCGAGGCCGGCCACAGCGCCGCCAAGCCGCTGAAGGTGAAGGTGCAGATCAGCGCCAGCGGCTCCGGCCAGATGCAGCCGCTGCCGATGAACGAGTTCGTGCAGCAGAGCCTGAAGGCTTGCTACTTCGACGTGCAGTTCGACGTCATCGAGTGGAACACGCTGTTCACCAACTGGCGCAAGGGCGCGAAGGATCCGTCGGCCAACGGCGCCAACGCGATCAACGTCAGCTTCGCGGCGATGGACCCGTTCTTCGCGATGGTGCGCTTCACCAGCACCAAGACCTTCCCGCCGGTCAGCAACAACTGGGGTTACTTCGGCAACGCCGAGTTCGACAAGCTGATCGCCGACGCGCGGGGCAGCTTCGACGACAAGGCGCGCGATGCAGCGCTCGCGAAGCTGCACGCGCGCATCGTCGAGGAGGCGCCGTTCGTCTGGATCGCGCACGACGTCGGCCCGCGTGCGATGAGCCCGAAGGTGAAGAACGTCGTGCAGCCGCGCAGCTGGTTCATCGACATCGCGCCGATGACCCTCGACTGACCGCGCGGCACCGCGGGGCGCCGCCCTCCCGGCGGCGGCAGCCTCGCGCCGCGGCGCGTTCGCAGAGTCCGCGCCCGATCCCCCCGGCCCGGAGGCCCGATGCTCGCATTCCTGCTGCGCCGGCTGCTCTACACGCTGCCGATCATGTTCGGCGTCGCGCTGGTGTGCTTCGCGCTCGTGCACCTGGCGCCGGGCGACCCGCTGGTCTCGATCCTGCCGCCCGACGCCTCGGGCGAGCTGCAGGCGCAGCTGCGCACGCTGTATGGCTTCGACCGCAGCCTGCCCGAGCAGTTCGCCGGCTGGGTCTGGCGCGCGCTCCAGGGCGACCTCGGCACCAGCATCGCGACCAGCCGGCCGGTGGCCGACGAGGTGATGCGCGCCGTCGGCAACACGCTGCGGCTGGCGGTGCTGGCGACGCTGATCGGCTTCGTCTTCGGCTGCCTGTTCGGCTTCGTCGCCGGCTACTACCAGAACAGCTGGATCGACAAGGCGGCGTCGTTCACCTCGGTGCTCGGCGTCAGCGTGCCGCACTACTGGCTCGGCATGGTGCTGGTGATCGTCTTCTCGTCGATCCTGATGTGGCTGCCGCCTTCGGGCGCCGGGCCGGGCGGCAGCGCCGACTGGGCCTGGGACTGGGCGCACGTGCAGCACATGGTCCTGCCGGCGCTGACGATGAGCGTGATCCCGATGGGCATCATCGCGCGCACGGTGCGCGCGCTGGTGGCCGAGATCCTGGCGCAGGAGTTCGTCGTCGGGCTGCGCGCCAAGGGGCTGACCGACGTCGGCGTCTTCCTGCACGTGGTGAAGAACGCGGCGCCCACCGCGCTCGCCGTGATGGGGCTGCAGCTCGGCTACCTGCTCGGCGGCTCGATCCTCATCGAGACCGTGTTCTCGTGGCCCGGCACCGGCTTCCTGCTCAACAGCGCGATCTTCCAGCGCGACCTGCCGCTGCTGCAGGGCACGATCCTCGTGCTGGCGATGTTCTTCGTGCTGCTCAACCTGGTGGTCGACGTGATCCAGACGCTGCTCGACCCGCGCATCGCGAGAGCATGACCCACCCCCGAAGCGCCTTCGGCGCCTCCCCCTCGAGGGGGCGACGCCAGCGGCCCGGCCAAGCCGGATCCACGGCGTCCGCTCGACCAGGAGCCTGTGCATGCTGAATGTCGCCGTGGATCCCGCCAAGGTGCCGTCCGCCGGCTTCGAGCGCTCGCCCGGCTACTGGCAGACGGTCGGCCGCCGGCTGCTGCGCGACAAGGTCGCGATGGCCGCCGCCGCGGTCATCGCCGGGCTGCTGGTGCTGGCGGTCTTCGGGCCCTGGATCGCGCCCGCCGACCCGTACCAGTCGTCGATGCTCAATCGCCTGCAGCCGATCGGCGCCGAGGGCTACCCGCTGGGCAGCGACGAACTCGGCCGCGACATGCTCTCGCGCCTCATCGTCGGCGCGCGGCTCAGCCTGTTCATGGGCATCACGCCGGTGGTCTGCGCCTTCGTCATCGGCTCGCTGATCGGCATCGTCGCCGGCTATGCGGGGGGTGCGGTCAACACCGTGATCATGCGCACGATCGACGTCTTCTACGCCTTCCCGTCGGTGCTGCTGGCGATCGCGCTGTCGGGCGCGCTCGGCGCCGGGATCACCAACTCGCTGATCTCGCTGACGGTGGTCTTCATCCCGCCGATCGCGCGCGTCGCCGAGAGCGTGACGACGCAGATCCGCGGGCGCGACTACGTCGAGGCGGCGCGCGCCTCGGGCGCCGACGCCTTCACGATCGTGCGCGTGCACGTGCTCGGCAACGTGCTCGGGCCGATCTTCGTCTACGCCACCAGCCTGATCGCGGTGAGCATGATCCTCGCGTCGGGCCTCAGCTTCCTGGGGCTGGGCGTCAAGCCGCCCGAGCCCGAGTGGGGGCTGATGCTCAACACGCTGCGCACCGCGATCTACACGCAGCCGTGGATCGCCGCGCTGCCCGGCGTGATGATCTTCGTCACCTCGATCGCCTTCAACCTGCTGTCCGACGGGCTGCGCAGCGCGATGGAGATCAAGTCGTGAGCGCGGCGCAGGCGCTGCTCGAGGTGCGCGGCCTCGTCAAGCACTTCCCGCTGAAGAAGGGCGTGTTCGGCCGCGGCGGCGGTGTCGTGCGCGCGGTCGACGGCGTCGACTTCACGGTGCGCGCCGGCGAGACGCTGGGCGTGGTCGGCGAGTCGGGCTGCGGCAAGAGCACGACGGCGCGGCTGCTGATGCACCTGATCGAGCCCGACCGCGGCGAGATCGTCTTCGACGGCCGCCTCGTCGGCGGCCGCGAGCTCGGGCTCAAGGACTACCGGCGCCACGCGCAGATGGTGTTCCAGGACAGCTACGCCTCGCTCAACCCGCGGCTGACGATCGAGGACTCGATCGCCTTCGCGCCGCAGGTGCACGGCACGCCGCACCGCGAGGCCGTCGAGCGCGCGCGCGACCTGCTCGCGCGCGTCGGCCTCGAGCCGCGGCGCTTCGCCGAGCGCTACCCGCACGAGCTCTCGGGCGGCCAGCGGCAACGCGTCAACATCGCGCGCGCGCTCGCGCTGCGGCCGCGGCTGGTGATCCTGGACGAGGCCGTCTCGGCGCTCGACAAGTCGGTCGAGGCGCAGGTGCTCAACCTGCTGCTCGACCTGAAGGAACAGTTCGGGCTGACCTACGTCTTCATCAGCCACGACCTCAACGTCGTGCGCTACATGAGCGACCGCGTGATGGTGATGTACCTCGGGCAGGTCGCCGAGCTCGGCGACAGCGAGGCGCTGTTCGAGCAGCCGCGCCACCCGTACACGCACGCGCTGCTGAGCTCGATCCCGTCGATGGACCCCGACCGGCGCACCGAGGCGCCGCCGCTGGCCGGCGATCCGCCGAACCCGATCGACCCGCCGCCCGGCTGCCGCTTCCACACGCGCTGCGCGCATGCCGAGGCGGTGTGCGCGCAGCGCGCGCCGCGGCTTTCGCACGGCGCTCCGTCGAGCGCCGGCGGGCATCCGGTGGCCTGCCTGATGCACGAAGCGGGGAGCGGCCATTCGGCCGCCCCCGCGGGGCCCGGGCCCGCCGGCAGCGCCCCGGCGGTCGTCAGGGAGGCCGCATGAGAGCTGCCGTCGGTGGGCCGACGGAGGCGCCGTTCGTCGACATCCAGGGCCTCACGGTCACCTTCACCGGCGGCCGCAAGCCGGTGCAGGCGGTCGGCGGCGTCGACCTGCAGGTGCGCCGCGGCGAGGTCGTCGCGCTGATCGGCGAGTCCGGGTCGGGCAAGAGCGTCACGCTGCGCTCGCTGCTGCGACTGCATCCGCCGCGGCGCACGCAGATCGGCGGGCGCATGCTCGTCGGCGGGCAGGACGTGCTCGCACTGCCGCCCGCGCAGCTGGCCGATTACCGCGGCCGCGTCGCATCGATGATCTTCCAGGAGCCGCTGCTCGCGCTCGACCCGGTCTACACGGTCGGCGCGCAGATCGTCGAGTCGATCCGCCGCCACGAGGACGTCTCGCGCGACGCGGCGCGCGCGCGCGCGCTCGAGCTGTTCGAGCGCGTGCGCATCCCGAGCCCGGCGCGGCGGCTCGACGCCTACCCGCACGAGATGAGCGGCGGCATGCGCCAGCGCGCGATGATCGCGCTCGCGCTGGCCTGCCGGCCGCAGCTGCTGCTGGCCGACGAACCGACCACCGCGCTCGACGCGACGGTGCAGATCCAGGTGCTGCTGCTGCTGCGCGAGCTGCAGCGCGAGCTCGGGCTGGCGGTGGTCTTCGTCACGCACGACATCGGCGCCGCGGTCGAGGTCGCCGACCGCATCGCGGTGATGTACGCCGGCCGCATCGTCGAGGAAGGCCCGGCGCGCGTGCTGATCCGCGAGCCGCGCCATCCGTACACGATGGCGCTGCTGCAGAGCCGTGCGCACGGCGCGATGGCCAAGGGCGGCCGGCTCGCGACGATCCCCGGCGCGCCGCCCGACCTGGCCGCGCTGCCGCCCGGCTGCGCGTTCGCCGAGCGCTGCGCGCTGGCTGCCGACGCCTGCCACCAGACACGCCCCGAGCTGATCCCGCTGGCGCCCGACCACGGCGCGCGCTGCCTGCGCACCGACGCCACGGCGCCGCGCGCCGCGGCGTGACCGCCGCCGCCCGTCCCGACACCACGAAGAGGAGACCCGACGATGCTGCACGACCCCGCGCGTGCCTTCATGCCCTATCCGGAGGTGCCGGTGCCGCACGCGCCGAGCGGGCCGCTGGCCGGTCTGCGCTTCGGCGTCAAGGACCTGTTCGACGTCGCCGGCCTTCCGACCAGCGGCGGCCAGCCGTTCATGCTGGCGATGTCGGGCGTCAAGACGCGCACCGCGCCGACGGTGCAGCGGCTGCTCGATGCCGGCGCGGCCTTCGCGGGCAAGACCGTGACCGACGAGCTGGCGTTCTCGATGAACGGCAGCAACGCGCACTTCGGCGCGCCGGTCAACGGCGCCGCGCCCGATCGCATCTCCGGCGGCTCGTCGTCCGGGTCGGCGGCGGCGGTGTCGCACGGACTCGTCGACTTCGCGCTCGGCACCGACACCGGCGGCTCGGTGCGCGCACCGGCCAGCCACTGCGGGCTGGTCGGGCTGCGCCCGACGCATGGCCGCGTGAGCCTCGAGGGTGCGCTCGACCTGGCGCCCAGCCTCGACACCTGCGGCTGGTTCACGCGCGACGTGCCGCTGTTCGCGCGCGTCGCCGACGTGCTGCTCGGCGACGACGCGCGGCCGCTGCCGTCGCGCATCCGGCTGCTGCGGCCGACGGACGTCTGGGGGCTGCTCGCGCCCGAGGTCGCGGAGGCGCTGGCGCCGGTGGCGGCACAGGCCGAGGCGCTGTTCGGCGCCGCCGCGCCGGTCGAGGCGGCGTTCGAGAGCTTCGACGCGATGTACTGGCACTTCCGCCACATCCAGGGGCGCGAGGCCTGGATGACCGACGGCGACTTCATCCGGCGCTTCGCCCCGCCGCTGGGACCCGGCGTCGCCGAACGCTTCGCATGGTCGAGCCGCGTCGGCGACGACCAGGTGGCGGCAGCGGCTGCGTTCCGGGTGCGCTTCCGCGCGCACCTGGCGGCGCTGCTCGGCGACGACGGCGTGCTGCTGATGCCGACGATGCCCGACGTCGCCCCGCTGCGCAGCGACACCGAGGCCGCGCTCGAGGACTACCGCAACGCGGCGATCCGCATGCTGTGCCTGTCGGGCCTGTCGGGCTTTCCGCAGCTGTCGCTGCCTTTCGCGTCCCGCCTCGGGGCGCCGCTGGGCATCGGCCTGCTCGCGCCGCCGGGGCGCGACCGCAGCCTGGTCGCGCTCGCCGAGCGCTGGGCCGCGGCGCGCGCCGGCTGAGCGGCCGTGCGCGAGCGCGGCGGCGCCACGCGTGCCGACCCCCGCCCGGGCGCGGCGCGCGATGCCGCGGTGACCGCCGCGCCGGCGCCCGCGGAGCCGGTGGCGTCGGCAGCGCCCCCGGCGACCGCGACGCAGCGCGTCTACGAGGGCATCTACCGCGCGATGCTCGAGCACCGCCTCGCACCCGGCGCCCGGCTGCGTGAGGAGGAGCTCGCAGCCACCTTCGGCGTGTCTCGCACGGTCGTGCGGCAGGCGCTGCAGCGGCTGGCCCAGGACGGCCTGATCGAGCTGCTGCACAACCGCGGCGCGCGCGTGCCGCAGCCCGGCCTGGACGATGCCGCGCACGTCTTCGAGGCGCGGCGCGTCGTCGAATGCGAAATCGCGCGGCGCCTGGGCGGGCGGCTCGACGCCGCGCAGCTCGCGACGCTGCGCGAACTGGCCACCGCCGAGGCCCTGGCCGACGCCGCGGGCGACCGCGGCGCCGCGGTGCGCCTGTCCGGCGAGTTCCACCGTGCGCTGGCGCGCATGCACGGCAACCCGGTCTTCCTGCGCCTGCTCGACGGCCTGCTGCCGACGACCTCGATGCTGATGGCGGTCTACAAGCGGGGCGGGGGCGCGGCCTGCGTCGCGCACCGCCACGTCGACCTGATCGACGCGCTGGCCCGGGGCGCGCCCGCCGCCGCCGCCGAGATGCGTCGCCACCTGCAGGAACTGGAGCGTTCGCTGACCCGCCCAGGGCCCGGGGGCGGGGCGCTGCGGGACGTGTTCGCACCCTATCGCGAAGTGCCCGCTCCGGATGGCGCGGACGGTTGACCGTCGGTGGCGGCGGGACGGACGTCCGGCCTTCTAGAATCCAAGCACATGCCCACGGCGAGCGAGCTCGACCTGTCCAGGCAACTCGCGCTGTTCGACGAGGTGCCGCCGGCCCCGGCTCCTGCGGCTCCACGCGTGCCCGTGCGGCCGCCGCCATCGCCGCCATCGCCGCGGGCGGCGGTGCCCGAGGGCGTCGACTTCGTGCACCCGCGCGCGCAGCGCGAGCTGCGCCTCGGCGCTCATCGCGTCGCCTTCGAGCTGCGGCGAGCGCGGCGCCGCAGCATCGGGTTCGTGGTCGGCCCCGACGGGCTCAGCGTCAGCGCGCCCCGCTGGGTGGGCGCCGCCGAGATCGACGCCGCGCTGCGCGAGAAGGCCGGCTGGATCCTGCGCAAGCTCCACGAGCAGCGCGAGCGCGCGCGGCGTCTCGCCGCGGCGCGCATCGCATGGGGCGATGGCGCGCTCGTGCCCTTTCTCGGCGCGCGCGTGGCGGTGCTGCTCGACCCGACGGCCACCGGCGTCGTGCTCGAGCCTGCGAACGCGACGGGCGAGGCGGTACGCGGCACGCTGCGCGTGGCGCTGCCCGCCGACGCCGCGCCGGCGCAGGTGCGCGACGCGGTCCAGGCCTGGCTGCAGCGGCAGGCGCGCCGCATCTTCGACGAGCGCATCGCGCACTATGCGCCGCGGCTCGGGGTGCGCCCGCGCCGCGTCGGGCTCAGCGATGCCACCACCCGCTGGGGCAGCGCCAGCGCCGACGGCTCGATCCGGCTGCACTGGCGGCTGGTGCACTTCGGGATGCCGGTGATCGACTACGTCGTGACGCACGAGCTGGCGCACCTGCGCGAGATGAACCACGGCCCGGCGTTCTGGAGCGTCGTGCGCTCGGTGATGCCCGACTTCGAGCACCACCGCGGGATGCTGCGCCAGCAACCTCTGCCCGCCTTCGACTGACGGGGCGCGCGCGACGGCCCCTGAACGCCGCGCCGGCAGTTCGCGACGCGGACGGCCGCGGCGGTGGCAGGGCCGGGGTCCGGGTGGGCGGGCGCAGGGACCATTCGCGGTCGCCTCGTCGGTGACCCACGGACGACGGCGATGATGGCATTCGGGTGGATGACCACGAGCGGTCGCCCGCGAGCGTGGCCCGGAGAACGCCCACCCGGACCCCCGGGCCACGCTGAACGGCCTCAGCGGTTGAGCGCCCGCAGCGCCAGCTTGATGCCTTCGCTCACGCCGCAGTCCGCAGGCAGCCCCTTCAGTGCCGCCTGCGCCTCGCGCTCGTTGTAGCCCAGCGCGAGCAGCGCCTGCACGATGTCGGCCTGCGCCTCGCCCAGCGGCGCTGCGGTGGCGGTCCCGGCCGGGGCCGCGAGCTCGGGGCCGAGCTTGCCCTTCAGCTCGAGCAGCAGGCGCTCGGCGGTCTTCTTGCCGATGCCGGGCAGCTTGACCAGCCGCCCCGCCTCCTGCCGTGCCACGGCCTCGGCGAGCTCGGCGACGCTCAGCCCCGACAGCACCGCCAGCGCGGTGCGCGGGCCGACGCCGCCGATCTTGACCAGCTCGCGGAAGGCCGCGCGCTCGGCGGCGGTGAGGAATCCGAACAGCACCTGCGCGTCCTCGCGCACGACGAAGTGCGTCAGCAGCGTGACGCTGGCGCCGAGCGCGGGCAGGTGGAAGAAGGTGCTCATCGGCACGTCGACCTCGTAGCCGACGCCGTGCACGTCGAGCAGCAGGTGCGGCGGGCTCTTCTCGGCGAGCGTGCCGGTCAGGCGTCCGATCATGGGCGCGCAGCATAGCCGCTGCGCCGCGCGGCGCGGTCTAGCGGAACAGGCCGAGCCGCTGCGCCTCGAGCGCCGCCTCGGCGCGCGAGCTCACGTTGAGCTTGCGGTAGATCTGCTTGACGTAGTCGGCGATCGTGTGCCGGCTCAGCCCGAGCTGCACGCCGATCTCGGGCAGCGTGTAGCCCTTGGCCACGCGCAGCAGCACCTCGCTCTCGCGCTCGGTGAGCGCGACGTGCGGCACCGTGGACGGCGCCGCCTGCGG
>JALORQ010000065.1 GCA_025458805.1 Rubrivivax sp.
GCGCGCGCGCTCGATCTCGAGCACCATCTGCATCGTCCGCAGCACGCGGTCGGGCGTCAGGCTGATGCTGTCGATGCCGAGCTCGACCAGGTAGCGCGCGATCTCGATGTGGTCCGAAGGCGCCTGGCCGCAGATGCCGCTGTGGCGGCCGTTGCGCTTGGCGCCCTCGACCGCGAGCCTGAGCATCTTCAGCATGCCGGGGTCGCGCTCGTCGAAGCTCGCGGCGACGATCGCGCTGTCGCGGTCGACGCCCAGCGTGAGCTGGGTGAGGTCGTTGCTGCCGATCGAGAAGCCGTCGAAGAGCTCGGCGAACTCGTCGATCAGCAGCACGTTGTTGGGGATCTCGCACATCACGTAGACCTCGAGCCCCTTCGGCCCCGGCCCCTGGCCGCGCACGAGGCCGTGGCGCGCCATCTCGGCGAGCACCGCGCGGGCCTCGTCGAGGCGGCGGCAGAACGGCACCATCAGCTTGAGGTTGTCGAGCCCCATCGTCTCGCGCACGCGCTTCATCGCAGCGCACTCGAGCGCGAAACCCTCGGCATAGGCCGGGTGCGCATAGCGTGCCGCACCGCGGAAGCCGATCATCGGGTTCTCCTCGTGCGGCTCGAAGTCGCGGCCGCCGAGCAGCGCGGCGTACTCGTTGCTCTTGAAGTCGGACAGCCGCACGATCACCGGCCGCGGCCAGAATGCCGCGGCGATGGTGCCCACGCCCTCGGCCAGCTTCTCGACGAAGTAGCTGGCGCCGTCCGGGTACTGCGCCCACAGCGCGCTGACCTGCGCGCGCACCGCCGGGTCGACGATGCGCTCGGGGTGCAGCACCGCCATCGGGTGCACCTTGATGTGCTCGTTGATGATGAATTCCATGCGCGCCAGCCCGACGCCGTCGCACGGCATCAGCGCGGTCTGGAAGGCCAGCTCGGGGTTGCCGAGGTTGACCATGATCTCGGTCTTCGGGCGCCCGAGGCCGCTCAGGTCGCTCACCGTCTTGTGGAACGGCACCTCGCCGGCGTAGACCTTGCCGACCGCGCCCTCGGCGCACGACACCGTGACCGGGGCGCCGCTGGCCAGCGCCTCGGTCGCGTGCTCGGCGCCGACCACCGCCGGGATGCCCAGCTCGCGCGCGACGATCGCCGCGTGGCAGGTGCGGCCGCCGCGGTTGGTGACGATCGCCGCCGCCGTCTTCATCACCGGCTCCATGTCGGGCGTCGTGGTGTCGGCGACCAGCACCTCGCCGGGCCGGAACTCGGCCAGGCGATGGCCGTCGATCGTGCGCACGCGGCCGCTCGCGATCTTCGCGCCGACCGCGCGCCCGGTGGCCACGACCTCGCCGCTGCCGTCGAGCGAGAACTCCTCGAGCAGGTTCGCCTGGCGCTGCGACGCCGCCGTCTCGGGCCGCGCCTGCACGATGTAGAGCGGGCCGTCGGGGCCGTCCTTGGCCCACTCGATGTCCATCGGCCGCAGCTGCCCGGCCTGCCGGCTGTAGTGGTCCTCGATCAGGATCGCGGCGCCGGCGAGCTCGAGCACGTCGGCGTCGCTCAGGCAGAAGCGCGCGCGATCGGCCTTCGGCGTCGGGCGGTTGACGACCGGCTCGCGCGTGCGCCCCGGCGCGTAGACCATCTTCACCTGCTTGTCGCCCAGCGTGCGGCGCAGCACCGCGCGGTGCCCCTGGCGGTAGGTCGGCTTGTGCACGTAGAACTCGTCGGGGTCGACCGCGCCCTGCACGACGTTCTCGCCCAGCCCCCAGGCGCCGGTGATGAAGACCACGTCCGGGTGCCCGCTCTCGGTGTCGATCGTGAACATCACGCCGCTCGACGCGAGGTCGCTGCGCACCATCTGCATCACCGCCACCGACAGGTAGACCTTGAAGTGGTCGAAGCCCTGGTCGATGCGGTAGCTGATCGCGCGGTCGGTGAACAGCGACGCCTGGCAGCGCCTGACGGCGTCGATCAGCATCTCCTCGCCACGGATGTTGAGGTAGGTGTCGTGCTGGCCGGCGAAGCTGGCGGTCGGCAGGTCCTCGGCGGTCGCCGAGCTGCGCACCGCCACGCTGAGGTCGGGCCCGACCTGCGCGACGAGCTGGCGCCAGGCGGCGCGCAGCTGCGCCTCGACCGCCACCGGCATCGGCACGGCATAGACGATCTCGCGCGCGCGCAGCCCGGCGCGCGCGAGCGCCTCGGTGTCGCGCTTGTCGAGCCCGTCGAGCAGCCGGTGCAGCTCGGGCCACGCATCGGCCGCGTCGAGCGCGTCGCGGTAGGCGACCGCGGTGACCGCGAAGCCGTCGGGGATGCGCACGCCCAGCGGCTGCAGCTGCTGGAACATCTCGCCCAGCGAGGCGTTCTTGCCCCCGACCAGCGGCAGGTCGGCGAGCGAAAGCTCGCGGAACCAGCGGATGTAGTTCGTCCCGGCCATGGCGTCCCCCTGAGATAGGACGCCCATGCTGCCGCCGCGCCCGCCCGAGGGCTTGACGGGCATCAAGCGGCCGTGGCGGGGTCGGCCCTCAGCCGACCCGGCACACCTTGGCTGCGCCGAGCACTGCATGCCGGCCTCACGGCCGGCCGCCTCGGCTTCGCCTCGGCACGTCGGCCTTCAGCCGACTCTGCAGACCTTGAGCATGTTGGTGCCGCCGGGGTAGCCCATCGGCTCGCCGCAGGTGATGGCGTAGGTGTCGCCCGGCCGGAGCACGCCGCGCTGCACCAGCACGTCCTCGGCGTCCTTCAGCGCCACGTCGCGCTCGTTGTGCGTGGGCATCAGGATCGGCCGCACGTTGCGGTACAGCGCCATGCGGCGCTCGCTGTTGTGCTTGTGCGTGAGGCCGAAGATCGGCACCTTGGTCGGGTGGCGGCTCATCCACAGCGCGGTCGAGCCGCTCTCGGTGAGCGCGATGATGGCCTTGCAGCCCAGGTGGTGCGCGGTGAACAGCGCCCCCATCGCGATGCTCTGGTCGATGCGGCCGAAGTGGCGGCGCAGCACGTCGTTGTCCGGCGACACGTCCTCGGCGCGCTCGGCGGCCTCGGCGATGGCGGCCATCTGCTCGACCGTCTCGACCGGATACCGGCCGGCCGCGGTCTCGGCGCTCAGCATCACCGCGTCGGTGCCGTCGAGCACGGCATTGGCGACGTCGCTGACCTCGGCGCGCGTCGGCACCGGCGCGAGGATCATGCTCTCCATCATCTGCGTGGCGGTGATGACGACCTTGTCCATCTGCCGCGCCATGCGGATCATCTTCTTCTGCAGCGCCGGCACCGCCGCGTTGCCGACCTCGACCGCGAGGTCGCCGCGCGCGACCATGATGCCGTCGCTGGCCGCGAGGATGGCCTCGAGCTGCGGGATCGCCTCGCTGCGCTCGATCTTCGCGATCATCCCGGGCCGGTGCCGCGTGCCCTCGCCGGCGACGTAGGCGAGCTGGCGCGCCATCTCCATGTCGGTGGCGCTCTTCGGGAAGCTGACCGCGACGTAGTCGGCCTCGAAGGCCATCGCGGTGCGGATGTCCTCCATGTCCTTGGCCGTCAGCGCCGGCGCGGTCAGCCCGCCGCCCTGCTTGTTGATGCCCTTGTTGTTCGACAGCTCGCCGCCGACGCGCACGACGGTGTGCACCTGCTCGCCGCGCACCGCGTCCACCTCGAGCACGATGAGCCCGTCGTTGAGCAGCAGCGTGTCGCCCGGGCGCACGTCGCGCGGCAGCTCCTTGTAGTCGAGCCCGACGCCGTGCACGTCGCCGGGCTCGCTGCGCGCCGCGTCGAGCACGAACGGCGCGCCCGGCTCGAGCATGGCCTTGCCGTCGGCGAAGCGGCCGACGCGGATCTTCGGGCCCTGCAGGTCGGCCATCAGCGCGACCGGCTTGCCGACGCGATCGGCGACCTCGCGCACCAGGTTGGCGCGCGCGATATGGTCTGCCGCGGTGCCGTGGCTGAAGTTGAGCCGCACCACGTCGACGCCGGCGACGATCAGCCGCTCGAGCACGCCGGGGTCGCTCGACGCGGGGCCGAGGGTGGCGACGATCTTGGTGGCGCGCGGCATGCGATGGACTCCTGCGGGACGAGCGCCCGGACGGCGCGCGGATTATCGGCGCCGGTCCCGGGACCGCGTCGCTCAGCCGGCGGCGCGCCGGGCCAGGATCTCGAACGCCGGCAGCGTCTTGCCCTCGAGCACCTCGAGGAACGCGCCGCCGCCGGTGCTGATGTAGCCGATGTCCTTCTCGATGCCGTACTTGGCGATCGCGGCCAGCGTGTCGCCGCCGCCGGCGATGCTGAAGGCGGAGCTGGCGGCGATGGCGCGCGCCACGGTCTCGGTGCCGTGCGCGAAGGCGTCGAACTCGAACACGCCGACCGGGCCGTTCCAGACGACGGTGCCGGCGGCCTTGAGCTGGTCGGCCAGCATCGCCGCCGTCCGCGGGCCGATGTCGAGGATCATGTCGTCGGCCGCGACGTCGGCGGCGGCCTTGACGGTCGCCGGCGCGTCGGCCTTGAACTCCTTGGCGACGACGACGTCGACCGGGATCGGCACCGCAGCGCCGCGCGCCTTCATCGCCTCGATCACGGCCTCGGCTTCGCCGACCAGATCGGGCTCGGCCAGGCTCCTGCCGATCGGCAGTCCGGCGGCCAGCATGAAGGTGTTGGCGATGCCGCCGCCGACGACCAGGCCGTCGACGTTCTTCGCCAGGCTCTGCAGGATCGTCAGCTTGGTGCTCACCTTGCTGCCGGCGACGATGGCCACCAGCGGCCGCTTCGGATGCGCCAGCGCCTTCGTGATGGCGTCGATCTCGGCGGCCAGAAGCGGGCCGGCGCAGGCCACCGGGGCGAACTGCGCGATGCCGTAGGTGCTGGCCTCGGCGCGGTGCGCGGTGCCGAAGGCGTCGTGCACGAAGACGTCGCACAGCGCGGCCATCTTGCGGGCCAGCGCCTCGCTGTTCTTCTTCTCGCCCTTGTTGAGGCGGCAGTTCTCGAGCAGCACGACCTCGCCGGGCTTCACGTCGACGCCGTCGACCCAGTCGGCCTTCAGCGCCACCGGGTGGCCGAGCAGGTCCGACAGGCGTGCCGCGACCGGCGCCAGCGAGTCCTCGGGCTTGAACTCTCCCTCGGTCGGGCGGCCCAGGTGCGACGTGACCATCACCGCCGCACCGGCGTCGAGCGCCATGCGGATGCACGGCACGCTGGCTCGGATGCGGGTGTCCTCGGTGATGTTCCCGGCGTCGTCCTGCGGCACGTTGAGGTCGGCGCGGACGAAGACACGGCGGCCGGCGACGCGGCCGGCGGCGACGAGGTCGGAAAAACGCAGCACGTTCATGGCGGTGGCGAGGCAGTGGTCGACGACGGGTGCGAAGTGTCGCACCGCGCGCAACCCGTCGCCGGGTTCACCAGCCCAGGCCGAGGCGCAGCACCAGCATCACCGCCGTGCCGCTGAGGATCGTGCCGAGGATGTCGCGGCGCCAGAAGAACCACGCGATCGCCGTGGCCGCGGCGTACAGGCGGGCATCCTTCCAGGTATCGACGAGCCCGCCCTGCGTCATCACCACCTCCGGCACCGCCACCGCCGCCAGCGCCGCCAGCGGCGCGTAGCGCAGGCCCTGCTTGAGCCAGCCCGGCAGCGGCACCTCGCGCTCGGGCAGCACGAAGAAGCCGCGCGTGACGACGGTGATCACGGCCAGCCCGACGATCGCGGCCAGCGCCTCCCAGGGCCCCATCAGGTGCGGTCCTCGGCCGGCCGCGGCCGGCGCGGCGCAGTGTGGTCGAGCAGCAGCCCGATCGCCACCGCGGCGGCGATCGCGACCACGATGTTGAGACGCAGCGGCAGCGCGTAGGCCGCCACCGCGGCACAGCCGGCGACGACGGCGGCGACGAGCGCGCTGCGGTCACCGAGCAGCGAGCACATCAGCCCGAGCAGCGCCAGCGTGCCGGCGAACCCGATGCCCCATTCGGTGGGCACGGCGTCGGCCGCCAGGATGCCGGTCATGGACGCCCCCTGCCACGCCACCCAGTTCATCGCGACACCGCCCCAGAAGTACGGCAGCTGCTCGGGTGCCGGGTGCGGGTCGGGGAAGCGCCGCATGAACGTCACGTAGTTGAGGTCGGCGGTGAAGTACGACAGCACGAGCCGCCGCCGCAGTGGCAGGTGCGCGAAGTACGGCCGCCACTGCGCGCTGAAGATGACGAAGCGCAGGTTGACGCAGAAGGCGGTGGCCCAGACCACCCACAGGGGGGCGCCTCCGGCGATGAGCGGCAGTGCGGCGAGCTGGGCGCTGCCGGCGAAGACCAGCAGCGACATCGCGATCGACAGCGGCACGCCCAGCCCGCTGTCGACCATCGCCACGCCGGTGACCAGTCCCCAGGCGGCGATGCCCATCGAGATGCCGAACATCTCGCGCGCGCCGCGCCCGAACTCCGGATGGCGCCACGTCGCGCTCCACGAACCCATGCGCCGATTGTCCCATCGCGTGCCGGCAGGCGCCGGCACCCGGGCCTCAGGAGCCCTTGCGCGCCGGCGCGTCGTCGGGTTCCGCGGCGTCGGCGGCGTCCTCTGCCGGCGGCGCGGCGCCCGCCGCAGTCAGCCTGGGCATCACGACCTCGATGTCGTTCTCGCGCATGTAGTCGTTCATCTCGCGCCAGCCGGCGAAGACCGCGCCCTTGTCGGCGCGCTTGTTGAGCGCGTAGCAGTCCTCGATCGCACGCCCGGCATGGCGGCATGCGGCGCCGATCGCCTTGTCGGCGGCGGCCTTGCGCTCGGCGACCTTGCTTGCCGGCTCGATGCCGAGCAGGTCGCAGCCCGCCAGCAGCAGCGCGCTGGCGGCGACGACAACGCCCCGGAGCCGTTGGCGGGTGCAAGGGGACGGCGGCGGCAGGCGGCTCATCGCCCGGTTATCGGCGGATCCGCGGCCGGGCTTGAGGCGGCGCAGGCAGGCCGCCGCCGCATCGTCGTGAGGGCCGGGTGGCCGTCCGCCGGCGCCGCCCGTGCGCAGGCGTCAGCCGAGCCGCGCGCCGACCGCGACCGGGTGCCCGCGCAGGAAATCGACCGCCGCGACGCGGCGCCCGCCGCCAGCCTGCAGCTCGTGCAGTTCCAGCGCACCCTCGCCACAGGCGACGACCGGGCCTGACGGTCCCATGGCGACCACGGTGCCCGGCGCACCCGGCGCGTCGACGACCGCGGCCCGCCAGAGCTTGACCGGCGCGCCGTCCAGCGAGAAGTGCAACCCTGGCGAGGGGTCGAAGGCGCGCGCCCGCCGCTCGATCAGCGCCGCCGGCTGCCTCCAGTCGATGGCCGCCTCGGCCTTGTCGACCTTGTGCGCGTAGCAGGCGCCTTCGGCCGGCTGCGCACGCGGCGCCTGCCGCCCGGCCGCCGCATCGTGCAGCGCCTGCACGACGAGCCGCGCGCCCAGCCCCGCGAGCCGGTCGTGCAGCGTCGCGGTGGTCTCGTCGGGGGCGATCCCCACGCGCTCGACGAGCAGCATCGGGCCGGTGTCGAGCCCCTCGTCCATCTGCATGATCGTGATGCCCGTCTCGGCGTCGCCCGCCTCGACGGCACGGTGGATCGGCGCCGCACCGCGCCAGCGCGGCAGCAGCGACGCGTGGATGTTGATGCAGCCCAGCCGCGGCAGCGCCAGCACCCAGGCCGGGAGGATCAGGCCGTAGGCGGCGACCACCATCACGTCGGGCGCCGCGGCGGCGATCGCCTCGCGAGCCGCCGCGGCGTCGTCGGGAAAGCGGCCGTCGAGGCGCAGGCTGCGCAGCTGCGCCACCGGCCAGCCGCGCGCCAGCGCGAGCATCTTGACCGGCGATGGCTGCAGCTTCAGCCCGCGGCCGGCCGGCCGGTCGGGCTGGGTGAGCACGAGCGGCACCTCGAATCCGGCGTCGCCGATCGCCGCCAGCGCGGCGGCGGCGAAGGCGGGCGTGCCGGCGAAGCCCACCCGCAGCGCGCTGCGCGGGCCGCGGCTCAGGCCCGCTGCTCCTCGCGCGCCCGCTTGAGCAGCTTGGTGCGGATGCGGTCGCGCTTGAGCGCGCTCAGGTACTCGACGAAGACCTTGCCCCGGAGGTGGTCCATCTCGTGCTGCACGCACACCGAGGTCAGGCCCTCGGCCTCGAGCTCGAACGGCGTGCCGTCGCGTCCGAGCGCGCGCACCGTGACCTGGGCGTGGCGCTCGACCTTGTCGTAGATCTGCGGCACCGACAGGCAGCCCTCCTCGCCGGTGTGCATCTCGGCGCTGGCGGCGACGATCTCCGGGTTGATCAGCACCAGCGGGCGGTCGCGGCTCTCGCTCGTGTCCATCACGATGAGGCGCTCGTGCACGTCGACCTGCGTGGCGGCCAGCCCGACGCCCTGCTCGGCGTACATCGTCTCGAGCATGTCGTCGACGAGGCGGCGGATGCGGTCGTCGACCGCGGCGACCGGCCGGGCCACGGTGTGCAGGCGGGGGTCGGGATAGCGCAGGATGGCGAGGCGGGTCATGGCGGGCAGCGGGTGGGCGGCGACGCGCGGAAACGCGCGGTCACCGTTGTCGACGGACGGTGACCAGGAGGCGCGTGACCGGTGTCACGCGCGACACGCCGAGAGGCGGATTCGTTGGCGACATCAAGGCTTTGGCGGCAGAATCTGCCGGAACACTCGAGCATTTTCGCGGATCGGGCGCCCGGCGGCTGCCGCAGACTCGGGATCTTCACATGTCGGGCATTGCCGCGGCGCCGTCGAGGGTGCGCGCGATGCGGGGAGAGCGGATTTGACGAGGCCCACCGTCCCAGACGTCGCCCACCGCGCCGGCGGCCTTGTCGCGGCGTGGCGCGGCTTTGCCCGCGGCGCGTGCGCGGCGGCCGCAGCGCTGGCGGCTGCCGGCGCCGCGCCCGCGCTCGCCGAACCCAACTTCCCGATCACGACGCAGCAGCGCGCCACGGCGCAGCAGGTGGCGCAGGCCGGGGTGCCGCTGTCGGAGCTGGCGCCGAACGCCCCCGACTCGCACACCGTGCAGCGCGGCGACACGCTGTGGGACATCTCGAAGCTGTTCCTCAAGAGCCCCTGGCGCTGGCCGGAGCTGTGGGGCATGAACCTCGACCAGATACGCAATCCGCACCTGATCTTCCCGGGCCAGGTGCTGGTCCTCGTGAAGACCGGCGACCGCGCGATGCTGCGCGTCGCGCAGCAGGCCGGCGGCGTGCCGACCAACACGGTGAGGCTGTCGCCGCGCGTGCGCAGCGAGCTGCTGGACAACGGTGCCATCGCGTCGATCCCGCTCCACCTGATCGGCCCGTTCCTCAACGAGGCGGTGGTGTTCTCGGACAACGAACTCGCCACCGCGCCGCGCATCGTCGCGACCCAGGAGGGGCGCGTGATGGTCTCGCGCGGCGAGACCGCCTACGTGCGCGGCGACCTCGGCGGCGCGCGCGACTTCCGGCTGTTCCGCGAGCCGCGTCCGCTGCTCGACCCGACGACGCGCGAGCTGCTCGGCTACGAGGCCCGGTACGTGGGCACCGCCGAGCTCGTCCGCCCGGGAGGCGACGCGGTCGACACCGCCGGCAAGCCGGTGGTCGTGCCGTCGACCTTCGTCGTCAGCAGCACCCGCCTCGAGGCCGGGGTCGGCGACCGGCTCTCGCCGGTGCCGCAGCGCGACCTCGCGGCCTTCGCGCCGCGCGCGCCGGGCAAGCCCGTCGACGGCCGCGTCGTCGCGGTCTACGGTGACGGCCTGATCGCCGGGCAGAACCAGATCGTCTCGATCAACCGTGGCACCGCCGACGGCATGGAGAGCGGTCACGTGCTCGCGCTGTGGCGCGCCGGGCGCGTCGACTTCGACCGCACCGATGCGGCGCGGCCGGTCATGCAGCTGCCCGACGAACGCCACGGCCTGCTGTTCGTCTTCCGCACCTTCGAACGCGTCTCGTACGCGCTCATCGTCAGCGCCACCGAGCCGGTGCGCTCCGGCGACCGTTTCTCGCAGCCCTGACCGCGCGCCGGCCCCGGGGCCGGTATAAAGCGGCGCGTGGGCACCGCGCTCGACGACGACGAACTGGCCGCGTGGCTGCGGCTGCTCGAGACCCCCGGCATCGGGCGCGACGCCGCGCGCCGGCTGCTGGCGGCGTTCGGCAGCCCCGAGGGCGTGTTCTCCGCCGCGGCGGCGGCGCGCCGCCAGCTCGTCGATGCCGCCGCCGCGCGTGCCCTCGAGCAGGAGCCGCCCGAGTTTCCGGCACGGCTGGCCGCCGCGCGGGCGTGGCGTGCGGCGGGCACGGACCGCCATGTCGTCACGCTCGGCGACCCCGACTACCCGTCACGCCTGCTGCAGATCGCCGACCCGCCGCTGCTGCTCTACGTGCAGGGCGACCCGGCACTGCTGTCGGCGCCGTCGGTCGCGATCGTCGGCAGCCGCAACGCAACGCCGCAGGGCGCCGACACCGCACGCGCGTTCGCGATGGAGCTGAGCCGCGCGGGATTCGCCATCGTCTCGGGCCTCGCGCTCGGCATCGACGCCGCGGCGCACGAAGGGGCGCTCGACGGCCGGGCGCAAGGCGGCGCCGGCACGCTGGCCGTCGTCGGCACCGGCCTGGATCGCGTCTACCCGTCGCGGCACCGCGAGCTCGCGCACCGCATCGCCGCGACCGGGGCGCTGGCGAGCGAGTTCGCCCCCGGGATGCCGCCGCTGGCCGAGAACTTCCCGCAGCGCAACCGCCTGATCGCCGGCCTGGCCCTCGGCACCGTCGTCGTCGAGGCGGCGCTGCAGTCGGGCTCGCTGATCACGGCCCGGCTCGCAGCCGAGGCCGGGCGCGAGGTCTTCGCGGTGCCCGGGTCGATCCGCTCGCAGCTCTCGCGCGGCTGCCACGCGCTGATCCGCCAGGGCGCGATGCTCGTCGAGTCGGCAGCCGAGATCGCCGCTGCGCTCGGCGGTCTGGCCGGGCGCGAGCGGGCGACGGCGGCGCCGGCCGTCCCGGAATCATCGTCGGGCCGCCGCGACCCGCTGCTCGAGGCGCTCGGCGAAGACCCCTGCAGCCTCGACGCGCTGGGGGCGCGCACCGGCTGGGGTGCCGCCGAGATGTCGGCGCGGCTGCTCGAGCTCGAGCTGGCCGGCGAGGTGACGCGCCTGCCCGGCGGGCTCTACCAGCGACGCCGATCCGCTTGAATTCGGCACTTTATCGACAGTGAACGCATACTTACTCACATGTCGAGACCGAATCCGCGATCCGTTCGGCACCCGTGCCCGCCGCCCGGCGGGGCCGCAGCACGTCGGGTATAGTGGGTCGATGTTCGACGTGCTCGTGTACCTGTACGAGAACTACTGGCGGCCGGATGCCTGCCCCGATCACCAGCAGTTGCGGCGCAAGCTGTCGGCCGTCGGATTCGAGTCCGAGGAAATCCAGGAGGCGCTGCACTGGCTGGACGGCCTGGCCGACAGCGCCGAGTCCTGCGCCGGCGCCCCGGCGGCGGGCAGCCTGCGCGTCTATTCCGACGCCGAGCGCGAGGTCCTCGGCGACGCGTCGATCGGCTTCCTGAGCTTTCTCGGTTCGGCCGGCGTGCTGCCGGCCCCGATGCGCGAGATGGTGATCGACCGGGCGATGGCCGTGGGCGGCGGGCCGATCGACCTCGACGATCTGAAGATCATCGTGCTGATGGTCTTCTGGAGCCTGGGCGAGGAACCCGACGCGCTGATCCTCGACGAGCTGTTCGTCAGCCCCGAGGACCGGCTGATCCACTGAGCCCGTACCGAGCGAGTGCTTGCGCACTCGCGAGTGGCTGTCGAAGGCCGGCGCCCCGTTCAGGCGAGAAGGCGAGACGCGTCGACGTCGAGCTTGGCCAGCGCGCTGCGCGTCGCGCGCACGGTCAGCGCCTCGTCCTGCGCCGGCACCAGCAGACCCGCCTGCAGGTAGGCCGCGAGTCGATGCTGCTGGAACAGCAGGCAGCGCCCGCCCGCGGTGACGAACAGCGCGAGCTGGTTGCGCATGCCGTGCCAGGCGAGCTGCACCGCCTCCGAGCGGCCGCGGTGCTCGAGCATGAACCAGCTGCCGACCATCAGCTCGCGCGCCCAGGCCAGCATCGCGGCGCCGGGCGTGGAGCCGCCTTCGAGCACGACCTCGAGCTCCTCGCTCTGGTGGCCCGACAGGTCGAGCACCATCGATTCGTCGATGTCGATGTGCTCGGATTCCGGCAGCAGCTCCTCGAGGGTCTCGAGCCGCTCCATCAGCTCGCGCAGCCTTTCGTCGGGAATCGCCGCCGTCTTGGCGGTGAAGGCCGCGGCCAGCGAGTTGTTGAGCTGCCGGATCTGCTCGTCCTGGCGCGCCGTGTCCATGCCGGCCGACGCCATGCCCTCGCGCAGCGCCTTCAGCAGCGGCGGCAGGCGCCGGATGACCTCGGCGCGCTCCTCGCGCGTGACCTTGGCACTTGCCGACCAGATCAGGTCGGCGGCGGCGCGCTTCATCGCCTTGGTCTGCTCGCTGGCCAGCCCGAAGCGCACCGCCGTCGTGCCGAGCACGTCGGCCCAGACCTGGAACAGGAACTGGCGCACGCCCTCCTGGACCGGCACCTCGTTGAGCATGCGGCGCAGCTCGATCGTGTACTGGATCGCCAGCGTCTCGCGCTGCTCGATCTGCTGCGCGAGCGACACGGCCTTGCGGCTGGCCTCGTTCTCGCTGCGGAAGTAGTTCTCGAGGAACTTCTCGAACTCGGTGAGCACGGTCTGGAACACGCGCCGGCCGGTGTCGGGGTAGGCCTCGACCACCTGGACGATGCGCTTGATCTCCTTCTCGAGCGCCGCATCGACGCCGCGCGTCGCGCTGTCGAAGCCCATCACGCACGCGCCCATGCGGTCGATCAGCCGCCGCGCCGGGTGGTCGATCGTCGCGAAGAAGTCGGGCTCGCTCACCGCCACGCGCAGCACCGGCATCTGCAGCCGGGCGAACCAGACGCGGATCGCCGCCGGGATGCGCTCCTCGGTCAGGATGCTCTGGAACAGCAGCGCGACGATCTCGATGGTGGCGCGCTCCTCGGGCGTGGCCGCCGCCTGCTTGAGCGCCTGCTTGCGCTGGTGCAGCTCGTCGAGCAGCACCGGCGTCGTGACCGCCGGCACGCCGGTGGCCGGTGCCAGCCGCTGGCGGATGCCGGCCTGCGCGCCGTCGATCGCGCGCGCCAGCCCGGGCGACACCGCCTGCGGCTGCGTCGTCTGCCCGAACCCCGGCAGCTGGCGCCCGACCAGCCGGTTCAGGCGCCCGAGCACCGCATCGGCGTGCTCGCGGCTGCGCGGCAGCGGCGCGGTGCGCGTCATCATCCGCGTCTCGTCGCCGACCGGCACGTGCTGCGCCGGGCCGCGCGCCGGGCCCGACGCAGGCCCCATGTCGCCGTAGCCACTGCCGAAGGTGCCGCGCGGGCTGCTGCCCCAGCCCCCGGTCGGTCCGCCAGCGCCGACTGGCGCGCCGCGCGGCGACCCGCCCGCGGGGTCGAAGCCGCCTGGCGCGCCGCCCCACGCCCCGCCGCCCCCGCCTCCGCCGCCACCACCGGCGCCGCCGCCCAGGCCGGCCGAGGGCTGCCAGCCCTGGGGGGCAACCGGGTGATGGCGCTGGCGACGGATGAAGGGCCGCAGGTCGACGTCGGGCAGCACGCCCTGCGCCATCAGCCAGCGGTTCGTCTCGTGGTAGGCCTCCTCGGCGAGCAGGGAGAACTCCTCGTGCAGCACGCCCTGCAGCTCGCGCCAGCCCTCCAGGCTCTGGCCGGCAGCCCGCCAGGCGTCGAACACGATGCGCGCCAGCACGTGCGCGCGCAGCAGGTCGTGCGGGTCGAGCTCGGCGCGGCGCTCGAGGCTGACGATGCGCGAGCGCAGATCGGAGAACTCCCAGGACGCGCGGTCCATGATCGCCAGCGCGAGGCGCGAGGTGACGATCTCGAGTTCGATCGTGTCGTCGTCGACCAGCGTGAGCTGCGCGCTGGTGGCGTCGGTGATCGACATCTCGCCGACGCGCGACGCCGCCACGCCGTGCTGCAGCGCCTTGCCCAGCGCCTGCACCATGCCGCGATGCCACGACTGCGCGCCCGCCATCAGCCGGGTGACCAGCTCCCGGCGCCTCATGAAGACCGCGTGCTCGCACGGCCGGTCGAGCAGCGCGCGCGCCTCGTCGAGCGCCACCTGCACCAGGCCGACCAAGCCCTTGACCAGCTCCTCGGTGTATCGCCGCCGCGCCTGACCGGCCAGCGCGAGGGGGTCGGCGGCGGTGGCCATGGCGGCGGGCTTATCCTGTAGTCATGTCCCTGATTCCGACCGACTCTACACCACCGCCCCGGCGTTGGGGTCGTTGGGATCGTTCTCCTTCGTGCTCGCCTTGACCAGGTCGTCGCGCTTGACGCCGAGCCACATCGCGATGCCGGCGGCGACGAAGATCGAGGAGTAGATCCCGAACAGGATGCCGATGGTCAGCGCGAGCGCGAAGTAGTGCAGCGTCGGGCCGCCGAAGATCAGCATCGACAGCACCATGATCTGCGTCGAGCCGTGCGTGATGATGGTTCGGCTCCAGGTGTTCGAGATCGCGCGGTCGATGACCTCGGGTGGCGTCATCTTGCGCTGCTTGCGGAAGGTCTCGCGGATGCGGTCGAAGATGACCACCGACTCGTTGACCGAGTAGCCCAGCACCGCCAGCACCGCGGCCAGCACGGCGAGCGAGAACTCCCAGCGAAAGAAGGCGAAGAAGCCGAGGATGATCACCACGTCGTGCAGGTTGGCAACGATCCCGGCGACGGCGAACTTCCACTCGAAGCGCACCGCCAGATAGATCATGATGCCGATGATCGTGAAGGCGAGCGCGATCGCGCCGTCGGTCGCCAGTTCGGCGCCCACCGACGGGCCGACGAACTCGGTGCGCATCAGCCGCAGCGGCTCGGTGCCGCTGGCCGCCGTGCACGAGGGGCGGCTGACCTGCTCGCCTTGCGGCGTGGTGTAC
>JALORQ010000201.1 GCA_025458805.1 Rubrivivax sp.
TCGGAATCGTCTGCGGGGTCTGGTCCATCTCTTCCATCCGCCGGCCGGGCGGCCGGCCTATTCGGCGAATCGCACCCGCACCTTCGGGCTCGTCGGCACCGCCTGGCAGGCGAGCGTCCAGCCCTTGGAGAGGTCCTTCTTGTCCAGCACCTCGTTGGCGCGGAGGTGCACCTTGCCTTCCATCACCTGGCACATGCACGAAGCGCACATGCCGGCCTGGCAGGAATGCGGCAGTTCGATGCCGACGCGCATCGCCGCTTCGAGGATCGACTCGTTGCCCCCGCAGGTGATGCGGTGCACCTGCCCCTGGTGCGACACCTCGACCTCGGCTTCGTCGACGGCATCGACCGGCGCCCGCGCCGGGGCGGCGGCCGCCGCGTCCTCCTCGTCGGGCAGCGACGCGAAGCGCTCGACGTGGATCTGCGCCGGGTCCATCTCGATGCCCTGCAGTGCGGCGACGCAGGCGTCCATGAAGGGGCCCGGGCCGCAGACGAACGCCTGCCCCTTGCGGAACGGAGTCGCCAGCTCGGCGAGCTGCGCCACCGACGGCACGCCCTGCACCGAGTCGAGCCAGTGGATCACCATCAGCCGCGTCGGGTGCGCGCCGGCGAGCGCCGTCAGCTCACGGCGGAAGATCACCGAGCGCTCGTCGCGGTTGGCGTAGATCAGCGTGATGCGGCCCTGGCCCTGCGCGAGCGCCGAGCGCAGGATCGAGAACACCGGCGTGATGCCGCTGCCGCCGGCCAGCAGAAGAAAGTCGCCCTCCAGCGTGCGCGGCGTGAACACGCCCGCAGGCGGCAAAACTTCGAGCATGCTGCCGGGCTGGACATGGTCGCACAGCCAGTTCGAGCCGCGCCCGCCCTCGACCCGCTTGACCGTGACGCGCGGCGCGTCGTCGACCGTCGGCGCGCTCGACATCGAGTAGCAGCGCGGCAGGTGGCGCCCGGCGACCGGCAGCCGCAGCGTCAGGAACTGGCCAGGCCGGTAGCGGAAGGCCTCGGCCTCGCCGGCCGGCACGTCGAAGACGATCGACTTCGCATCGTGCGTCTCCTCGACCGCCGCGCGCACCCGCAGCGCGCGCCAGCGCGTCGCGGGCGCCTGGCTCACAGGCCCATCCCCAGCACGCCGTTGTCGACGCGCATCTCGGCGCCGTTCACCGCCTTCGCATCTTCGCTGGCGAGGAAGGCCACCACCGAGGCCACCTCGCCCGGCAGGCAGGCGCGGCCCTTGGGATTGCGCTTCACGTCGTACAGCAGGTGCTCGGGCTTGATCCCCGGGGGCGCGCCGCGCAGGCTGGCCTCCATCATCGGGGTCCAGATGCCGTCGGGGTGCACCGAGTTGACGCGCACCGCGTAGCCGCTCTTGCGGCAGTGCAGCGCGGCGGCGCGGGTGATGGCGGCCACCGCCGCCTTCGACGCGCCGTAGCCGAGGTAGCCGTCGATCGGCAGCCAGCTCGAGATCGAGGCGATGTTGATGATCGAGCCGCCGCGTTCCTTCATCGCCGCCACCCCGGCACGGGTGCCGAGGAAGACCGAGTCGGCGTTCACGCGCAGGAGCTTGTGCCAATGCTCGAGCGAGAGCGACTCGATGTGGCCGGCAATCAGGATGCCGGCGTTGTTGACCAGCACGTCGAGCGCGCCCCGGCGCTCCTGCACCGTGACCATCACCACCGCCCAGTCGGCCTCGGAGGCGACGTCGTGCCTCAGGAACAGCGCGCCCTCGCCCAGGTCGGCCGCGACCGCGTGGCCACCGTCCTCGTTCAAGTCGGTGATCACCACCCGCGCGCCCTCGCGGGCCAGCCGCAGCGCGGTCTCCTTGCCGACTCCGCTCGCGCCGCCGGTCACCAGGGCCAGCTTGCCCTGCAGTCGTTGGTTCATCGAATCACCTCCCAGGTTGCAGCGGCCGCCGACGCACCCGCGCGGCGACCCGAGAAGACGCAGTCGGCCAGCGACAGGCCGCTCATGTAGCGTGACGACGGAACGCCGACCGCCGTGCGCCCCGCCGCGTAGAGGCCGGGGATCGCCTGTCCGGCGGCGTCGAGGACGCTCCCGTCGGCCTCGTCGACGCGCAGCCCGCCCATCGTGATGGTCGCCAGCGGCAGCAGCGGCGTGCCGATCGAGAGGTCGAGCGCGTAGAACGGGCCCGTCTCCAGCGCCTGGCACATGTCGGCCGACTTGCCGAGCGGATCGCCGCCGCCGGCGCGCGCCGCAGCGTTGTAGGCCTCGACGCTGGCGCGCAGCGTGGCCGCTTCGGCCCTCAGCCGCGCGGCCAGCTCCTCGACCGTGCGGCCCTTCTTCGCGCCGAAGAGCATCAGCGCGAGCGCCGGAAACGCCTGGAAGGCCCACAGCCCGCCGAACAGGCATTCGCGGATCGCCTGCCGGCGCAGCCGCGCGTCGAGCACCAGGAAGGCACGGCCGCCCTGCTCCTCGACCATCGCGTGGCCGAGCGTGGCGCCGTAGACCTGCTCGTTGCAGAAGCGCTCGCCGCGCAGGTTGACGACGATGCCCTTCGGCCAGGCGTAGGGTGGCGTGATGAAGCGCCAGGCCGAGACCGTGCCCAGGTGGTCGGCCGCGCCGCCCACGCTCTGGCCGAGCAGGATGCCGCTGCCGTCGCAGCCCGCGTGGCCGTTCTTCCAGCCGCGCGTGTACTTCGGCGCGTGCTGCTTGACCATCGCGCGGTTGAAGACGAAGCCGCCGGCCGCGAGCACCACGGCACGCGTCGCACGCACGAGGCGCGGGCGCGCCAGCGCCTGCTCGAGCGCGGCCGCCTCGCGCCGCCAGCGCTCGGCGGCGCCCGCACGCCAGTTGCGCCAGCGGTTGGCCTGGGCGTTCAGCCGGGCGTGCTCGGCGGTCTTCGGGTCGCCGGGCGGCATCTGCCAGACCTCGACCCCGACCACGCGGCCACTCGCGCGCTCGCGCACGAGTCGGCGCACCGTCGCCTGCGCGATCGTGCGCGCGCCCTGGTGCAGCGTCGAGGCGCGCAGCGCGGCATAGAGCGTCGCCCCCGCCTGCCCCTTGGCGAGCGTGCGGTGGCCACGCGGGGCGGGCGGATGCGCACCGCCATAGGCCGGCACGACCTCGTTGCCCGAGAAGTACAGGTAGCAGCCGTCGGGCGGGTACGAGGTCTTCTGCGCCGGCATCGCGGCGCCGAAGCGCGCGCCCTGCGCTTCCAGCCAGGCGAGGTGGGCAACGCTCGAGTCACAGAAGCGGCGCAGCGTCGGATCCGAGACGACGCCGCGTACCTCGCGCCGCAGATAGTCGAACATCGCCTCGGGCGTGTCGGCGAAGCCGGCGTCCTTCTGGTACGGCGTGCCGCCGCCGGCGTAGACCACCCCACCCGAGAGCGCGCTCGCACCGCCGCCCTCGAAACGGTCGATCACGAGCACGCCCGCACCTCGGCTGCGTGCCTCGATCGCGGCGCAGGCGCCGGCGGCGCCCCAGCCGACGATGATCACCTCGGCCTCGTCGCTCCACTGCACCGCGGCCGGGTCGTCCACCTCGAGCGGCGGCGCGACCGGGGTCGTCGTGTCGGCGCCCTTCATGGCGCCGCCCGCAGCAGGTCGGTGCGCGCCAGCGGCAGCGGCTGCCCGGCCAGATGTGCCGCCGCACGGTAGGCGAAGGTCATCGCCGGACCGAGCGTCGAGCCGGCTCCGGGATACGACGGCCCCATCACCGACGCCGCGTTGTTGCCGACGCAGTAGAGCCCCGCGATCGGCGCGCCGGCGCCGTCGAGCACCCGCGCATCGGCGTCGGTCAGCAGCCCGCCCTTGGTGCCGAGCTCGCCCGGCCAGAGCTTGATGGCGTAGAACGGCGGCGTGGCGATCGGCGCCAGGTTCGGGTTGGGCTTGACGTTGACGTCCCCGTAGTAGCGGTCGAAGACGTTGCCTCCGCGGTCGAACTGCGCGTCCTTGCCGGTGCGGGCGTACTCGTTCATCCGCTGCACGCTCGCCATCAGGCCCGAAGCATCGACGCCGATCTGGCCGGCCAGCCCCTCGAGAGCCTGGTCCTTCCAGTAGACGGTGTGGAGCCAGCTCTTGCGCAGACGCTCGTCGGGCACCGCCTCGCCGGGTGCGAGCGGGCCGATCGGGTACTTGCGGCGGAACTCGGCATCGAACACGATCCACGCGGGGATCGCGCCGTCCGTGCGCGCGTGGTCGGCGTACATCGCCTGCTGGAACTCGGGGTACGGGCAGGACTCGTTCACGAAGCGCTCGCCGCGCGCGTTGACGACCAGGCAGCCCGGCAGCGAGCGTTCGATGAAGAGCGCACGGTACTTCTCTTCCTTGGGCACCTGCAGCGTCGGCGCGCCCCAGCTGTGCGCCATCAGGTGCAGCGCGCCGCCGACGGCCGAGCCGGCCAGGATCGCGTCACCGGTGTTGCAGGCGGGCGGTGCGGCCGACCAGGCCTGGTCGGTCGGCTGGGGCAGGTGCTGCTCGCGCATCGCCTGGTTGCGCTCGAAGCCGCCGGCACCCAGCAGCACACCGCGCCGCGCGCCGACGGCCAGCGTCTGCTCGCCCCGCCGCACCTGCACGCCGGTGACGCGGTCACCCGCGGTGACTAGCGACTCGAGCGACGCGTTCAGCCAAAGCTCGATGCCGCGCTTGCGCACCGCCGTGAGCAGGCCGCCCATCAGCGCCTGCCCGCCGGTGAGCCGGCGGTCGCGCTTGGTCTTCCTGCGCCACGGGTAGTCGATGAAGTAGCGCAGCATGATCCACATCAGCACCAGCTTGGCCTTGCGCTCGCGCGCCAGGATCGAGCGCGCCTCGAAGGCGTTGAGCTGC
>JALORQ010000202.1 GCA_025458805.1 Rubrivivax sp.
GCCCGGAATGTCCGTCTCGCGCTTGTACTTCTCGCCCGAAGAGAGCACGACCGGGTTGTCGGTCTGAGGGCAGCTCTCGGTCTTCGACTCGGGGGTGGGAGACTCGGACTGGCCTTCGTCGGGCTCGGGGGCGGCCTCTGCCTGCCCCTGTCCCGGGACCCCTCTGCCAGCGTCGGATTCGTTCTGGCCGGCGCGGAAGCCATGGCTTCCTGTCGGAGCCTGGCCCGGGGTTCCGGAGTAAGTGAACAAGGACCTCCCGGGCACGTAAGTCGGGCCGAGCCTGCTCACCGTGATCACGATTCGCATGGGCTGGGATGTGCCCGGGTCCACCTTGTTCGCAGTGTCGGGTGGCCCGGCGACCGCGGGCGCGACCGACATCGAACCGAAGGCCGCCAAGGCCATCCCGCGGCACATCGCCGAACGCCACCATCCGATACCCCGTAAAGCCGATTGCATCGTGTTCTCCCTGAGCAATGGATCTTGGGCATTGCACGTCGTGTCGCGTGCGTGGGAAAAGCGTAGCGGCCGACTCGGGGGGCGCACAACGGGATCTCGGGTCAGTCCCAGCTGTCAAGGCTGGCAGTTCCCAAGGGCCGCCTTCGGGTGCTACAAAGGAAGTTTTTTCGTTCGCCGCGGGGCTGCTGTGGCGACGCCCGCGCCCCAGGGATTCCGGCGTCGGGGAAGCGCGTCCGACAGCGACCCCACCCCCGGATGCACAAGGCCCGCGCCCGGTCCAGAATGCGGCCCGCCCAGCACGCCTGCCCGTACGCTCATCCGCCCACCGCTGCCATGCACGACCCGCGCGAGTCCGTCGTCGACGGCCTGCCCCGGCCCGGGCATCCTGCGAGGCTGAGCGCGACGGCGCGGCTCGACGTGATCCGCCACACGAGGCGGCGGGCCTTGCCGCGCCGGGGCCGGCGATGAACGCCGCCGCCACCGGCCGCGCGCTGGTCGCGGCGCAGTTCGCCGGCATCGGCGTGCTGGGCTGGGTGGCGGGCCCGGCGTTCCTCGGGTTCGCGGCGCCGTGGCCGGCGTGGACGCTGGCCGGCGCAGGCGCGGCACTGGGCGCGTGGGCGCTGGCCAGCAACAGGCCGGGCAACTTCAACATCCGGCCCGTGCCCAAGCCGGGCGGGCAGCTCGTCGAGCACGGGCCTTACCGCTGGATCCGCCACCCGATGTACAGCGCGGTGCTGCTGTTCGCGCTCGCCGCGGTGCTGGCGGCTCCCGGGCCGGTGTCGTGGGTCGCGGCGCTGGCGCTGGCCGTGGTGCTGTGGGTCAAGGCCGGCGTCGAGGAGCGCGCGATGGGGGCCGCGCACCCCGGCTATGCGGCCTACCGCGCGCGCACCCGGCGCTTCGTGCCCGGGCTGTTCTGAACCGGCTCGGCCCTCAGCCGGCCAGCGCGTTGCGTGCCCAGACGGCGGCGAGGCGCGGGTCGGCGTCGCCACGCTGGGCGATGGCGTGCAGCCGCGGCGCCTGCTCGGCAAACCAGGCCCGCTTCGGACGCCAGCGCGTCATCACGGTGATGTAGAGGTCCAGTGCCGAGAAGCGGTCGCCCAGGAACCACGGCGCGCCGGCGGCCTGCTCGACCATTCCCCACAGCCGCTTCGCGTAGGCATCGACCGCGCCGCGGAAAGCCGTCGCCGCCGCCTCGTCGGCGACGAAGCGACGCGGGTCGTCGGCGTAGGTGAAGGTCGGGTAGACGTTGGCGACCAGGAAGACCAGCCAGCGCAGGAAGTCGTCGCGCTCCGGGCTGCCGCGCGGCGGGACGAAGTCGTCGCGGCCGGTGGTCTCGGCCAGGTGCAGCGTGATGGCGGCGCTCTCGGTGAGCACGCGACCATCGGGCCGCACCAGCGTCGGCAGCTGCGCCAGCGGGTTGACGCGCGCGAGCCGCTCGCGTGCCGCGGCGTCGGCGAAGACGTCGCCCGCCTCGACGAAGTCGAACGGCACGCCGAGCGCCTCGAGCTGCGCCTCGACGATCGCCGAGCCCCAGCCCGGCTGGCCGTGCAACGTGTAGCGTCCGTCCATGACCCGGCCCTTCGCGTCGTCGCGGCATCTTCGCACGCCGCCGTGCCCGCCGACCCGCGGATGACCCCGCCGGGGCGCCGCTGCCGATGCGGCGGCACACTCGCGCGGCATCGCGTCGCCGCTCCGTCGACCGCATCGCATGCCACGCCTGTCCCGCCTCGCCGCCTGCCTTGCCCTGCTGCCTGCGGGCGCGGGGGTCCTCGCCGCCGCGCCCGCGGCCGGCATCGATTGGGTCCGCGTCGGCGCGTTTGAGATCGCGCGCACCGAGACCACCGTCGGGCAGTTTCGCGCCTTCGCCGCCGCCACCGGCACCGTGACCCGTGCCGAGCGCGACGGCGGCGGCGAGGTCTACGAGGCAGGCTGGGTGCGCAAGCCCGGCTGGACCTGGCGCGCGCCGTTCGGCGCCGCGGTGCCGGTGCGCGACGACGAGCCGGCGGTGCACGTCACCTGGCACGAGGCGGCGGCCTTCTGCCGCTGGGCCGGCGGCCGGCTGCCGACCGACGCCGAGTGGGGCGCGGCGGCCTACACCGAGCAGCGCGCGGCGCCGCCCGCGCCTTTCGAGCGCGGCCGCACCTACCGCTACCCGACCGGCGACTCGCCGCAGGGCGCGCAGTGCCTCGACGACTGCGGCCCGGCGGCGCGCGAGCGGGCCACCGCCCGCGGCACTGGCCTGACGCGCGGCTTCGGCCACGCGCCCGCGGGCAGCACCCCGGCCGGCGTGAACGGCCTGCACGAGATGGGCGCCAACGCCTGGGAGTGGGTCGACGAGCCGGCCGGTGCCCGCGGCGACGCCCAGCGCCGCACGCGCGGCGGATCGTGGTGGTACGGGGCCGGGCCGATGCGCGACGACCACCGCCAGGCCAAGCCGGCCGACACCGCGGTCGTCTACATCGGCTTCCGCTGCGCGCGCGACGCGCGCTGAGTCGGGCCCTCCCACCAGCGCTCGCCGAAGCGGTCGGCGAGGAAGTCGCAGAACAGCCGCACCTTCTCGGGCACCAGCTTGGGCGACGGGAAGACGGCGTGCACCTCCTGCGACGGCAGCGTCCAGCGCTCGAGCAGCGGCTGCACCGCGCCCTGCACGATCGACTCGTGCGCGACGTAGCGCGGCAGCGCCGCCACGCCCAGCCCGGCGCGCGCCGCGGCGAGCAGCGCCGACAGGTTGTTGCTGCGCAGCGGCCCGCGCACCGGGACCGACACCGCCTGACCGTCGGGGCCGGTGAAGTGCCAGCGCTCGTCGCCCATCACGCTGCTGTAGATCAGCGCCGGGTGCTCGGCCAGGTCGGCCGGCTCGCGCGGAACGCCGCGCTCGTCGAGGTGGGCCTTGGCCGCCACCAGCACCCACGGGTTGACGCCGAGGTAGCGCGCGCCGAGCGACGAGTCGGCGAGCCGCCCCATGCGCACCGCGAGGTCGATGCCCTGCTCGACGAGGTTGACGTAGCGGTCCTCGAAGCCGAGGTCGATCTGCAGCTCCGGGTGCAGCCGCATGAACTCGAGCACCAGCGGCGTCAGCACGCGGCGGCCGAAGGCCACCGAGCTGCTGATGCGCAGCAGACCCTGCACGCGCGACTGCAGCAGCGCGGCCAGGCTGTCGGCCTCGTCGAGCTCGCGCGCGATGAACTTGCACTTGTCGTAGTACGCCGAGCCGACCTCGGTCGGCGTGACGCCGCGCGTGCTGCGGTGGAACAGGCGCGCGCCGAGCCGCGCCTCGAGCGCCGCGACATGCTTGGTCGCGGTGGGCTGCGTGATGCCGCAGTCGGCCGCGGCCTTGCTGAAGCTGCCGGTCTCGACGACGCGGATGAAGAGGCGGATGCCGTCGACGGTGTCCACGCCGCGCAGCATAGCGGGATCGCCGTCGCCATTCCTCCACGGAATAGCTGATATCGCCGCCGCTGCCGTTCCCGCGCGGCGCCCGCGGCCCGACCATTCACTCCAGACGAAGACCCCGCTTCCAGGAGACGACGATGGCGAAGATGAAGGCTGCGATGGCCGCCGTGCTGGTGATGGAGAAGGAAGGCGTGACCAACGCCTTCGGCGTGCCCGGCGCCGCGATCAACCCGCTCTACGCCGCGCTGCGCGAGCGCCAGAGCATCGCGCACGTGCTGGCGCGCCACGTCGAGGGCGCGAGCCACATGGCCGAGGGCTACACGCGCGCCAAGGCGGGCAACATCGGCGTGTGCATCGGCACCTCGGGCCCGGCCGGCACCGACATGATCACCGGGCTGTACTCGGCGATCGCCGACTCGATCCCGATCCTGTGCATCACCGGCCAGGCGCCGCGCGCACGCCTCTACAAGGAGGACTTCCAGGCCGTCGACATCGAGAGCATCGCCAAGCCGGTGACGAAGTGGGCGGTCACGGTGCGCGAGCCGGCGCTCGTGCCGCGCGTCTTCCAGCAGGCCTTCCACCTGATGCGCTCGGGGCGCCCGGGCCCGGTCCTGATCGACCTGCCCAACGACGTGCAGCAGGCCGAGATCGAGTTCGACATCGACACCTACGAGCCGCTGCCGGTCTACAAGCCGGCCGCGACCCGCGCCCAGGTCGAGAAGGCGATCGACATGCTGCTGGCGGCCGACAAGCCGCTCGTCGTCGCCGGCGGCGGCATCATCAATGCCGACGCCAGCGCGCTGCTGGTCGAGTTCGCCGAGACGCTGGGCGTGCCGGTGATCCCGACGCTGATGGGCTGGGGCACGATCCCCGACGACCACCCGCTGATGGCCGGCATG
>JALORQ010000066.1 GCA_025458805.1 Rubrivivax sp.
TCAGGTCTTGGGCAGCGTCACGCCGCGCTGCCCCTGGTATTTGCCGCCGCGGTCCTTGTAGCTGGTCTCGCAGACCTCGTCGCTTTCGAAGAACAGCACCTGAGCGCAGCCCTCGCCGGCGTAGATCTTGGCCGGCAGCGGCGTGGTGTTGCTGAATTCCAGCGTCACGTAGCCCTCCCACTCGGGCTCGAAGGGCGTGACGTTGACGATGATGCCGCAGCGCGCGTAGGTGCTCTTGCCCAGGCAGATCGTCAGCACGTTGCGCGGGATGCGGAAGTACTCCACCGTGCGCGCCAGCGCGAAGCTGTTGGGCGGGATGATGCAGGTGTCGGCCTCGATGTCGACGAAGCTGCGCTCGTCGAAGGCCTTCGGGTCGACCACCGTCGAGTAGATGTTGGTGAAGACCTTGAACTCGCGCGCGCAGCGGATGTCGTACCCGTAACTGCTCGTGCCGTAGCTGACGATGCGGTGGCCGTCGGCCGCGTGGCGCACCTGGCCCGGCTCGAACGGCTCGATCATCCCGTGCTGTTCGGCCATGCGCCGGATCCAGCGGTCGCTCTTGATCGTCATGCGTCGTGCTCCCGCGCCGCGGCGCGCCCGGGGTTGTGCAGCATTGCCGGCAGATTCTAGAAGTCTGCAGTAGGATGGATTTCGAAGGAGAGTCTGGCCGATGTCCCGTGCGCTGCGCCCCGCGACCGAACTGCTCAAGCTGTATGCCGAGTACCACCGCGACCGGCGCAACATCACGACGCATCTCGTAGGCGTCCCGCTGATCGTGTTCGCGATCGGCGTGCTGCTCGCGAGGCCGAGTCTGGCGATTGGCGGCCTGGCCGTGACGGCGGCGTGGGCCGTCTATGCGCTGTCCGCGCTGTGGTACGTGACGCGCGGCCAGTTGCTGCTCGGCCTGGCCACCAGCGTCGGCATCGGTGTGCTCATCGCGCTGGCGCACCCGGTCGCCGAGGCGGGCACCGCGGCCTGGCTCGGCTGGGGGCTCGGGCTCTTCGTCTTCGGCTGGATCGTCCAGTTCGTCGGCCACTACTACGAGGGCCGCAAGCCCGCCTTCACCGACGACCTGGTCGGCCTGCTGGTCGGGCCGATGTTCGTCACGCTCGAACTGCTGTCCGCCACCGGCCTGTTCAAGGGTCTGATGGCCGACATCGAGCGTCACGCCGGTCCGACGACGCTGCGCGACCTGGCGCACCCGGCCTGACGGCGCCGCGCGCACGCCTCGCGGCGAGGCTCAGCCGCCCGGCCCGGCCGTCAGGTCTGCGGCCGTGTTGGCGTTGAAGAAGGCCGTGGCGTCGTCGAAGAGCACCTCGACGGCGCCGTGGCGCGCCATCCAACGGTCGATCTTGCGTTCGCCCGCCGCCAGTGCGGCCTCGAGGTCGTCGGCCAGCTCGCGCCGCAGCAGCGCGAACACGGGCTGCGGCTGGCGCCGCGCGCCGCCCGGCCCGGCGGGCTCCGCGGTCGCCGCCAGCGCGATCGGGGCGCCGCGGTCCAGCGCCGCCGCCGCGAGCCGCGTGACCAGGTCGGCCGGCAGGTGCGGCGCGTCGCAGGGTGCCGTGACCAGCCAGGGCGACGCGCAGGCCTTCAGCCCGGCCAGGAAACCGGCCAGCGGCCCGGCGTATTCGGACGCCGCATCGGCCACCACCGGATGGCCGAAGGCCGCGTAGGCCTCGGCGTTGCGGTTGGCATTGACGACGACCGCGCCGACCTGTGGCGCGAGGCGCTCCAGCACATGGGCCACCAGAGGCCGGCCGCGGTAGGGCTGCAGGCCCTTGTCGACGCCGCCCATGCGGCTGCCGCGGCCGCCGGCCAGCACCAGCCCGGTGACCTGCCCGCGCGGGATCGGCGGTGCGTTCAGGCCGCCCCCCGTCGCGGTCCGGCGCAGCGGCTCGACGCGGCCGCCGGGGCGCAGCCGCACCGCGCAGTACTTGAACTCGGGGATCTTCGCGACCGGATCGAGCGCCGGGTTGGTGAGCCGGTTGATCGCCGCCTCGGCCCAGCAGAACGCGACGAAGACGCTGCCGCGCGGCGTCGCGTCGTCGGCGCGCGCGAACAGGCTCACCGCGCCGCGGCGCGTCTCGAGCGTGAGCACGTCGCCGGGCTCGATGCCGGCGGCGTCGAGGTCGAGCGGGTGCACCGAGGCCACCGGATCGGGCTCGAGCGCGTCGAGCGACGCGGCGCGACGCGTCATGCTGCCGGTGTGCCAGTGCTCGAGCTGGCGCCCGGTGATGAGCACGAGCGGATAGTCGTCGTCCGGGCGCTCGTCGGGCGGCAGCAGGTCTGCGGGGACGAAGCGGCCGCGACCGCTGGCCGTCGGGAAGCGCTCGGTGAAGACCACTGCCTGGCCCGGGCCGTCTTCGTCGGCGCAGGGATAGGCGACCGCGCCCTCGCGCTGCAGCCGGGTCCACGAGATGCCCGCGATACTCGGCATCAGCGCGCGCATCTCCTCGAAGACGCGTCCGGCCGCGGCATCGCAGTCGGCCGGCATGGCGCCGTAGTGCGACCAGTCGAGGCCCAGGCGCCTCGCCAGCTCGACGAGGATCCACAGGTCCTGCCGTGCCTGCCCGGGCAGGCCGATCGCGCGCCGGCCGAGCTGCACCAGACGGTCGGTGTTGGTGAAGCTGCCGGTCTTCTCGGGAAAGGCGCTGGCCGGCAGCACGACGTCGGCCAGGCAGGCGGTCTCGGTGAGGAAGATGTCCTGCACGACGAGCATGTCGAGCGACGCCAGCGCCGCGCGGGCGTGGTCGACGTCGGGGTCGCTCATCGCCGGGTTCTCGCCCATGATCAGCATGCCGCGGATGCGGCCGGCGAGCGCGGCGTCGAGGATCTCCACCACCGTCAGCCCCGGCTCGGCGTCGAGCCGCCCGGGCGGCACGCCCCACACCGCCTCGGCCCGAGCCCGCGCCTCGGGCTGCGTCACGCGCCGGTAGTCGGGCAGCATCATCGGGATCAGGCCGGCGTCGCTCGCGCCCTGCACGTTGTTCTGCCCGCGCAGCGGGTGCAGGCCGGTGCCGGGGCGGCCGATCTGGCCGGTCAGCAGCGCGAGGGCGATCAGGCAGCGCGCGTTGTCGGTGCCGTGCACGTGCTGGCTGATGCCCATGCCCCAGAAGATCATCGACGCCCGGCTGGTCGCATACCAGCGCGCCACCTCGCGCACCGTCGCCGCCGGCACGCCGGTCACCGGCTCCATGGCCTCCGGGCTGTAGGCGCGCACGTGCGCGGCCAGCGCCTCGTACCCGGTCGTACGGTCCTCGACGAAGCGGCGGTCGACCCAGCCCTGCTCGACGATGACGTGCATCATCGCGTTGAGCAGCGCGACGTCGCTGTCGGGCGTAAAGGCGACGTGGCGGTGCGCGTGGCGCGCGAGATCGCTGCGCCGCGGGTCGAGGACGACGAGCGTCGCGCCGCGCCGCGCGGCGTTCTTGATCCAGGTCGCGGCGACCGGGTGGTTGACGGTCGGGTTGGCGCCGATGACGAGCACGCAGTCGGCGTGCATCACGTCGCGCACCGGGTTGCTGACCGCGCCGGACCCGATGCCCTCGAGCAGCGCGGCCACGCTCGACGCGTGGCACAGCCGCGTGCAGTGGTCGACGTTGTGGCTGCCGAAGCCCAGCCGCACCAGCTTCTGGAACAGGTAGGCCTCCTCGTTGCTGCCCTTGGCCGAGCCGAAGCCGGCCAATGCGCGCGGCCCGTGCGCGTCGCGCAGCCGCGCCAGCGTGCCGCCGGCGAGGTCGAGCGCCTCCTCCCAGGTCGCCTCGCGGAACCAGCGCATCGCCTCGGCCGGCTCGGCGACGCAGCCCTTCGGCGCGTCGGGTCGGCGGATCAGCGGCACGGTGAGCCGGTCGCGATGACGCACGTAGTCGAAGCCGTAGCGGCCCTTCACGCACAGCCGGCCGGCATTCGCGGGCCCGTCGCGGCCCTCGACGCGCACGATGCGGTCGCCGGCGACGTGCCAGGTGAGCTGGCAGCCGACGCCGCAGTAAGGGCAGACCGAGTCGACCTGGCGCTCGGCCGCCTGCAGCGCGACGCCGCCGGCCGGTGCCAGCGCCCCGGTCGGGCAGGCCTGCACGCACTCACCGCAGCCGACGCAGCTCGATGCGCCCATCGGGTCGTCGAGGTCGAAGACGATCTTCGTCGCCCCGCCGCGGAAGGCCAGCCCGATGACGTCGTTGGCCTGCACGTCGCGGCAGGCGCGCAGGCAGCGCGTGCAGTGGATGCAGGCGTCGAGGTGGACCGCGATCGCCGGGTGCGACGCATCGGCCGCCACCGCCACGCGCGCCGGGAAGCGCGGCGCGCCGAGGCCGAGCCGCGCCGCCCAGGCCGCGACCTCGTCGTCGGCGCTGCGCGGCTCGGCGACCATGTCCGCGCGCAGCAGCTCGAGCACCAGCCGCTGCGCGTGGCGCGCGCGCTCGCTTGCGGTGCGCACGATCAGCCCGGGCGCCGCACGACGGCAGCAGGCCGCGGCGAGCACGCGCTCGCCCTCGACCTCGACCATGCAGGCGCGGCAGTTGCCGTCGGGTTCGAGGCCGGGCCGGTGGCACAGACGCGGCACGGCGGCACCCTCGCGGTCGGCGACGTCGAGCAGCGTCTCGCCGGCCTGCGCCGTGACCTCGCGGCCGTCGAGGGTCAGCGTGAAGCGGTCGCCGGCGCCCATCGTCAGGCGTCCCGGGGCCCGAGCCCGACCTCGTGCGCGAAGTGGCGCAGCACGTGGTCCACCGGATTCGGCGCCGCCTGGCCGAGCCCGCAGATCGAGGCATCGCGCATCGCCCGCGACAGGTCGGTCAGCAGCGCCGCGTCCCAGACCGGGCGCGCCATCAGCAACGAGGCCTTGGCGGTGCCGACACGGCAGGGCGTGCACTGGCCGCACGACTCGTGCTCGAAGAAGCGCATCAGGTGCCGGGCCGCATCGGCGGCGCGGTCGACGTGCGTCGCGCTGCGCGTGAGCACCACGATCGCCGCCGACCCGATGAAGGCGCCGTGCGGCTGCAGCGTGTCGAAGTCGAGCGGCAGGTCGGCGAGCGACGCCGGCAGGATGCCGCCCGACGCCCCGCCAGGCAGCCAGGCATAGAGCTCGTGGCCCGCGGGCAGGCCGCCGCAGTGCTCGTCGACCAGCTCGCGCAGCGTGATGCCCGCCGGCGCGAGCTTGACCCCGGGCGAGCGCACGCGACCCGACACCGAGAAGCGCCGCATCCCGCGGCGGCCGTGTCGGCCCTGCGCCGCGAAGGCCTGCGGACCCTGCTCGACCAGCTCGCGCACCCAGGCCAGCGTCTCGACGTTGTGCACCAGCGTCGGCCGCCCGAACAGCCCGACCTCGGCGACGTACGGGGGCCGCAGCCGCGGCATGCCGCGCCGGCCCTCGATCGACTCGAGCATCGCCGACTCCTCGCCGCACACGTAGGCGCCGGCACCGCGGCGCAGTTCGACCGCCGGCAGCCCGGGCACCGGCGGCGCGGCGCGCAGCCGCGCCAGCTCGGCCTCGAGCAGCGCGCGGATGCCGTGGTACTCGTCGCGCAGGTAGAAGTAGACCGCCTCGGCGCCGACGGCGCGCGCGGCGACGAACATGCCCTCGAGCACGCGGTGCGGGTCGGTCTCGAGCAGCACGCGGTCCTTGAAGGTGCCGGGCTCGCCCTCGTCGGCATTGACCGCCATCAGGCGCGGCGCCGGCTGCGCGCGCACGATGCGCCACTTGCGGGCCGCCGGGAAGCCGGCGCCGCCCAGCCCGCGCAGGCCGGCGTGCTCGAGGGCGTCGATCACCGAGGCGATGTCGCGCCGGCCCTCGACCAGCTCGCGCAGCAGCCGGTAGCCGCCGGCGGCGACGTAGCCGTCGAGCCCGAGCGCGGGCACGGCCGGCGCGGCGCTGCGGCCTTCGCGCACCGCCGCCCGCACCCCATCGGCCGTGGCCGGCGCGACCGGGTGCTGGTGGACGACCGCCACGGGCGCCGTCTCGCAGCGGCCGACACAGGGCGCGGCGACGACGCGCACCGCGTCGCCGAGCACGGCCGGCAGGCCCTCGAGCAGGTCGCGCGCGCCGGCCAGCATGCACGGCAGCCCGTCGCAGACGCGCACGGCGAGCGGCGCCGGCCCGGCATCGGCCGCCGCATCGTCGACGACATCGAAGTGGTGATAGAAGCTCGCCACCTCGAACACCTCGGCCGGCGCCAGCCGCAGCAGGTGCCCGAGCGCGACGAGGTGACGCGCCGCGAGGCGGCCGTGGCGGTCCTGCACGCGGTGCAGGTACTCGATCAGCCGGTCGCGCCGCAGCGGCTCGTCGCCGAGCAGCGCCTGCACCTCCACCAGCGCCTGCGGCTCGACCGCACGACCGCGCGCCGCGCCGCGACGGCGGCCGCGCGCCGGCCGTTCGCCGGCGGCCGGGGCGATGGGGATCACGGAGGGCGGCACGTCGGTCGGCGCGTGGACGGACGCGGCCATCGTAGCGCGCCGCGAGCGCCGGCGCGGCCGGCCGGGCGCCGCGGCGACCCGTCAGGTCGTCTTGCTGACGGTGATGGTCGGAAACTTCGCCGAGAAGTCCTTGGCCTTCTGCGCGATCTTCACCGCGACCTGGCGCGCCACCGCCTTGTAGAGCGCCGCCACGTCGCCGTCCGGGTCGGCGACGACGGTCGGGCGGCCGCTGTCGGCCTGCTCGCGGATCGCCATCGTCAGCGGCAGACTGCCCAGGTGGTCGACGCCGTACTCGGCGGCCATGCGCTGGCCGCCCTCGGCGCCGAAGATGTGCTCGACGTGGCCGCAGTTCGGGCAGCAGTAGACGGCCATGTTCTCGACGATGCCGAGGATCGGCACGCCGACCTTCTCGAACATCTTCAGGCCCTTCTTCGCATCGATGAGCGCGATGTCCTGCGGCGTCGTGACGATCACCGCGCCGGTCAGCGGCACGCGCTGGCTGAGCGTGAGCGCGATGTCGCCGGTGCCCGGCGGCATGTCGACCAGCAGGTAGTCGAGGTCGCGCCAGTTGGTCTGGCGCAGCAGCTGCTCGAGCGCCTGCGTGGCCATCGGGCCGCGCCAGACCATGGCCTGGTCGGGGCCGACGAGGAAGCCGATCGACATCACCTGGACGCCGTGGTTCTCCATCGGCTCCATGCTCTTGCCGTCGGCGCTCTCGGGCTGGCCTTCGATGCCCATCATCATCGGCTGGCTGGGGCCGTAGATGTCGGCGTCGAGGATGCCCACCGTCGCGCCCTCGGCGGCGAGCGCGAGCGCCAGGTTGACGGTCGTCGTGCTCTTGCCGACGCCGCCCTTGCCCGACGCGATCGCGACCACGTTCTTCACGTTCGGCAGCAACTGCACCCCGCGCTGCACGGCGTGCGAGATGATCTTCTGCGAGATCTGCACGCTGACGTTGTCGACGCCCGGGACCGAGCGCGCGGCGGCCACGAGCGCCTTGCGCAGCGCGGCAACCTGGCTCTTCGCCGGATAGCCGAGCTCGACGTCGAAGCTGACGTCGCCGCCGTCGATGCGCAGGTGGCGCAGCTGGCGGGTGGAGACGAAGTCCTTGTTCGTGTTCGGATCGACGACGGTGCGCAGCTGCTCGAGCAGCGCGGTCTCGGTGGGGGCGGCGGCCATGGAAGCGGGCTCCTGCAGCAAGGCGGCCGGCAGTCTAGCGGAGCCCCGGGGACGCGCCGGCGACGGGGTCGGGCGTCGGTCCGCGGTGCCTAGAATCGCGGCCTTCCTACGGGCGCCCCGCGCCGCACGGCCGCCATGACCCGCAAGCTCTTCGTCACCACCGCACTGCCCTACGCCAACGGCCCGTTCCACATCGGGCACATCATGGAGTACATCCAGGCCGACACCTGGGTGCGCTTCCAGCGCATGCGCGGCCACGAGGTGCACTTCGTCTGCGCCGACGACGCGCACGGCGCGCCGATCATGATCGCCGCCGACAAGGCGGGCAAGACGCCGCAGCAGTTCGTCGCCGATATCGCCGCCGGCCGGCCGCAGTACCTGAACGGCTTTCACATCGGCTTCGACCACTGGCACTCGACCGATGCGCCCGAGAACCATGCGCTCGCGCAGGCCATCTACCGCGCGCTGAAGGCCGACGGCCTCATCGACGCGAGGTCCGTGGAGCAGTTCTTCGACCCGGCCAAGGGCATGTTCCTGCCCGACCGCTTCATCAAGGGCGAGTGCCCGAAGTGCGGGGCGAAGGACCAGTACGGCGACAACTGCGAGGTCTGCGGCGCCGTCTATGCGCCGACCGAGCTGAGGAACCCGTACTCGGCGCTGTCCGGCGCGACACCCGAGCTGCGGTCGAGCGAGCACTTCTTCTTCCGCCTCTCCGACCCGCGCTGCGTCGAGTTTCTCGAACGCTGGACGCAGGACGGCCGGCTGCAGGCCGAGGTCGCGAACAAGGTGCGCGAGTGGCTCGAGCCCGACGCCGACGGCCGCTCGAAGCTCGGCGACTGGGACATCAGCCGCGACGCGCCCTACTTCGGCATCGAGATCCCCGACGCCCCGGGCAAGTACTTCTACGTCTGGCTCGACGCGCCGATCGGCTACCTCGCGTCGCTGAGCGCGTGGCTGGCGACGCAGGGCCTCGAGCTCGACGCCTACCTCGCCGACCCGCAGGTCGAGCAGGTGCACTTCATCGGCAAGGACATCGTCACCTTCCACACGCTGTTCTGGCCGGCGATGCTGCACTTCAGCGGCCGCAAGGTGCCCGACCGCGTCTACGTGCACGGCCACCTGACGGTCAGCGGCGAGAAGATGAGCAAGAGCCGCGGCACCGGCATCAGCCCGCTGCGCTACCTCGAGCTCGGCATGAATGCCGAATGGCTGCGCTACTACATCGCGGCCAAGCTCAACGCCCGCGTCGAGGACCTCGACTTCAACCCCGACGACTTCGTCGCCCGCGTCAACAGCGACCTGGTCGGCAAGTACGTCAACATCGCCAGCCGTGCCGCGGGCTTCCTGGCCAAACGCTTCGGCGGCCGGCTGTCGGCCGACGTCGGCGTCGAGGGCCGCGCGCTGCTCGACGGGCTGCGCGCGCACGCCGGCACGGTCGCCGAGCTCTACGAGACGCGCGAGTTCGGCAAGGCGCTGCGCGAGGTGATGGCGCTGGCCGACCGCGTCAACGAGTACGTCGACCGCCACAAGCCCTGGGAGCTGGCCAAGGCGGCGGGGATGGACGCCGCGCTGCACGACGTCTGCACCGTCTGCATCGAGGCCTTCCGCCTGCTGACGATCTACCTCAAGCCGGTGCTGCCGGCACTGGCCGCACAGGTCGAGGCCTTCCTCCGCGTGCCGCCTCTGCAGTGGGCGGACGCCGCGCGCGCGCTCGGCCACCACACGATCGGCGAGTACAGGCACCTGATGCAGCGAGTGGACCCGAAGCAGCTCGATGCGCTGTTCGAGCATCCGGCACCGCCCGCACCGGCCGCGGCACCCGGCGGCGAGCCGCTCGCCGCCGGAATCGCCATCGACGACTTCGCAAAGGTCGACCTGCGCATCGCGCGCATCGTCGCCGCCGAGCGCGTCGAGGGCAGCACCAAGCTGCTGCGGCTCACGCTCGATCTCGGCGAGGGGCGCACGCGCAACGTCTTCAGCGGCATCGCCAGCGCCTGCGCGCCCGAGCAGCTCGCCGGCCGGCTCACGGTGATGGTCGCCAACCTGGCGCCGCGCAAGATGAAGTTCGGCGTCTCCGAAGGCATGGTGCTGGCCGCCAGCCACGCCGACGAGAAGGCGCAGCCGGGCCTCTTCGTGCTCGAGCCGTGGCCGGGCGCGACGCCCGGCATGCGGGTGCGCTGAGCGCGCGCGGCCGCGCGCGACGATCGATTGCCGGTCGCGCGGCTCGCGCAAGCGTGCCGCCAGCCGGAGATGGCACTATCGGGCCGTGTCCGGATCCCGAAGCCTCGCCGGCCCCCGCGTCGCGTCGCTGTCGCGACGGCGTCGCCTGTTCGTCCGCCTGCATCACTGCGGGCCTCCCTTTGCGCCAGGCCACCGCCCTGATGCCCGTGCCCCGGAGGTCCGATGCCCGCCTTCACTCTCCACCCGTTCCGCCCGCGCCTGATCGACGCCGTCGCCGACTACAGCGCGCGGCGCCTCGCTGCCGATGTCGGAGCCGGCCTCACGGTGGGCATCGTCGCGCTCCCGCTGGCCATGGCCTTCGCGATCGCGTCGGGGCTGCCGCCCGAGACGGGGCTGTTCACCGCCATCATCGCCGGGTTCCTGATCTCGGCGCTGGGCGGGTCGCAGGTGCAGATCGGCGGCCCGGCGGGCGCCTTCATCGTCATCGTCTACGGGATCGTCGAGAGACATGGCGTCGGCGGGCTGATCGTCTCGACGCTGATGGCCGGCGTTCTGATGTTCCTGATGGGGCTGTTCAGGCTCGGCGCGCTGGTGCGCTACGTGCCGGTGCCGGTGATCATCGGCTTCACCAACGGGATCGCGGTGCTGATCGCGCTGTCGCAGGTGCGCGACTTCCTCGGCCTCGCGACGCCGAAGCTGCCGGCCGACTTCTTCTCGCTGCTCGGGGTGCTGGGCGCGCACCTGCACACCGTCAACCTGGCCGCGGTCGCGGTGGCGGCCGGCAGCCTGGCCATCGTCGTGCTGTGGCCGAAGAGCTACGCGATGCCGACCGGCCCGATCGGACTGCTGGCACGGCTGCAGCGGCTCGTCGCGCACCTGCCCGGCACCGTGGTCGCCCTCGTCGCGGCCACGCTCGCGGCACGACTGCTGGCGCTGCCGGTGGAGACCATCGGCTCGCGCTTCGGCGGCATCCCGCAGTCGCTGCCCGGCCTCGCGCTGCCGGCGCTCGACTGGGCTACCGCCAAGCTGCTGTTCATGCCTGCGCTGACGATCGCGCTGCTCGGCGCCATCGAGTCGCTGCTGTGCGCGCGCGTGGCCGACAACATGACGCCGTTCCGGCGCCACGACCCGAACCAGGAGCTGATGGCGCAGGGCGTGGCCAACGTCGTGGCGCCGATGTTCGGCGGCATGCCGGCGACCGGCACGATCGCGCGCACGGTGACCAACCTGCGCGCGGGCGCGACGAGCCCGGTGGCCGGCATCGTGCACGCGCTCACGCTGCTGGCCGTGATGCTCGTCGCCGCGCCGCTCGCGCTGCACATCCCGCTGGCCGCGCTCGCCGGCATCCTGATGTTCGTGGCGTGGAACATGGGCGAGTGGCGCGAGTTCGCGCGGCTGCGCCGCTTCAGCTGGAACTACCGCACCATCCTCGTGGGCACGTTCGTGCTGACCGTGGTGTTCGACCTCACGGTCGCGGTCGAGGTGGGCCTGGTGCTGGCCTGCGTCTTCTTCATCGTGCGGATGGGCCAGCTCTTCCGCGTGCAGCCGGCACCGGCGGCGCAGGCGGCCGCGCTGCCGTCCGGCGTCCAGGTCTTCGAACTCTACGGGGCCCTGTTCTTCGGCGCGGTGGGCAAGATCGAGGCGCTGGGCGAGCAGGTGCCGGACGGCACGCGCGCGGTGGTGCTCGAGATGCACCGCCTGATCTCGCTCGACACCTCGGGCATCGAGGCCCTCGAGCAGCTGCACCGCGCGCTCGCCAGGCGCGAGATCGCGCTCGTGCTGGCCAACGTCAACGAGCAGCCGCTGTCGCTGATCCGGCGCTCGGGCTTCGAGTCGCAGCTGGGCGCCGAGAACATCGTGCCCACGGTCGAGGCGGCCTTCGACGAGACGGGTCGAGAGCGGACCTGAGCGGGGCGCGAGCCTGCGCCCTCGGTGACCTGCGCCTCAGCGCCAGGGCCGCGACGACTCGGCCAGGCGCTCGAGCCGCCGCGCGGTGTCGGCGACGAGGTGCTCACGCTGCGCCGCGAGCCAGCCGAGCGCAAACCACGCCCGCGCGTCGGTCTCGAGCGCGGCGCGGAAGCGCCCCTCGGCGATCAGCAGGTCGGTGACCTGGCCGACGTCGTCGAGTGCCCGCCGCAGGCGATCGACCAGCCGCCGCTGGGCGCGACCCGCGAAGAGCGGGCCCAGAAACTCGACCGTGTAGCGCAGCCGCTTCAGGCGCCGGCGTGCGCGGTGCTGCTCCTCGGCCGTCGCCGCGGCGAAGCCGTCCGCGCCGGCCATCGCCTGCTTCCAGCTGCGCGCCAGCACGCGCCGCGCCGCATCGCGCAGCGAAGGCACGGCCGCGCCGTCCGCCGGCGGCGGTGCCAGCGCGAGCGCAAGCGCGATCGTCTCGAGCACGAGGGCCGAGAACACGCCCTCGCGCACGACGTCGGCTGCCGGCTCGACGGCCGCCGATGCCGGCAGCACGACCTGCGGGGCGCCGGCCGCCGCGAGCGCCGGCAGCAGCGTCGCCGCGAGCACGTCGTCGTCGCGCGACCCGCCCAGCCGCGCGAACGGCTCGCGCCAGCGCGACTCGAGCGCTGCAGCCTGAGCCGGATCGGCGGCCCAGCCACCGAGCACGCGCAACGCCGTGCGCAGGCGCCGGATCGCCACGCGCAGCTGGTGCAGGTGCTCGGGGTCGGGACTCGCATCGGCCACCTCGGCGGCATTCGGCAGCAGCTGCCCGACGACGCCGATCACGATCGCGGCGAAGGCCGCGCCAGGCGTCGCGCGCAGGTCGAGCGCCGCCGAGACCGCGCGCACCGGTGCCGGCGCGCCCTGCCCGCGCGCCAGCCGATGTCCGCGTTCGGCCTTGGTGCGGATGTCCAGCCACAGCCCGTGCCGCTGGGCCCAGCGTGCCGCCAGCGCCAGCAGCGCCTGCGGCGGGCCGGCGACGAGCTCGAACTCGATCTCCCGCACCGGCAGCACGTGGTCGCCGGCGCGGATCGTTCCCTCGTCGAGCGCGACCTCGACGACGGCACCGGCGTGGCGCAGCAGGCGATGCGTGCGCCGGATCTCGGTGCGGTAGAGCGGGCGCAGCGGGGTGCCGTCGGCGAGCAACGCGATCAGGCGCTCGCCGACCGGGGTGCCGGCGTGACGCGCGGGGTCGATCGCCGGCTCGCCGCGCTGCCGGGGCAGCGGCACCTCGTGCTCGGGCCGCCCGAGCAGCCCGTCGGCGCGGCCCTTGAGGGTCTGCACCCAGGCCGAGCCCTCCTTGCGCAGCCGCAACGCGAGCCCGTTCGCCGCGAGGCGGTCGTCGTCGGCCTCGGCATAGACCGCCGCGAGCCGCGTGACCCCGGCCCGCCCCGCCGTCACCGCCCGGCGCACGGCGGCGAGCGAGCGCGCTGGCACCTGGAACTTGAGCTCGGTCTCGATGGCGGACATGCGAGGCGGCCGACCCGGCGGTGGCGGCCCGCGGACCTCCTCCCGCAGACAGCCGCCCGCAAGGGCGCCCGATAGAATCGTCGGAAGATTCTGCCCCCCGAGCTGCCATGCCGTTCTTCTGGAAACCCTACAAGTCCGACGTCACGCAGTTCATCGAGGAGCTGAAGGCCAAGAAGCCCTCGCTCGAAGCCGAGCAGCGCGCCGGCCGCGCGCTGCTCTGGGACCGGCCGATCGACCGGCAGGCGCAGGCCGAGTGGCGCGAGGCGCGCGTCCCGCAGCAGCCCTACGTCTACCAGACGCAGCCCGAGCAGCGCGGCGACTGAGGCGGTGGACCACCCCGCCGCCGAGGGCCTGCCCGCCGAAGGCGCCCCGCCCGCGCCCGACGTGGTCGACCAGGTCGCGCTTGCGCGCCTCTACGGCGAGCCGCTGTTCGCGCTGCCGCAGGACCTGTACATCCCGCCCGACGCGCTCGAGGTCTTCCTCGAGGCCTTCGAAGGGCCGCTGGACCTGCTGCTCTACCTGATCCGCAAGCAGAACTTCAACATCCTCGACATCCCGCTGGCCGACGTGACGCGGCAGTACCTCGAGTACGTCGACCAGATCCGCTCGCGCAACCTCGAGCTGGCCGCCGAGTACCTGTTGATGGCGGCCATGCTCATCGAGATCAAGTCGCGCATGCTGCTGCCGCCGAAGCCCGGCGCCGCGCCCGGCGAGGCCGAGGATCCTCGCGCCGATCTGGTGCGTCGCCTCGTCGAGTACGAGCGCATCAAGCTCGCGGCCGCGCGGCTCGACGAGCTGCCGCTGATCGGCCGCGACTTCCTTCGCGTGCAGGTCGCCTCCGAGACCGACGCGACGCCGCGGCTGCCCGAGGTGCGGCCCGAGGACCTGCGCGCCGCCTGGGCCGACATCCTGCAGCGCGCGCGGCTGCACCGTCACCACACGATCACGCGCGAGCAGCTCTCGGTGCGCGAGCACATGAGCCTGGTGCTGCGTCGCCTTCACGGCCGGCGCTTCGTCGAGTTCGACGAACTGTTCGACGCGACGCGCGGCGTGCCGGTGCTGGTCGTGACCTTCGTCGCGCTGCTCGAGCTGGCGCGCGAGAGCCTGGTCGAGGTCACGCAGGCCGAGGCGTTCGCGCCGATCTACGTGCGGCTGGCCTACGCGCCGAGCTGACGCGGCCCGGGCGGCGGCGGTTCAGGGTCGCGCCAGCGCGTCGCGCACCGCCACGAGCTGGCGTCGCGACACGGCCAGCCACTCGCCGCCGGGAGCGAGCTGCACCGCCCAGCCGGCCGCGTCGCCGCCGTCGCCGGCCTCGGGCGGCAGGTCGATGCGCTTGAGCGC
>JALORQ010000203.1 GCA_025458805.1 Rubrivivax sp.
ACGCCCTGCACGTCGCTCTTGTGCGCGATGTCGGGCGAGTCGATCTTCAGCGCCACCGGGTAGCCGAGCTGGCTCGCGATCAGCATCGCCTCGTTGGCGTTGCGCGCCAGCATGGTGCGCGTCACCGGCACGTTGAAGGCGGCCAGCAGTGCCTTGCTCTCCATCTCGGTGAGCACCTTGCGGCGCTCGGCGAGCACGCCCTCGATGAGCAGCCGCGCGCCCTCGGTGTCGGGGGTCGCGAGGTCGGACAGCGGAGGCGGCGTCTGCGCCAGCAGCTGCTGGTTGCGGTAGAAGCTGGCGATGCTGTTGAAGGCGTCGACCGCGCCTTCCGGGGTGCGGAAGGTCGGCACCGCGCGATCGTTGAGGATCGCCAGCGATTCGCGGATGCTGGCGTCGCCCATCCAGCAGGCGAGCACGGGCTTGCCGGCCGGCGCGAAGGCCTCGGCGACGGCACGCGCGATGGCCGACGGATCGCTGTCGGCCTTGGGCGAATGGATCAGCAACACACCGTCGGCTGCGCGGTCGGCGACGCAGGCGGCCATCGCCGCGCGATAGTGATCGGGCGTCGCGCCCTCGGCGAGGTCGATGACGCCGTCGAGGCTGGCCTGCGGCGACAGCAGGGGCGCGAGCGCGGCCTGCGACTCGGGGGACAGGTGCGCCACCTCGAGCCCGAGCTCGCCGGCCCAGTCGGCCGCCAGCACCGCCGGGCCACCGCCGTTGCTCACGACCGCCAGCCGGCGGCCGACCGGACGGAAGCGCGACGCCAGGCACCGCGCCGCCGAGAAGAGCTGCGTGAACGAGCGCACGCGCACGACACCGGCGCGCCGCAGGGCGGCGTCGAACACGTCGTCGGAGCCGACGATCGCCGCCGAGTGCGTCAGCGCGGCACGCGTGCCCGCCGGGCGGCGCCCGGCCTTCATCACCACCACCGGCTTGGCGTAGGCCGCGGCGCGCAGCGCGCTCATGAAGCGCCGCGCGTGGCGGATGCCTTCCATGTAGACCAGGATGCTCTGCGTGGCACCGTCGTGCCCCAGGAAGTCCAGCACCTGCGGCAGCTCGACCGCGGTGTTCGGTCCCAGCGAGACTACGGTCGAGAAGCCGACGCCGTTCTGGCGCGCCCAGTCGAGCAGCGCCGCGGTGAGCGCGCCCGACTGCGACACCAGGCCCAGCGGCCCCTTCGCGGCCAGCGGCCCCAGGTGCCCGGCGTCGAGGCCCAGAGGCGGCCGCTGGAATCCCAGGCTGTTGGGACCGAGCAGCTGCACGCCGTAGCGACGCGCGGTCTGGTGCAGCTCGCTGCACAGCGCGGCTCCGAGCCCGGCGCTCAGCACCAGCGCGGCGCGGCAGCGGATGCGCCCGACCACCTCGAGCGCGGCACGGCACTGGTCGCCGGGCAGCGCGATCAGCGCCAGGTCGGCGCGCGAGGAGGCGAGCTCGCCCAGCGTGCCCGTCATCCCGATGTCGAGCCAGGTCACCTCGCCGCCGTAGCGGCCGTCGCGCAGCGCGCGTCGCAACGAGGCCGCCATCGGGGTCGGCGCCTCGGCGGCGTCGGGGTCCCCCGCGAAGACGACGATCGAGCGCGGCGAGAAGAGGGGGTTGAGGATGTGGCGTTCCACGGCATCGGCCTGACTGCACGGCGACCCGGGCTGGGACGCCGTGGCGACAAGCATAGGCGAGCACGGGACGTGCCATGTGACGCCACTTGTCGCCCGGCGGACACTTCGGCCGCGTGCCAGCGCGGGTCGGCCGCCGGCGGCGGCGCGCGGGCCTCCGGCGCCGCGCCGTCGCTGTCCGACGCGCCCTGCTGCCCCGGCGCGGTCCGCGGGACCCTAGCTCAGTGCGCGGACGGTGCGGCCCAGCCGGGGGCGCGCAGCGGCCGCGGCCACGGAGGAATCTCGAAGCGCGGAAGCTCCTGCGCCATGAAGCCCAGCGCCAGCAGCAGCGTCGGCGCGTGATAGAGCGTGACCCACAGGCCGGTCGGCGCCTGCTTCACGAAGTGCGCGAACAGCGCCACCGAGCCGACGAGCGACAGCGCGGTCAGCGTCGGGATGCCGCGCCGCACGAAGACGCCCCAGCGCGCCGGGCGATGCCGGTCGTCGAAGGCCGATGGCGACGCGGCGAGCACGGCGGCCAGGTGCGAGGCCGCCCGGTCGAGCGCGGCCTCGGCCTTTGCGCTGCGGTGCGCGCGCGGGCCCTTCATCCTCAGCTTGCTCATCCACCCGCCCGGCCGCGGCACCAGCCGCGCCCAGTTCCAGCCGAGCACCGCGAGCAGATCCTCGGGCAGCGTGAAACGCAGCCCGGCCCGCGGTTCGAGCCACAGGTTCGCGGCCACGCCCCGCACCGGCGGCACGTCGAGGATCAGCACGAGCCCGGCATCGGCATGCACGCGGCCCTCGAACAGATCGAGCAGCGGGCGACCGTCGCGGCCGCGCCCCCCGACGTCGTAGCTGCGCACGACCACCGCGCCCGGATGCGCGACGAAGCACTGCGACGGCGGCACGTCGCGCAGCAGGTCCAGCAGCGCCGCGGCGTCATGGCCGGCGGCGCGCAGTACCGCGCGCCGCCCGCCATGCTCGAGCGTGCGCAGCAGGCGCAGCCGGCCGCGCTCGCCGCACTCGAGCACCAGCGATTCGCCCGTCGGGCCGTCCGCCGCGCAGCCGGCACCGTCGGCCGCCGGCGGCCGCAGCACCAGACGCCGCGCGTGGCGATCGCTCGCGGCCAGGTCGACGTGACAGCCGCGCGCCGCGAGCGGCCCGGCCAGCGCCAGGATCTCGTGATGCGTGAGCGGGGGCGCCGACATCGCCGCCGCTCAGGACGCGTCGGCACCGCTGTGCTGCAGCCGCCACATCTCGGCATAGCGGCCGCCGCGTGCCAGCAGCTCGGCGTGCGAGCCCGTCTCGACGACGCGGCCCTGGTGCAGCACGACGATCGCGTGCGCGTCGACGACGGTCGACAGCCGGTGCGCGATGACGAGCGCCGTGCGTCCCTGCGCGACGCTCTTGAGCTCGGCCTGGATCGCGCGCTCGTTGGCGCTGTCGAGCGCCGAGGTGGCCTCGTCGAGGATCAGGATCGGCGGATTCTTCAGCAGCGTGCGCGCGATCGCGACGCGCTGCTTCTCGCCGCCCGAGAGCTTGAGCCCGCGCTCGCCGACCATCGTCCGGTAGCCGTCGGGCGTCGCGGCGACGAAGTCGTGGATGTGCGCCGACGCGGCCGCGGCGACCACCTCGTCGTGCGTCGCGCCGGGCCGGCCGTAGGCGATGTTGTATTCGACCGTGTCGTTGAACAGCACCGTGTCCTGCGGCACGATGCCGATCGCGCGGCGCAGGCTGGACTGGGTCACGCCGCGGATGTCCTGGCCGTCGATCGTGATGCGCCCGGCGCCGACGTCGTAGAAGCGGTAGAGCAGGCGCGCCAGCGTGCTCTTGCCGGCCCCCGACGCGCCGACCACGGCCACCGTGCGACCGGCCGGGATCTCGATCGTCACGTCGTGCAGGATCGGGCGCGCCGGGTCGTACGCGAACGAGACGGCCTCGAAGCGCACCGCGCCCTCGCGCACCTCGAGCGCCGCCGCGCCCGGCGCGTCGTCGACCTCGCGGTGCTTCTCGAGCAGCCCGAACATCTTGTCGAGGTCGGTCAGGGCCTGCTTGATCTCGCGGTAGATGACGCCCAGGAAGTTGAGCGGGATGTAGAGCTGGATCATGAACGCGTTGATCATCACCAGGTCGCCCAGCGTCAGGCGCCCGGCGACCACGCCCTCGGTGGCGCGCCACAGCATCGCGACCAGCGCCAGCGCGATGATCAGCTGCTGCCCGGTGTTGAGCAGCGACAGCGTGCTCTGGCTCTTCAGCCGCGCACGACGCAGCCGCTCGAGGCTCTCGTCGTAGCGCCGGGCCTCGAAGTCCTCGTTGTTGAAGTACTTGACGGTCTCGTAGTTGAGCAGCGAGTCGATGGCCCGCGTGTGCGAGGTCGAGTCCAGCTCGTTCATCTCGCGGCGGAACTTCGTGCGCCACTCGGTGACGGCGATCGTGAAGACGATGTAGCCCGCCAGCGCCGAGAGCGTGATCCAGGCGAATGCCGCGTCGAAGCGCGTGCCGAGCAGCGCGAGCACCAGCCCCACCTCGATCAGCGTCGGCAGGATGCTGTAGAGCGTGTACGAGATCAGCGACTGCACCGCGCGCGTGCCGCGCTCGATGTCGCGCGTCATCCCGCCGGTCTGTCGCTCGAGGTGGAAGCGCAGCGACAGCCCGTGCAGGTGCCGGAACACCTGCAGGCTGATCGAGCGCGCGGCCCCCTCGGTGGCCTTGGCGAAGATCAGCTCGCGCAGCTCGGTGAACAGCGACGTCGACAGGCGCAGCGCGCCGTAGGCCAGCAGCAGGCCCGCCGGGACGACCAGCACGGCGACCGCGTCCCCGGGCTTGATCGACAGCGCGTCGACCAGGTACTTGAGCAGCACCGGCACCCCGACGTTGGCCACCTTGGCCGCGACCAGGAAGCCGAGCGCGATCGACACCCGCCAGCGGTACTGCCAGAAGTACGGCAGCAGCCGGCCGAGGGTGGCCCAGTCGGAGCGCGGCGACTGCGGCGCATCGGCGGGCAGCGCGGGAAGGGTTCGCGTGGACGATCGCATCGGGCCCTGCCGGGCGCGGCGACAATGCCGCGGCAGGCCGCGCATTGTGGCGCGCCGAGCACCGGGAGAC
>JALORQ010000204.1 GCA_025458805.1 Rubrivivax sp.
CCCGACGGCGGCCGAGACGAAGACCCGGGTCGAGCAGTTCCTCTCGCTGCAGCCGGTGCCCAACCCGCCGGCCGACCTGACGCTCGAGGGCGCGGCGTGCGGCGCGCGCAAGTTCGTCGCCGCGCTCGAGCCCACGCACGGTCGCGTCGTCGGCTACAAGGCCGGGCTGACCAACCCCGCGGTGCAGCAGCGCTTCGGGCTCAGCGCACCGCTGCGCGGCACGCTGCTGGCCGGCATGCTGCTCGTCGACGGTGCCGAGGTGCCGGCCAGGTTCGGCGCGCGGCCCTTCCTCGAGCCCGACCTGATGGTCGAGGTCGGCAGCAGCGCGATCCACGACGCCCGCACGCCCGAGGAGGCGCTGCGACACCTGCGCGCGGTGATCCCGTTCATCGAGCTGCCCGACACGCTGGTCGCCGACCCGTCGAAGATCAACGCGCCGACGCTGGTGCTCAACAACGTCGGCGCGCGGCTGGGCGTGCGCGGCGCGCCGATCCCGGTGCGTGCCGACGCCGCGTTCGCCGATGCGCTGCGCGACATGACGGTGCGCACGGTCGACAGTACGGGCAAGGAGATCGGTGCCGCCAAGGGCACGGCGATCCTGGGCCATCCGCTGAATGCCGTGATCTGGATCGCCGCCGACCTGAAGAAGGCCGGTATCACGCTGCAGCCGGGCGACCTGCTGTCGCTCGGCGCCTTCGGCATGGGGCCGGCCGAGGCGGGCAAGACCGTGCGCGTGACCTACGAGGGGCTTCCCGGCAACCCGCAGGTCGCGGTGCGGTTCAAGTAACCGGGCCGCGCGGCCGCTCGCCGTCGCGGCCACCCCCTCACATCGAGGCCAGCAGCATCGCGCGGTAGTCGTCGCGCGTGGCCAGGCGCGGGCCGGTCTTGTGGCAGTGGTCGGCCATCGCGCCGTCGATCACGCGCTCGAAGAGCGCTTCGGTCACGCCCATCGCGCCCAGCCCGGCGGGCAGGCCGAGGCGGGCGTTCATCGCGCGGATGGCCTCGGCGACCTCGGTGCCTTCGGCATCGCAGCCGGCCAGCCCCATCGCGTGCGCGATGCGCTGCAGCCGCCGATCGCGCCGCATCGGGTCGGCCGCGGCGTTGAAGCGCACGACGGCGGGCAGGAACATCGCGTTGAGCGTGCCGTGGTGCAGCCGCGGGTCGAGGCCGCCGAGGCTGTGGCTGAGCGAATGCACGCAGCCCAGCCCCTTCTGGAACGCCATCGCGCCCTGCATGCTCGCGCTCATCATCTGCCAGCGCGCCTCGCGGTCGGCGCCGTCGCGCGTGGCGCGCTCGATGTGCGCCCAGCCGCGCTCGAGGCCGTCGAGCGCGATGCCGTCGGCGGGCGGATTGACCGCCGGCGCCATGAAGGTCTCGAGGCAGTGCGCGATCGCGTCCATGCCGGTGGCCGCCGTCAGCGCCGGCGGCAGGCCGAGCGTGAGCTCGGGGTCGAGCAGCGCCGCCTTCGGCACCAGGTGCCACGAGTGGAAGCCCAGCTTGCGCCCGTCGTAGACGATCAGGATGCTGCCGCGCGCGACCTCGCTGCCGGTGCCTGCGGTCGTCGGCAGCGCGACGATCGGCAGCACGCGCTCGGTGATGCGCGGGCTGCCGCCCTCGATGGTCGCGTAGGTCTTCAGGGGCCCGTCGTGCGTGGCGGCGATCGCCACGCCTTTGGCCAGGTCGATGCTCGATCCGCCCCCCACCGCGACCAGCGAGTCGCAGCCCTCGCGGTGCAGCACATCGACCGCCGCGCGCACCGCGGCCTCGGTGGGGTTGGACGGGGTGCCGTCGAAGATGGCGTGCGGCAGGCCGGCGAGCCCCTCGAGCGCGAGGCCCAGCACGCCCGCGGCGCGCACGCCGGCGTCGGTGACGACGAGCGGGCGGCGCATCCCGGCGCGCGCGCACTCGTCGGCCAGAAGACGGCGCGCGCCGAAGTCGATCTCGATCTGGGTCAGGTAGAGGATGCGGGCCATCGTGCAACGCGCCGGTCGGGCGGCGGGGTAGGGTGGCGGGAAGGGGCCACGCGGCCTGTCGGCCGCCGCGGCGGGGCGAGTATGCTGCGCGCCCCCACGCTGCCGAGTCGCGACTTTCCTTGAGTGCCCAGCTGCTCACCCCGGCGATGTCCGGCCTGCTCGAGCGCATCCGGCGCGCGCAGCGCACGCCCTGGCACGCGATGACGCCGCAGGCCGCGCGCGCAGCCTACACCGCGGCGGCCGAAGTGCTCGACCTGCCGCGGGCGCGGCTGCAGCGCGTCGAGGAGATCGCGGTCCCCGGCGGCGACGGCGGCCCGCGGCCGGCGCGCATCTATGCCGACGGCAGCGACGCGCGGCCCGCGCTGCTGTACCTGCACGGCGGCGGCTTCGTCATCGGCGGTCTCGAGACCCACGACAGCCTGTGCCGCCAGCTCGCGCTGAGGAGCGGCGGCGCCGTGGTCGCGCTCGACTACCGGCTGGCGCCCGAGCACCGGTTCCCGGCGGCGGTCGACGACACCTGGGCCGCGCTGGATTGGCTGGCGGCGCACGGCGCGAAGTTCGGCCTCGACGGACGGCGCATCGCGGTCGGCGGCGACAGCGCCGGCGCCACGCTGGCCGCGGTGGCGGCGATCCGCGCCCGCGACCGCGGATTGCCGCTCGCGCTGCAACTGCTGATCACTCCGGGCACGGCCGCGCACGCCGACACCGCGAGCCACGAGCTGTTCGGCAACGGCTTCCTGCTCGACGCGACGACGATCGCCTGGTTCTTCGACCACACCATCGACCGCCATGCGCGCGGCGACTGGCGCTTCGCGCCGCTGCTCGCCGACGACCTGGACGGTGTCGCGCCGGCCTGCGTGATCCTGGCCGAGTGCGACCCGCTGGTCGACGAGGGGCTGGCCTACGCCGACCGGCTGCGCGCCGCCGGCGTCGCGGTGCGGCTCGAGCTGTACCGTGGGCTGGTGCACGACTTCATCAAGATGGGCCGCGCGCTCAAGGAGGCCGGCCTGGCGCAGCAGGCGGCCGCCGACGCGCTGCGCGAGGCCTGGCAGCATCACGACCGCTGAAGGAGACCGACCGATGAAACGCGCCGACTTCCGCTTCCGCGACCGCCTCCGCGTCCGCTGGGCCGAGGTGGACATGCAGAAGATCGTCTTCAATGGCCACTACCTGATGTACTTCGACACCGCGGTCGCCGGCTACTGGCGCGCGCTCGCGATGCCGTACCACGAGGCGATGGAGCACCTGCAGGGCGATCTCTACGTGCGCAAGGCGACCGTCGAGTACCTCGGCTCGGCGCGCTACGACGACCTGTGCGAGGCCGGCATCCGCTGCGAGCGCATCGGCAACTCGTCGATCCTGTTCCATGCCGCGCTGTTCCGCGGCGAGACGCTGCTGGTGCACGGCGAACTGGTCTACGTCTTCGCCGACCCGGCGACGCAGACCAGCCGGCCGGTGCCGGCCGAGCTGCGCGCGCTGCTCGGCGACTTCGAGGCCGGCGCACCGATGCTCGACGTGCGCGTCGGCACCTGGAACGAGCTCGGCCGCGAGGCTGCAGGCCTGCGCCGGCGCGTTTTCGTCGACGAACAGGGCATCGCGCCGGAGATCGAGCTCGACGCCGCCGACGCATCGGCACTGCACGCCGTGGCCTTCAACCGCTTCGGGATGGCGCTGGCCACCGGGCGGCTGCTCGAGCACGCGCCGGGTGTCGGGCGCATCGGGCGCATGGCCGTGCTGCCGACGCTGCGCGGCGCCGGCATCGGCCGGGCCGTGCTCGACGCGCTCGCCGATGCCGCGCGCCAGCGCGGCTTGGGCCGGCTGCTGCTGCACGCGCAGGCCGGCGCGGTCGACTTCTACCGGCGTCTCGGCTTCGTGCCGCACGGGCCGGCGTTCGAGGAGGCCGGCATCCCGCACCAGGAGATGCTCAGGCACGCCTGACCGGCGCGGGCCTGCCGGCCCGCGCGTCATCGGTCACTTCGCCCAGGGGTCCGGGCGCGGCGTCTTGTCGCTCGACGGCGGCAGGATCGGCAACGTGAAGCTCGGCTGGTCGCCGGTCAGCGTCTTCAGGAACGCGACGATCTTCGCGTTTTCGTCGGGCGAGAACTTCTTGCCCAGCTGCAGCCGGCCCATCACGTCCACCGCCTCGGCCAGCGTGTTGGCCGCGCCGTCGTGGAAGTACGGGTAGGTGAGCTCGACGTTGCGCAGCGTCGGCACCTTGAAGTTGAAGCGGTCGGCATCCTTGCCGGTCACGGCGCTGCGCCCCTCGGCGGTGCTCGTCGACTTGTACGGCTCGACGATGCCCATCTTCTGGAACGACGTGCCGCCTGCGGCCGGACCGTTGTGGCACGCCACGCAGCCGCTGGTCTTGAACAACTGATAGCCCTCGAGCTCGTCCTTCGTCAGCGCGTCCTTCCTGCCCAGCAGCCACTGGTCGAAGCGCGAGTTGGGCGTCACCAGCGTCTTCTCGAACTCGGCAATCGCGGCGGTGACCTGGTCGATGTCGATCTTGTCCTTGCCGAAGACCTGCTTGAACTCGCGCTGGTAGGCCGGGATCGACTCGAGCACGTCGATGGCCAGCGTGTGGCTGAACGCCATCTCGCCCGGATTCGCGATCGGACCGCCGGCCTGCGCCTTCAGGTCGGCCGCGCGGCCGTCCCAGAACTGGGCCACGTTCAGGCTCGAGTTCAGCAC